>JAITNQ010000004.1 GCA_031290435.1 Candidatus Symbiothrix sp. | reverse complement strand
ATGGATTTGTCTTTTCCTTTCCAATCAAGGATAGCATACAAAAGAATTTCAGATGTTAGTTCATTTTTGCCTTTCATATTAAAATAATAGGTTTTGCTATCTACTTGGCGAATTAAATTGAGGTTTATCAGCAAGGCGGAAAAATCCTCGTTAGGCTTGCCTTGTTCGGGAATTGTATAGTTTTGAAGTAACACGCCAATATCTCTTTTGACTGTATTTTCATTATACAGATTGGAATAATCGGTTTCAAAACTCTTGCGCCTCAAAAAATTCAACAGTTGTTCACGATTAAATTCATTACTTTTCTCCTTGTGAAAATCAACAAAGAAAAGTTTGTAAATGCTTGCCAATTCGGTCTTTATCAACAAATAATGCAACAGCCACAATGTACCTAAATCCTCTATGTATGGGTCTTTTCCGTTATCATTGTTGAAAATATAGTTGGCAATGTCTGTAGAATGACCATCTTCTATTAGACCAAAAGCCCTCAACCAATAACGAATAGAAGCGACCATATTTTTTCCTACACCCAATTCAACAACAGCATCAGGGTCGTTGAAATCCTTGTTTTCCGACACAAAATCATATCCTTTCTTCAGCCAAAGCGACTTGCAATAAAAGGATTCATGACCTGAAAACATATATTTGACTTTATCTATGTACATCTTAATAATTAAAAACTTCGACTTACAAAGATAGTCCTTTTTCTTGTTTTTACCACAAGAAGCCCTGTATATAATTCAAAAACATTTTTTTGACTGCGAAATACCGCTTGAGGAGATGGAGGTAAACGTTAAAAATATACCTTTTGTCCTACCTAACCGACGCAACTCGGCGCAAACCACTGCCACCTCTCGAAACTTGCTTTATATCCAAAAAATTGAGCGAGATAGGCAAAGACCTGAAATCGCTCGTCAATACCGACCAAATTTTCGACAAGGAAGAGAAACTGTTGAACAATCAGGGTTTGTGCCTTACGCTTCATGTAAGTCCTCATATTCCTGCTGATTGGTAAACGATTCCGCTTCGTAATCATCGCCGGACAATGCAGTATCTAAAAGCCCGAATACTGAACTCAAAGATAAATCAGGACTTGCGGTCTGATGTAACTTTCGTATGCTTTGGCATCTCAATCGGCTTTTCGACAACCGAAGACAATCACTATTGACAACCAATCGTTTACCCTGTTTTTCCTCTTTTTCGTTTTCAGGATGTTCTTTTTTCAGCCCAGCAACCGCTTCACGGTTTCCGAAATCAACCGGCCTTCGGCTTTTCCAGCCAATGCTTTTGTAGCTGCGCCCATTACTTTGCCCATGTCTTTGGCAGAGGTAGCGCCTGTCGAGGCGATGATTTCCCGGATTGTTTTTTCCAATTCTTCCGGCGACAGTTGCTTGGGAAGATATTCTTCCAAGACGACTACTTCGGCTAATTCTTTTTCGGCTAATTCCGGACGGTTCTGTTCCTGATAGATGGTTGCGCTGTCTTTGCGCTGTTTAACCATTTTTTGCAGGATTTTTACAGCTGCTTCATCGGTCAAATCACCACTGGCGCCCTTAGCCGTTTTTGCTTCCAGAAACTCTTTTTTCACTCCGCGCAAAGCTTCCAAGCGGATTTTATCTTTGGCCAACATTGCGGCCTTGATGTCATTGCTGACGGTATCAAATAATGCCATAATAAAATATTTTTTTAAATTAATAACCTTAGTTTTTCAGAAAATCGACAGTTGCGCTCGTTTTTCCGCTGCTAATTTAGTGATTTTTTTTGAATCTCGCTTATAAGCCGGGGTGTTTAGCACTTCCTCAATAATGTCATTATCGTTCAACTGCTCAAAAGTAAAGATATAAGGCTGAGGCTGTTCGATTCCGATTAAAACCTGTAGTCCTTTTTCTCCATAATAGCGGATAATCGAACGGGTATTTTTTTCCTTCGTTTCTTCGGCGGCTGATTCTTTGGCTTCCTGGTCAGCGCGCTCTTCGGCCGTCATGCGTTCCCATTCGAAACGTTTTTTGTCCGTCATCATCGGGATGGTATCAATACTGAATCCGGTGGCAAGAATTGTGATTTTCGCCTTCTCTTCCAAGCTGTCGTCGGCGGCGGCGCCCCAGATGACTTCAATGTCTTTCGAAAATTTAGACATAAACGCATGCAACTCGCTCATTTCTTCCATCATAATCGGATTATTTTCGGAAGAATAGATATTCAGCAGGATTTTTTTCGCATTGAAAATATCATTGTTGTTCAACAAAGGCGAATTTAAGGCGCTTTCTATGGCTTTTGTAAGCCGACATTCCCCCTCTCCCCATCCGCTGCTCATCACGGCTACACCGCCTGCTTTCAGGGTGGTATTTACATCGGCGAAGTCGAGATTTACATGTCCCGGCAAGGTGATGATTTCCGCAATGCTTTGAGCGGCAACCAATAAAGTATCATCGGCTTTTTTAAAAGCATTGTATATGTGCAAATCGGGATACACTTCCCGCAATTTTTCATTGTTGATCACCAACAGGGCGTCCACACTCCTGCTCATCTTCTCCACGCCGTTCAAGGCCTGAATGATTTTGTTTTCCTTTTCAAACAGAAACGGAATGGTCACGATACCGATAGTCAGGATATCCAAGCTTTTGGCAATTTCGGCTACAATCGGAGCGGCTCCTGTGCCGGTACCTCCGCCCATTCCGGCAGTGACAAACACCATTTTTGTGCCATCGCTGAGCAAGGATCGGATTTCTTCCGTACTTTCCAAAGCTGCTTTTTCCGCAATGTCAGGTCTGTTACCGGAACCTAATCCCTTGGTAATTTCTTTGCCCAATTGTAGTTTTACGGGCACTTCACTTTTCAGCAATGCCTGAATATCGGTATTACAAAGTACAAAATTAACATCCCTGATGCCTTCCTTGTACATGTGTGTAACCGCATTTCCGCCACCGCCGCCCACACCGATTACCTTGATAATTGAGGGCTTTTCGGTAGAAAAATCAAAATTCAACAATTCTTCTATTTCCGGTTTTAAAATTTCTTCTTCCATGATACTATTGTATTTGTTCGTTTTTTTCTGCTGTTTTTTCTTCGGGTGTTTTTGCTGTTTCTTCTTTAGAACCGGTTCCTTCCGGATTAAACAATTCTTCAGTCACTTTATCAAAAATGCTTCCCCAAAAATTTGACTTTTTTACTGGACCTTTTATCGTTTCCCCATCTGAATTGTTCTTTCTGCCCTTTTCGTCCGGCTTTTTTATTTCTTTTTTTATTGGGGTGCTATTCCCATCCTCTGGAAACAAAGACACTTTTGTGATTTCTTTAGTCTTCAGACAATTCTCTTTTCCAAGCGCCAACAATCCGATAACACAGGAATTGGCCGGTTGCTGACTCCATTCCGGCGCCTGATTGACCAAGGTTTTCAGGGCAAGTCCCAAGCGGACTTCTTTTCTTGTTTTGCGCCGGATTATTTCGAGTAAACCCCGCAAAGAAGCGCCGCCTCCGGTGATAACAAAACTCCTTACAACTTGTTCATATCCGGAACGGTAGATTTGTTCAATTACATTGTCCAAAATTTCATTGACCCGCGCTTCTATCACCCTGTTTAATCGTAGCATTTCATCTTCTCCCGTTTGCTTGCCGGTATTTTCTTCGTAATCCGATTCAATCAAAGTAGTGCCGTGATTACACTTATACACCTCAGCCTCTTTTTCCGGAAAATTGAGACTGACCATGTCTTTGGTAATAGCCGTTCCTCCTATGGGAATCGTTACCAAATGTTTCAAGGTATTTTCTTTGTAAATGGAAACATACGTAAGCGCTGCTCCAAATTCAATCAGCGCGCAACCCTTCTCTTTTTCTTCTTTCGTAAGAACCGCTTCGGCAGTTGCCAAGGGAGAAACAAAAATATCCGCAACCGGAATCTTGGCATCTTTCTCAATAGCTTCCCGCAAGCCGGCCAAAGGACGGTCGCCCATAACCAAAGAAAACTTCGCTTCAATAACAGCGCCTTGGGCGCCTGAAGGATTCGGTTCCATCTGACCGTCTAAATAGTATTCCGGCCGGAATTTCTTCCGTATCAGACTGCTCTCCGGATCTTTGTCGATTTCTTCATCTATGGATTTTAACAAGTCCCGGCCTACAACTCCTCCTTCCACCTCTTTTTTTATGCTGTGTACTTCTGTATGAAGCGCTTGACCGCCTACGCCAAGGTATATTTTCTCTATCGAATAATTCTCTGCGGCCAATCGGGAATTCAATTTTCCAATAAGGCCGGAAATTTTTTCGGAAACACTTTTCATATTATAAACCGAGCCTCTCCGAAAAGCTGTTCCTGAATTGATCGTCTCCGCATACTGAATTGACAACACATCATTCCATCCTTTTTTGGCCACCATGGCGATTATCTTAGCTGTTCCCAAATCCAATGCTACAATTACTTTTTCCATATCTTGTTTATTTTATTCTTTCTCTCTTTTTGTACAAACGACCTGATTTTTAAATTTCAGGTTAATAAGCGAATAGCGATTCCATCCGACTTTGTTCAAACCTTTCTCGTAAAACAGGCGCAATTTATCTAAATTTTCTTTATAATCGGCTATTTTCCCCAAAATAATCTGATGATTGCCTACTGTAGGGGTCAATTCCACGTCGCCGTTCGGCGTGACATATATCTGTTCAATCTGGGCATTCCAAAACTTGTCTTTGTGCAAGAACAAGGCGAATTCATATAGCTGGGTTCGTGCATATTTGCTTTCAATAGCGCCGCCTGCTACGGGCACATAAGCCGCAAAATTCCGGGGTACAGGCATTTGTTCCCCTTCATTGTCAATGTAATAAGTTCCATTGGGCGAAAATACCCGTAAAACCGGTATCCGTTGGTAAACTTTTATCTTTACTGTCCCTTCAATTGTTTTATAACACTCCGCCCGCTTGATCAACCGGTTTTCTGCTAATTTGTCCTCAATAGCAGTCGTATTGATTTCGGAAATACGCTTACCGACAGGCGATAAACCTGCATTTTGTAACATTCGTCTTATTTCGGCCTCTGTCATGTAATGTCTTTCCAAGGTATCCGCCACACTCACTTGCACTATTTCGCAAACTGTATTCTTTTCGGCATGCGGATTCAGGTAAACAACGGCAAAAACCATATATGCCGCTATTAAAATGATTCCCAATGTGATACCTATTTTCTTTAACATGATGTGTACTTTTTATTGTTGCTTTAACAATATTTCCTTAACAGGCGTTACCAACAGTTCAATATCTCCCGCACCTGCAATCAGTATGACTTCGCGCCGCCCATCCCCGATTTTTTCCAACAATTCCGCTTTGGTGTACAAATGTTTCTCCGGAATAGTCAGCAAATCAAGAATCATCTGCGAAGAAACACCCGGAATAGGCGTTTCCCGCGCCGGATAAATCGGAATCAGTATCACTTCGTCGGCCAATGAAAGGGATTCGGCAAACTCCTTGTAAAAGTCTTTGGTACGGGAATAAAGATGGGGTTGAAAGACAACAGTCAACTTTTTATCAGGGTACAATTCTTTGACGGAAGAGATGCTTGCCGCCAATTCTTCCGGGTGATGCGCATAATCGTCCACCAAAACCAAATCGTCCCGTTTGATATGGAAATCGAAACGCCGTTTTGCCCCTTGGAAAGAAGCCATTCCCGTGCGCAACTCTTCCTCCGAAACACCGTTCAGGTAAGCGATTGCCATAGCCGCCACGCTGTTTACAATATTGATTTTCACGGGTACGCCCAAATGAATGTCGCGAATGGTCTTTTCGGGCGTAACAAAATCGAAGTAAATTTCTCCCTTGCCGATGCGGATATTTTCGGCTTGGAAATCTACCTCACCCCGACCGGCTCCCAAGGAGGAGGATGCGGCTGTTTCATTGCGGACGCCTGTGCCCTTTAGGGTATGCCCCTCAGTCCCATGCGCGTAACGATAAAGTTTCACGCCTTTCTGCAATTCCGGTTGGATAGCTACACCGGCTTCCATCAGCAAAACGCCGTTTTCCCGAATCAAAGAGGTGAAATACCGGAAACTTTCCCGGTAAGCTTCGGGTGTCCCGTAAATATCCAAATGGTCGGGCGCCACCGATGTAATCACGGCCATATAGGGAGTCAACCAATGAAATGAACGGTCGTATTCATCGGCTTCAATCACCGTCAGGTCACTTTTATCGGACAACAAAAGATTACTGTCGTAATTTTTCAGAATACCTCCGAGGAAGGCATTGCAATCCACGGCCGACTGTTTCAGCAAATGGGCGATCATGCTTGATGTGGTCGTTTTTCCATGTGTTCCGGCAACACACAGCCCTCGGTTTGTTTGGGTGATTTCGCCCAACACCTGCGCCCTTTTGTGTATTTCAAATCCGTTATCGCAGAAATAGACCCATTCGGAATGGTCGTTTGGAACTGCCGGAGTCAGCACGACCAAAGTATGTTCCTTGTCCTTAAATGCCGGAGGAATCAGGTCTATATTGTCCTCATAATGAATTTCAGCTCCTTCTGTATTTAACAATCTTGTTAATTCCGATTCCACCCGGTCATATCCGGCTACTTTCTTCCCTTTGGATAGAAAATAACGCACCAAAGCGCTCATGCCGATACCACCCGCACCAATAAAATATATATAATCCCAACTTTTCATCTTAAATTCTTCATTCTTCATTTTTCAGTCTTCATTTTTTAATTATTCTCTCAATTTCATCAACAATTTTATCAGCCGCATCCGGCAAAGCCATTTTCAGTATATTCCCGCTCAACTCCCGGAGACGTTCCTCGTTGCGAATCAAATTCAAAGCCATGGGTACCAACTCTTTTGCAGCCTCCTTATCCGGAATTGATACGGCTGCATCCTTTTGCACCAAAGCCAGGGCGTTTTTCGTCTGGTGGTCTTCCGCTACATTAGGAGAAGGAACCAGTATCACCGGTTTACCCAGGATGCAAAATTCCGAAATCGAACCGGCTCCTGCCCTTGAAATAATCAGATCGGCAACGGAATAAGCCAAATCCATCCGGGAAATGAATTCCGTGATGTAGATATTTTTTGCTTTTACAGGGGATTGATCCGCAATCTCCCGGTAATAGTATTTTCCTGTTTGCCAAATAAATTGCACATCACTTTCCTGAATCATTTTCAAGGAAGCGAGCAGGCTTTCGTTAATTGTCCGGGCGCCAAGGCTTCCGCCTACCACTAAAATGGTTTTCTTTTCCGGGTCGAGATTAAAAAAATCAGAACCTTCCCTGCGTTTTTCTTCCGTACACACTAAATCCGCACGAACCGGATTACCGGTCAGCACAAGGCTTTCCTTCGGAAAAAACCGCTCCATACCTTCATAAGCGACACAGATTTTCGCAGCCTTTTTTGCCAGCAGTTTATTGGTTACCCCTGCAAAAGAGTTCTGCTCCTGTAGCAAAGTGGGAATACCCATTTGGTTGGCGGCTTTCAGGGTAGGCCCGCTGGCATAACCGCCCACGCCAATCACAACATCCGGCTTGAAATCCTTCAGGGTTTTCCGTGCCAGACGCATACTTTTACTTAGCTTGAAAAGTACACCGATATTTCTCAGGAGATTTTTGCGATCTAAGCCTGCTACCGGCAATCCGATAATCGGATAACCGGCAGCGGGAACACGTTCCATCTCCATCCGGTTCTCTGCGCCCACAAACAGGATTTCAGCCTCCCGGCGCCTTGCCTTAATGGCATTGGCAATAGAAATAGCCGGGAAAATATGTCCTCCCGTACCCCCTCCGCTGATGATTACCTTTAACTGTTGCATATCGTGTATATATTTGAAATTCAATATGTATCGGCAATAAGTCCCGTTTCTTCTCCGGACCAATTTTCTACCGCTTCGACAGCCTGTTTTTCCGCTTCCATTTCTTCAGCGATTGTCTCTTCCCGCAAAATGCCTTTCGGATTTTCATAACGACTGACACTCAGAATAATGCCAAAGAAGGCGCAGGTAATCAGGATGGAAGTTCCACCGCGGCTCACCAAGGGCAAAGGCTGACCGGTGACCGGTATCAGGTCGACCGCCACAGCAATATTCGCTAATGCCTGGGTCACCAACATCAGGGCGCTACCCATCACCAACAATTTTGGAAACAACTTCGTACATCGCCCCGCGATAATGCCTGCCCGGATAAACAAAAACACATATAAAGCCAAGACGGCTATTCCGCCGACCAAACCCAACTCCTCAATGATAATTGCAAAGATAAAATCGGAGTAAGCTTGCGGAAGATAGTCTCTTTGCCTGCTGTTTCCCGGCATCCGGCCGAATATACCTCCCCTGGCCAAGGCTATTTTTGCATGAGATACCTGATAATTATCATCGTCTATCACATAATTTCCACTTTTGATATCCTCTTTTTCCTTGTAATCACTTAAACGAGCAGTCCATGTAGAAGCTCGTTTGAGCGGTGTGTTTTTTACCGCATCCGGAAATTTAAAACTGATTGCCAATACCAATGCGAGTACAATTACTGTTGCCAGCGACAAAAGGCCGATTTTTTTTATTGAGATTTGTCCGATAAACAGCATGAAAATGACGATTCCATAGAGTAATACGGCAGTAGAAAAATTATCAAAAAATATCAATGCGCAGGTTATAACAGTAAACACGCAAATCCATTTGAAAGCGCCGCCTTCCGATGATTCGTCCTTTCGCCGACTCAGGATAAACGCCACACAGGTAATCAGGCACAATTTGGCCATTTCCGATGGCTGAAAACCCAAGAATCGGCGAAACGCACCGTTGACTTCCGTTCCGAAAAGCCGGGTGGCAATCAACAGAAACCAGGTAAAAGGAAGTGCAACCGCAAAAAGTGAAAAATATTTGGGCTTAAAACTGTGCACCAATAAAACGATACCTAATCCCGCCAACAGAAACAACGTGTGCTCCATTATCGGCCGCCAGTAATCCGTTCTGAAAGTCAGCGTGCTGGAGGCGCTGTAAACCTCAATAACAGAAACTGTAAACAGGAATGCAAATATCATCCAGATTACCCTGTCTCCTCTGAAAATTTTATTTAGAAAATCCATAAAATTAACTAAAAACTAAAAACTGAAAATTTGAATTTTAAAATTATAATTTTCTGACACAGTCTTTAAACTGTCGGCCTCTGTCTTCGTAATTCTCAAACAGATCGAAACTGGCGCAGCAAGGCGATAACAGTACCGTATCTCCTTTCTCCGCTATTTCGTATGCCTGTGAGACCGCTTCTCCCATCGAACGGGCATCGGTTGTCCGAACGGTTTCCCCGTCAAAAAATGCGTGCAGTTTGGTATTATCCAAGCCTAAGAAAATCAAAGCGCGGCATTTGTTTTTTACCAAATCTTCAATTTCCCTGTAATCGTTTCCTTTGTCGGTCCCGCCCACAATAAGGACTACCGGTGTCTTCATACTTTGCAAAGCATACCAGGTTGAATTGACATTCGTCGCTTTCGAATCGTTGATATAGGCTACGCCTCTCACGTGAGCTACTTTTTCCAAGCGGTGTTCTACCCCTTTGAAGTCACTGAGTGAAGTCCTGATGTCTTCATTCTTGATATCCAATAATTTGGCTGCAATTCCTGCGGCCAAAGAATTGTAAAGGTTATGCGTACCTGTCAACGCTACTAATTCTTCTTCCATAATAAAAATACCATTGAGTGTTTCTATTCTTATTTGTTTATTTTCCGTATAAGCAAGCGCCCCCTCTCCCTTTGTCCGGGCGAAAGGATATAATCCGGCCTGCGGATGCAATCGGGCGACTTCTTTCCTGATAAGAGGATCATCGTTCCAAAAAATGAATGCATCGGCTACCGTCTGGTTTCGTATAATCCGCAACTTGGCATCGACATAATGCTGCATCTCGTAGTTATACCGGTCTAAATGGTCGGGTGTGATATTCAACAAAACGGCAATATCCGCCTTGAAATCGTACATGCCGTCCAATTGGAAGCTGCTCAATTCAATCACATAGTAATCAAAATCATGTTCCGCTACTTGCAAGGCAAAACTATTGCCTACATTTCCGGCCAGACCCACATTCAATCCGGCATTTTTCAGGATGTGATAAGTCAGCATGGTAGTCGTTGTCTTGCCGTTGCTTCCGGTGATGCAAATTTTTTTGGCCTTTGTGTACCGTCCGGCAAATTCGATTTCGGAAATAACAGGGATGTGTTTTTCCTTTATCTTTTGGATGATGGCAATCTTGTCGGGGATGCCCGGACTTTTTACAATTTCACCGGCATTCAGGATTTTTTCCTCCGAATGTTGATTTTCTTCGTAAAAAATTTGGTAATCTGCCAAAATTTTCTTATATTTCTCTTTTATAGACGCGCTGTCCGAAACGAAGACGTCAAAACCCTGTTTTTTAGCAAGGACTGCGGCGCCGACGCCGCTTTCACCGGCGCCGAGGATAACGATACGATAGGTTTGTTCAACTTTCATTCTATAATTTTTTATCGCATTTTCAATGTTGCAATCGCCAAAGCTGCTAAAATAATTCCGATCAACCAGAAGCGGACAACGATTTTTGACTCCGGAACCGGCATCAAGGGCTTCTGAATCAACGCTTCTATCCCCGCATGTCCCGGCTTCTGAAAATGGTGGTGCAAAGGCGTCATCTTAAAGATGCGTTTTCCCGCCCCATATTTCTTCTTGGTAAATTTGAAATACGAAACCTGCATCATGACCGAAAGGCTTTCTGCCAGGAAGACGCCACATAAAATAGGTAATAACAATTCTTTATGTATGATAATTGCAAATACGGCGATGATACCGCCCAAAGTAAGTGAACCGGTATCTCCCATAAAAACCTGGGCAGGAAAAGCATTGTACCAAAGAAAGCCGATGGTGGCGCCGATAAAAGCGCTCGCAAATATGGCCAACTCTTCGCATCCGGGAATATACATGATGTTCAGGTATGCCGCATATTTGAGATTACTTGACACATAAGCCAATATTCCTAACGAAACGCCTATAATAGCTGAACTTCCGGCTGCCAGACCATCTAAGCCATCGGTGAGATTGGCGCCGTTGGATACCGCCGTTACAATGAAAATGGCGACAATCACGAAAACAATCCATGTGGCTGCCGTCCGGTGACTCGGCATAAAAGCAACCAAACTGCGATAATCCAAGTTATTGTTCTTGAAAAAAGGAATGGTGGTCTGTGTCGATTTCACTTCCGGACTGTACACAATATCCGTGATCACGTCATGGTCTCTGATTTCCACATTCTCACGCATCACAGCGCCCGGACTCAGGTAAACGGTTAATCCGACAATCAGACCTAATCCTACCTGTCCCACAATTTTGAATTTCCCCTTCAAACCATCCTTGTTTTTCCGGAATACCTTGATGTAATCGTCCAGAAAACCGATGCACCCCAACCAGATTGTCGTAATCAGCATCAGGATAATATAAACATTGGTCAATTTGGCGAACAGCAAAACCGGAATAAGAATGGCAATAATGATAATGATTCCTCCCATCGTAGGGGTTCCGATTTTCTTCATCTGACCTTCCAAACCCAAATCGCGGACGGTTTCCCCGATTTGCATCTTTTGCAGTTTTTCGATAATCCGGCGGCCGATAATCGTGGAAATCACCAAGGAAAAAATCAATGCCATTGCCGACCGGAACGAGATGTAATGAAACATTCCGGCTCCGGGAAAATCTAATTTATCAAGGTAATTGAACAAATAATATAACATAATTTATAATTCATAATTCATAATTTCCAATACTATTTCCCTGTCGTCGAAATGATGTTTCACCCCCTTCACTTCCTGATAGTCTTCGTGCCCTTTCCCGGCAATCAGGATGACGTCGCCGGTTTGCGCCAGCAGACAAGCCGTGCGGATGGCTTCTTTACGGTCGGTGATTTTCAGCCATTTCTTGTTGTCTACATCCGCCATGCCTTCAGCCATATCCCTGATAATATCATCAGGCTCTTCAAACCGGGGATTATCGGAGGTAAGAATCACATAATCACTCAGGCGGGCTGCCTCTTTTGCCATAATCGGCCGTTTTCCCTTGTCCCGGTTTCCGCCGCAACCGACTACGGTAATGATATTTCCCTTGTTGTCCAAGACTTCCCGTATTGCGTTCAGGACATTGGTCAGCGCATCGGGCGTGTGTGCATAATCGACAATGGCCGTATAACTTTCGGGTGAGCGAAAAGTCTGAAAGCGGCCGGAAACGGATTGAAGGGTACTGAGCAAGACCAAAACCTCGTCGGGTTTTTGTCCCAGCAGAACGCTTGCGCCGTAAACCGCCAGAAGATTGTAGGCGTTGAATTTTCCCACAAACTGTGTGGCGACTTCTTTCCCGTTGATACTCATTATTGTCCCATCGAAATGCGATTCGAAGATTTTCCCCTTGAAATCAGCCAAAGACAACAAAGAATAGGTTTGTTGATTGGCTTTCGTATTTTGGAGCATGAAAGTTCCATTTTTATCGTCTTTGTTGGTCAATGCAAATGCCCCCGCCGGAAGTCGGTCGAAAAAGGCTTTTTTAGCATCGCGGTAAGCGTCGAAAGTATTGTGATAATCCAAATGGTCGCGGGTCAGGTTGGTAAAAATTCCCCCTTTGAATTGCAGACCGGCGATTCTTTTCTGGTCTACCGCGTGAGAACTTACCTCCATGAAAGCGTAATCGCAGCCCGCTTCGACCATCTCCGCCAAAAGCGCATTTAACTCAATCGCATCCGGCGTGGTGTGAGTAGCCGGCGCCGTTTTTTCGTTCACATAGTTGCAAACCGTCGAAAGCAGACCGGTTTTGTAACCTAACTTCCGGAAAAGATGGTACAGCAAGGTGGCAATAGTCGTTTTCCCGTTGGTGCCGGTAACGCCGACCAGTATCAATTGCCCGGAAGGTTCGCCGTACCATGCCGATGCAATCCGGCCTAAAGCTTCGGCGCTGTCAGCTACTTTGATGTAAGTAATTCCATCTTGCCGGATTTCCGGAAAGACTTGGCAAACAACGGCAATCGCCCCGTTTTCAATTGCTTTGCCGATGAATATATGTCCATCCGACTGTGTTCCGGGGACGGCGATAAACAGAAAGCCCGGTTTCACTTTTCGTGAATCGGAATGAAATCCTTCCACGGAAATTTCCGGATTACCGTTTGTTTCCGCAACATTTACCTTACTGATGAGTTTCTTGAGTTCCATATTGCAAATCATTTGAGTTGAATCGTTATTGTTTGTCCCTTGGACACGGACGCTCCGGGGCTTACCGACTGGCTGAATACTGCCCCGCGTCCCAGTAGGTTTACGCTCAAGCCACTGTTTTCCAATGCGTAAACAGCGTCTTTCGCTCCCATTCCTATCACATTGGGAACTAAGTTATCCTGTATTTTCCTGTCCTTCATCACCAAACCTTCGTCTGTCAGTTGGGCGGTCATCCATTTGTCTTCGGCTTTATCGGAATATTTGATGTCCAATTTTTTCAAAACATATTTCGCATGTTCGAGCAAGCCGCTTTTCACTTTCGGAATTTTGGAAAAGATACTGTCTTGCGGCATTGAACCCGGTTGGGAAACGATGTTTTGCACATAAATTTCTTCGGCAATCCGTTTGAAAACCGTTCCGCACATGTTTCCACCGGAAGCGGCTCCCTGCCTTGGCCGTCGGATGACGACGATGCAGGAATATTTGGGTTTGTTCGAAGGAAAGTAACCGCAGAAAGATACTTGGTGGCTCAAGCCGCCCTCCTTATATCCGGTTGCCCCATGGGATAGCTGTGCCGTACCGGTTTTTCCGGCAATCCGCACCAACTCGGAACGCGCCGGTTTTCCGGTTCCTTGCGGGTGGTTGACTACGCTGTCAAGCATTTCCCGGATAAAGCCCAAGGTTCTTTCGGAACAGATATGTTCGTTGAGTAAGTTTGTTTTTTTCCTTTCTTTGGTTTTTCCGTCTTCCTGTATTTCCTTCACAAAAATAGGTTTGACCATTTTTCCATCATTGGCGATGGCATTGAAAAAGGTCAGGGTATAAATCGGCGGAATTTGTGTTTCATAACCGAACGACATCCATGGCAGGGTGGTGCGATACCATGTTTGCGGCGAATCTTTCGGATGACGGATACGGGCTGTTCTGTATCCGGGAATTTCGAGCGCCAAGTCCTTGTTGAATCCTATCCGGTAAAGTCCGTCTACATATTTGCCCGGGTCTTTTTCGTAGCTTTTCAGGATAATTTTTGCCACGCCTATATTGGACGAGAACCAGATGGCTTTGGCCGCATTAATCATGCCGTATCCTCCGCGGTGTGCGTTGTGGTCGAGCAGCGTAGCCCCTCCGTATTCAAATCTGCCGTTTCCCACATCGACAGGGTCGTCGGGTTGCACCAAGCCGTCTTCCAAAGCGACCATCATTGAAGCCACTTTGAAAGTGGAACCCGGTTCGCTCAGGTCAGTTACCGCATAGTTGTCGATTTCTCCCCATACGCCCTCCCGGATGCGTCCCAGATTGGTTATTGCTTTTACCTCTCCGGTCTTGACTTCCAGTACGACTGCCGTTCCCGATTCGGCGTCCAAGTCTTTTATTTTATTCAGCAGCGCCTTTTCGGCTATGTCTTGTATATTGACGTCTATGGTCGAGATAATATCTTTTCCTATAACAGGCTTCACATCCACTACCGTCATGTTGCGCCCTTCTACTCGCCGCCGGGTGCCTGTTCCGGGTTTTCCCCGAAGCAGCGAATCGTAGGCCAGTTCCAAACCGTATTTTCCGCCTTTGACGGACTCTTCCCAGATATTTCCGATAGTTCTTGAAGCCAAGGTGCCGTAAGGCTTTGTCCGCTTGACGAATTCGCGGGTATAAAGCCCCGATTTGTTGCTGCCCTGATTGAAAAAGGGCATTTTACGTATTGCTTTGAGTTGCAGGTAATTGACATAGATGGTGTTTAAAGCGTATTCCCTGCTTTTTTTCACAACTTTCTTTTTTTCGCCCTTGATTTTCGCTATTCTCTCCACTTCCGCTTCTTCTTTTTTCTTCAATTTCAAGCCGTCCAGTATATTCGCTTCATACTGTGCGACCGATTTCTGCGGCAACAGTTTATTCAGTTCAACAGCCAGCGGTCTGGCGTATTTTTTCAAGGTATCGGCCTTCAGGCCATCCGCCCAATAGTCTATATAGAGCCGGTAGGTATATTCCGTAGTCGCCATCAGTTCGCCATTGGCGGCATAGATATTCCCTCGCGTAGCGGGAACAGAGATATTGGTGCGAATGGCTTTGTTCCCCAGTTCGACCCAGTATTTCCCTTCGCCAAAGGAAGTTGTGGCTGCTCTTCCGATAATAGCGATAATTATCAGTCCGAAAATCAAACTGATGATAAAGTAATTCCGGAGAATTTTTTTATTGTCTACAGGCTTCTTTTTTTCCATAACACAATTTATTTTTGAATTTCATAAACCGATGATTTGGATGCTGCCAGGTTGATGCCTTTTTGCTTGAGCAGTTCTTCGATTTGCGATTGACGGCTGTGTGTCATCAATTCGGTGGAAATTATCAGATTCTCATATTTAATATCTTTCAATTGCGTCGTCAGGTTTTCTATTTCCGTCAACTTTTTCATGCACGCATAGCGATTGCTGATAAAGAGGAGTATCAGGAATACAATCAAAATCAATAATTTGGATTGTGCAACAAAAAATTTTTCCGTCAGGATTCCACCGCCCAATATTTCTCCTATCGGACGTTTTCTCTTTTTATTTTTCTCTTGCGTTTCCATTTTTTTCTACAATTCGTAGTTTTGCGCTTCTTGCGCGTGGATTTTTTTCAATTTCGTCGCCGTCAGGGATTATGACTTTATTATTAATTGTACGAAAAGGAGTTATCACGTTTCCATAAAAATCTTTTTCGACAATTCCTTCAAAATTTCCGGTCTTGAAAAAATTCTTGACCAAACGGTCTTCCAACGAATGGTAGGTAATCACCACCAAACGGCCACCCGGCTTTAACAAATCCAAGGTCTGTAGCAACAAGTCTTTGAGTGCATCCATTTCCCCGTTTACTTCTATCCGCAAGGCTTGAAAAGCTTGTGCCAGATTTTTTTTCTCTTTTTGTCCCGGCCGGTAACGCTGTGATTCCCAACTGAAAAAAGGCTTAATCACCTGTAAAAATTCGGGAATTGTCCGGATGGCCTCTTGGTTTCTGGCGCGAACGATTGCTTTCGCTACCGCCCGGGAATTTCTTAATTCGCCGTAGAGGTAAAAAATATCCGCAAGGGCTTCTTCGGTGTAAGTATTGAGGATGTCTGCCGCCGTTTTCCCCGCCCGTCTGTTCATCCGCATATCAAGTTCGCCTTCGAAGCGGAATGAAAACCCGCGGGTTTCGTCGTCGAAATGATGGGAAGAAACGCCCAAGTCTGCCAATAAGCCATCTATTGCTTTCACACCTTGCCAATCCATGAAATTGGAAAGGTAGCGGAAATTACTTCTGATGAAGGTGAATGTTTCGCCCGGTAAAATGTTTTTTTCGGCGTCCTCGTCTTGGTCAAAGCCATATAACCGGCCTCCGTCCAAACGATTCAAAATGGCTTTCGAATGACCGCCGCCACCGAAAGTAGCGTCCACATAGATTCCTCCGGGACGGATATTTAGACCATCGATGCTCTCTTCTAAAAGAACCGGGACGTGATATGCCTGTAATTCATTCATATTTATGCATTTGCTAAAAAACGATTGATGCTGTCCTGTAAATCTTCTGGGCTTAAAATTACTTTTTCCAACCGGTCGGGACTCCAGAGTTCGATGGAGTCATTCATTCCAAGGAACCGCACTTCATGTGTAATACCGGTCATTTGCAAATATTTTTTCGGGATCAATATCCGTCCGTTTCCATCTATTTCCATCACTTCCACCTGAGAGGCGATATGACGGAAAAGCCTTTGTTGTCCGGCATCCCATTTGTTCAGTTTTTGCCGGAGTTGCACCAATTCTTCATCCCATTGGGTTTTGGGATAGAGAATCAGACAATCATGGAAATCATCTTTCCGCAATACAAGTTGCGTTTCTTCGGCCAGATGCAATATCCGGCGGAACACAGCCGGAACGAATACTCGTCCTTTTGCATCCGCTTTCGCTTCCATATTGCCGATGAATTTTTCCATGAATGAATTAATTGAATATGATTCACAGGGCAAAGGTACAAAATCCTCCACAATTCACCACCATAAATAGTGAAAAAAATTTATCACCAGTAAGTTAACAGGTAATCAACAAATTATTAACATGTTAAAATACTTATATATAGTATATTAGTTAATATTATCAATTTGTCATTAAAAGTGGGGAAGATAAAATCAGAGCAATAGTAAAAATCCTCATTCCACTAAAACCCTCCCTCCGGAGGTGTGCGAGACAAATTCGGGTGCATACAAACATTGAATGGTCGTGACTCCGTTCGAATAATTTCCAGGGCTTGTTGCGTACAAGGCATATTCGAATACGTAAGTTCCTTTCGGCAGATTGTAGAAATAATAATTCATGGAGGCGTCATGCGGCGTTTGATAATAAATTGTCGATTGTGCCCAGTGAATTCCAGACAATTGTTCCGCCGGTTCGAAACAGGAGGCACGCATGTCTTTCAACAGGACATATTCGAAATCACGATCAGTGCGAACCGTCAGTCTGACAACGATTTTATCCCCGACTTTCATCGGATTGGTTTCCGTTACGGGGGTCAGGGTTTTTCCGGCGCTTGTAATACGCTCAATAAAAATAGATTTTTCTACATTCAGATTTGTCTTTGCCTTTTGAATTTTATCCAAATCTTCGAAATACTGCCAATACAAAGCGCCCCAAGCCGGCCCGGCGCTTTCCTTGGAAATTGTCACCCGGTTTTCCTTGTAATTGTTAACCTCCGTTGGACGCTTCACAATTTTAATGTAACCGCTTCCCGCATCCGCTTTGCTTAAATCTAAGGTTTGTTCGTCCCATTGAATGGCTGTTTTACCTTCGCTTTCCAACCAGTTGGCGCCGGTTTTCAACAGCAGTCGGATGGCATCGACAGTTGCCGGTACGCTTTCCCATTGCTGGGTTTGCTTTTGTTTCAGCAACCACTGTTTCATCTCATCCATTTCTTTCGGACTGCATCCTGTTTCATAAAAAGCTTCCATGATAAAATTGTGCACAGTCGTTGCGCTTTGAAACATAAATGCTTTTGTACTATTGTTGGCCCAAAACATGCCTAAATCGGATTTATGCGATGCGTGTTCCCTGAGCGACTGTATAATAGCCGTTGCGGCTTTTGTTTTCCCTGCTCGTTGAAGCATTATTGCAGCGATAGCGCGATCGTAAAGGCGGGTATTGTTCGCCCAATATTTTTCGGCTAATGCCGTATAGAATTCAGCCGCCTCTTTTGTTTCACCCAAGGGAATTTCCTTGTAAAGAGAGCGTACCAAAAGGTATTCTAATTCGTAAGTAGAAATATCTTTGCTTTCTTTCCAATTGGGATAGCGTTCTTTGAAATTATCGAAATTTCGCTTAAAACGACTGTCGATAAAGCGAATCCCCTTTTCTTTCAACTCCTTAATGTCCTCCAATCCCTTGCTGTTTCCCAACTCGCCTATTCCGTAGAGCATCCACTGGCTGATGTAAACATTGGCCTCCATGCCCTTGAACCATGTCCATCCGCCTTCTTCGGTCTGGAGTAGCCGGAGTTTTTCGATGGCTTGCGAACTTAAAAACGCCGAACGGTTGAGGTCGAAAAGCAATGACAAGCGTTGTTTCTGTTCCGTTTCATTTTGTCCTGCTAAGACCCAGGGTGTTTCTTCCAGCAGCACCGCTTTGAGTTCATCGTTTTTCTCTAAATTGGAGAACAAGGTTTCTTTCGTTCCGCCCTGTTTGTTCCAGATGTCGATGATTTGCCTGATTTTCGGCGTGGTATTGATAATATCCCTTGCTAAAGTATTGGAATACCAAACGGCGAACCACGACAAAGCATTGTCCGATTGCGGAACGGAAAGAGCAGGTAAAGCCTGTATGGCATACCAGACAGGGTTGTCGGTATACTCCAAAGTCAAGCGGTAGTTTTCCAAAGAAGACGAAGTGTTTTCCTTCATTTTATCGAAAGAAAAGGTTTGGGTTTGTCCACCCGAAATAGCCAACGGCAGGCTTTCCGTCACCAACATCCGATTGGGAAGAACGGGCAACAGGTGCTGTTCGCCATCGCTGAATTCGGCTGTACGGGCGACAATTTTCAATGCAGTCATGTCAATTCCCGCCGGGACGTCAAAAGTCCATGCAACAGCAAGGCTTTTGCCGGGATCCAAGCGGAAAGTCTTCGCGTTTTCCGGAATAACAATCAGGACTTGGCCGGTGTTCGGGTCAAAACATTCGATATCGACCGTACCGCTGACTGTAGATTCCGATAAGTTGGAAATATTCGCAGCAATCGTTGTTTTATCTCCCTGACGAATAAAGCGTGGCATATTCGGTGCAACCATCAGTTGTTTTTGGCTGATAGCCGTTTCAATAATTTCTCCGTATTTCAAATCTTTGGTGTGCGCCAGTCCCATGAATTTCCATGTTGTATTGCTTTCCGGGACGGTAAAGGAAATAAGGGTTTCGCCGGCTTCATTCGTCCGCAGTTGCGGATAGAAGAAAGCCGTTTCGTTGAAGTTTTGCCGAATTACCGCTTTTGATTCTTCCATGTCATCCATTTCAACATCCATTTTGTTCGCTGTAGTTATACGTTCTCTTACTTCAGCGGCAGCAGTTTCGGTTACCATCATTTCTTCCTTATCGGTATCTGCCGAAGACACCCTCATTTGGGCAGCGCTTCTCATCATAAGGTTGCCGTTTACCATTCCTCCATAAACATTAAATCCAAACCAATTGAAGGTATCGAAAGAAAATGAAGTGGAATAGGATTTACGGGAAGCTGTCTTGGAATTATTCGAATAATTAAATCCAATGCCTTCCGCGTAATGTGGAGTAAACAAAGAGACGGTCGGCTCAGGATAGAAATGCCATGAAAAACCGCTGTAGATTTTATCTAAAGAGGCGTCATACATCCCGGCGAGCAATTCGGCTGAAACCGGTTGATTTTCGGCATTTTTAACGGAAATTCGCCATTCTTCGGCCTGCCCGGGAAGTAATTTGTTCCGGAAAACTTCCGCTTTTACCTTTAATTTTTTATCCGGTTGTTTCCGCAATATGGATACGTTCTTTGTAAACAGTTGACCGTCCTTAATAAGTGTAAAACATACACTTATTCCCTCTTTGTACGTCGCAGTGAACGGTATTTCAATTTTTTGATTGCTATTGTTCAAAGTAAACCGTTTAACGGATAATTTTTTACCGTTCCGACTGTATATTTCGTACAGCACGTATGCCTCTTTTGCGGATGAACCATAAATAATCTCAGCGGTTTCTCCCACGGCACAAATAATTTTGGGCGTCATCAGCCATTGGTAAGTCGGGTGCGGAGGCTTTTTATCGTTTGTCGAAACCAGCGAGAAATCTTGTTGCGTTTCGGCCTTATCCGTTTCGGATTCACCTTGCACAACGGCAATCAGGCGATAACGGCCGGAAGATATGATTTTCAGCGTCGAAATAGCTAATTCTTTTCCCGATTCAAAATTTCCGGATAAAATCTTTTTATCTAAGCGCCAGTCTTTAGACTCCAAATCTAATTTCGTATGATCATCCGGTTGCAGACTGTATATTTCATAAGCGCCTGTTTGATGGATTTGTGTACCATTCAAATTATAAGCATCTATCCGGATAGCAGGAATATCGTTTTTATCAATCACATCCTGTACGGGATTAATCCGCAGATACATGGATTTATCGCCTACGCTGACTGTCTTTTTCGAATTTTGCGTTTCTCCGTTGGTATCCGTAACGGTGGCTTCAATTTCATAGGAATACGAAACGGTCTTTAGAGAGTTGTCTTCAACTATTTTTTCAGCAAGGAAAGAAATGTTAAATTTACCATCCGATCCGGTTCGAACACTCCCGCTTGCAATCTGAACCGGTTCTCTCCATTGACGGGTATATAACCAATGGTATTGTCGGGTAATCCGGTATCTGACCTCAATATCTTGCTTGTAAACGCCCGAAAAAGACTGTGCCTCGCCGCTAACGGTAATTTCATCGCCAAGACGGTAGGTTTTTTCAATTGTATCGAACCGAATGTCAAAAGCAGGACGTTTGTATTCTTCTACACGGAAAGATGTATAAGCATTATTTTCGCTTTGAATGGAGAAATTGCCGGTTAACAATCCTTGTGGAATCACGAACTCTCCGTTGAAAGAGCCGAATTCATTGCTTGTAAAAGTCTTTTTGCCGATTTCTTTGCTGTTTGCATCCCTGAAAATAACCGTAAATGTTTTTTGTGGAGACGTTTGTTGCATGTCTTTACCTGTAACATAAGCGATTCCTTTGAAAAAAACCGTTTGTCCGGGGCGGTAAATGTTTCTGTCGGTAAAAAGTTCTAAATGAGCTGAAATAACATCTTGATTCGTTGATACATTGGAAATCCATGGTAGCGGAGAGCTTATCAAAGCCGTATCATTACCATAAGTAACGTTGTAAAAATCAACATCTCTCTCGCCTTTGTCCGATGCCAAGCCCATTTTATCAGTAATCAGCATCTTTTCACCATTCAATTCCAAGTTGTTATTTTTCCTTTTGTAAAATTGAATTTTAGCGCCTGCGATGGGTTTTCCCGTCAAATAATCCACTACCAAATATTCCCTTTTTCCTTCAATCGTTTTGGAAACAGTGGCCAGCCGACTGACGGAAAATTGCTGATTAATTGGCTCTTCGATAGAATCGGCATAGATAACATATTCGTAATTTCCTAATTCTTTCATCGGAATTTTTATCGTAGTATCTTGTTCCAGATAAGGATGAAGCGCAGGTAAATTGATGGTTGTCTGTGTGATTAAACTGCCTGATTTTTTGTATTGTCCATACCTTGACCAAGTATTTGGATAAACGCTCACCGACGCCTTGATTTTATAAATCTCAAGTCGGAAATGTTTGCTGTTTTGGTATTTAATTTGTAATTCCAAGTCTTTTCCGGGGTAGACCGTATTGGCAGAATTGACGGTTAAAAAAGGGAGTGTTACTTGATTTAAGATGTTTTTCAGTAGGTTTATACGCGCATAATCCGGATATTTTTTAATCCCGTCGGTACAAATTTCATACACTTTTTTCAATTCTTCAACGCTTTGTTTATCCGTTTCTTGCTCCGAATTGTAGACAACAGCGTCCTCGCTTGTTTGGTCATAATAAAAAGAGGCTTCTTTTGCCAGTATTTCCACACACAAATCAGCATTGGCATACTGCTTTTCCAATTGCTTCAAGGCCGCTATATATTCGATGTCATTATCGGGTAATGAGGTGTTTTCGTACACAAAATTCAGCCGGTCTAAATCCGTCATTAACAAAGCAAAAGTATTATTTTCTGCGGTTTGCCCTTTGTTTTCTAAACGGGAAGCCAATAGTTGCCGGTATAAATTCAAAATTTGCGGAACAAAATCATATGTTTCTGCCGCTAAAGGATATTTTACAAATGCTGCCGCCGGAGCAAAATTTTCTTTGGCGGAGAGTTTGGTTTGTGAAAAATAATGCGGTGTGCGTGAATTTTGGGCGATATTCGTTAAAAAATCTACTCCCCGGTGAACCAGAAAATCATACAAGTTAGGGCGTAAAATCCGCGAATCTTCGCCTTCAGACAATATTTCCCTGTATTGCAATACAGCGGTCTCCTGCAATTCTTTCACCGGCTGCAAAGACAAATGGATACAATCGGTTATTTTCCGGATAAAGAAATTCCCTGACCATTCCCGGATATCTTCCGGAAAATCTCCGTCAATGGCTGTCCGTTGGTTGATATTGTAAGCATTCGCCATGTAATAGTTGTAATACAATTCCCCCAAAAGCGAATACAATACCGCTTGTTCCACGGTATGCTTGTCTGTCCGGATAAATGTTTCCAAAACCGAGATTTTGTCCGGTAATATATCCCTGTCAATAGCTGTCTCATATTTGAGTTGAAAGATCAGCGCCTTGATTAATTCCGGGCTGTTCCCATCTTTGAGAGCGGCGTTATAGATTTGACTTACAATCTCAAGCGCCGATTGCGGAAGCGATTTTGCTTCCAAATCCGCTACTTTAATCCAAAAAGATTCATACGATGATTTTTCCATTGGCTTATTATTTTTATTTAGTTGTGCAGTTGCTGAAAACGTAAAGAAACAAACGATTATCAGCAGAAAACTTGTTTTCATATTTCAAAATTTTTATTAAATAATCGCTGCTAAGGTAAAAAAAAAATGGATATGTTGTAACATATTTGTATCTTTGCCGTTTTAATTATGGTAAAAATAGTAGTATACCTGATGAATAGACGTATTTTTATTGTTTTCTTATGTTTCTTGGCGGGAACATTTGCGGCTTGGGGACAAGACCCGGTATTTGAGATATTACAATCGGAATTAGACCGTAATTTCTCAATTTTGAATAAGCAGAGCACGCCTGTATATTATATTTCATTGCGTTTGGACGAGTTTCAAACCATGAGTTGTGTCGGTCGGTTAGGTCGATTACAGACAGCGCCCCGTTTAGATTCTCCTACCCATGTATTATCTTCATGCATGCGATTGGGGGATAGAAATCTGGATAATACGCACGAAATCAGGGAGTCGGGATATGGGAGTTACAGGGATGTACGCATGGGGGTCGATTATGTTACAATTGATAACAACCCCAATGTGTTAAAAAATGCTGTCTGGTCGCAATTGGATGAACTGTACAAGCAAGATGTCCAAATTTATGACCAAATCAAAGCGAATATGGCCGTCAAGGTGGAGCAGGAAGACAAATCGCCTGATTTTACCGAAGAAAACACGGAAAATTATTACGAGGCGGCTATTCCTTGGAAATACCTGCGTATCAACCCGAAAGAATGGGAAGAAAAAGTGAGGAAATATTCCGGAATTTTTAACGAAAATGGGGATATCTTAGATGCTGCGGCCATTTTAACCGCCGCTTTGGAACGTAAAATTTTTGTGGATACCGAAGGTCGGGAATTGGCGCAGAATGTTGTTAAGTTCCAGTTGGCCTTATCAGCCGAAACCAGAGCTGAAGACGGAATGGATTTGCCGCTTGTCAAATCATGGATGGCATTTTCATTCGACGAACTTCCTTCGGACGAAGAAGTTATAAAAGCAGCTGAAGAGATGAGCCGCTTGCTTTCTGCCTTGAAAAAAGCGCCGGTTGTAGAATCGTTCACAGGCCCGGCTATCCTTTCTCCTGCGGCTGCCGGTGTATTCTTCCATGAAATTTTCGGTCATCGGGTAGAAGGTTCCCGTCTGAAGCAGGAAACGGATGCCCAGACATTTAAGAAAAAAATAGGGGAAAAAGTTCTCCCGCAACATCTTTCCGTAACTTTTGACCCCACGGTAAAATATTATCAAAAGACGCCCTTGGTTGGCAATTATCAATTTGATGACGAGGGAATTCGTTCCCGGAAAGTAGAGGTCGTGAAGAACGGCGTTTTGAAAAACTTTCTGATGTCGCGTACACCCATAGCGGATTTTCCACATTCGAACGGACATGGCCGCGCTCAAATTGGCGCTGCACCTATTTCCCGTCAATCGAACCTCTTGGTCGAAAGTTCGCAAAAATTCAGTCAGGACGAATTGATTAAAAAGTTGCGAAAGGAAGCCAAATCGCAGGGTAAGGAATACGCTTACTATTTTAAGGATGTTTCCGGCGGATTCACCAATACCAGCCGTTACACACCTAACGCATTCAATGTAAATCCTTTGGTGGTTTACCGAATTTATACCGACGGGCGTCCCGACGAGTTGGTGAGGGGAGTAGATTTGGTAGGAACTCCTTTGGCCATGTTTGCACAGATTGACGCCTGCGGAAGCGAATATGCGGTTTTCAACGGGACTTGCGGGGCGGAATCAGGCGCAGTACCGGTTGCTTGCGTTGCTCCGGCATTATTAGTCAAACAAGTTGAAACCCAAAAAAGAGCCAAAAGCCAATCCCAGGCCCCGGCTTTGCCGAAACCCAAGCTCGCGGATGCTACCGCGGAATCCGGGAGTGATATCATCGCACAGTCTATCAGGAAAGAGGTCGACCGCGCTTTGCAAGGTTTGAAAATGCGAGACCTACAGGCGCCGTTTTTTATCTCCTATACCTTGAGCGACATCGACCAATTGTTGATTTCAGCTACGAGCGGCAGTATTATTTCGTCCGAGACTTATCCTTTCCGCACAGGAAGCGCTCGTCTGTTGATGGGAGATTACCGTTGCACAGACGAGAATTTCAGCGGGACAGCGGGCGGTACATCCGATTACGACGGCACACCTTGTCTGGAGGACAATGAAGAAGGGATTCGCTATACCGTCTGGCGAGATTTGGATGCTATTTATAAGAGCGCAGCAGAGACTTATGAGCAAAAACTTTCTGCAATCAAACAATTGAATATCCCGGAAAAAGACTTGGAATTGCCGGATTGGGATAAAACAGCGGTTGTTGTCATGAACGATATTTCGGCGCCTGAAGTCAATCTTGAAAAAGAAGTTTACGAGGAATATGCCAAAGCCGCTTCAGTTGTTTTTAACGATTACAAAGAAATATTCAATTCCAATGTCTCGCTTCATATTTACAAAGCACTGATTTATTTTTACAATACGGAAAAATCGGAATACCGCTTGCCTTTTGTTTTTGCTTCATTGGAAGCCATGGCGCAGGTCAAGACCGAAGAGGGCGAAGATTTACAGGCGAGTTGTGATTTCACCTTTCCCCATCCCAAAGATTTTCCAACTGTCGAAGCATTCAAGAAAACCTGTAAAGATTTGGCTGAAAAACTCTTGGAAGAGATGAAAGCGCCCAAATTGAATGAAACTTATGCAGGGCCTGTTTTGTACGAAGGTCTGGCGGTGGTCAGAACTTTTTATTCCAATTTCTTTCATGGCGAAAATTCGCTGATTGCACAAAGAAAACCCCTGACCTCTCAAGGCTTTTCTTACGGAGGCAACAGTTTGGAGGATATGATCGACAAGCGGATTACAGCCAAGGAAATCACCATTGAAGATCTGACGGGAACGCCCGCATACAAAGGAGTCGGATTGTTGGGGTACACGCCTATAGACGCACAAGCGGTCGTGCCTCCCGCACGGCTGACTTTAGTAGAAAACGGTATTCTGAAAACCTTGTTGAACGACCGTGTGCCGACGCCTAAAGTTCCCCACTCCAACGGACACTCTTTGTATTCCTCAGGAATCGGCGCTGAGACGAATACCGGCGTTGTCAGGATGAGCGACACGCGGACAAAACCGAAGGAAGAACTCCGAAAGGAACTTCTCAGGATAGCGAAGGAAGAGGGGTATGCATATGCTTACATTGTACGCGATGCGGCAGGTAGCGGAACCGTTCCGCTGGAACTTTACCAAGTCAGCATTGCCGATGGCTCCGAAAAACGGGTTCGTGCGGCAATGGTAAACAATATGGATGTATCTGCATTTAAAAAAATTGTGGCTGTATCCGACAATGAACTGATTTACAACGGTAATGCAGGGAATCTGATTTCGGTAATCGTTCCGGATGCCATCCTGTTTGAGGAAGTTCGAATCCAAAGTGACAGGGTCGATAATTTCAGAAAACCGCCTTTGGTTAGTCAAAACAAAGCACAATAAAATAAAAAAATGTATCTTTGCATTTCATAAACTAACTAACATTTGACACACTTTACAGATGGCTATAAAAATAGTAGAGGTTAAAAAAAATTCGACATTAAAAAAATTTGTCAAGTTCAATATCCGGTTGTATAAGGGGCACCCTTATCATGTTCCCGGATTAATAGAAGATGAGATGATGACGCTGAGACAGGATAAGAATCCGGCCTTTGATTTTTGCGAATCCATTTATTACTTAGCCTATAAGGATGATAAAATTGTCGGCCGTATTGCCGGCATCATTAATCACAGGGCGAATGAGACATGGAATCAACAGTATGCCCGCTTCGGTTTTGTCGATTTTATTGATGATGAAGAAGTTTCCGTCGCCTTGTTCAAAGCGGTCGAGGAATGGGCTATCGAAAAAGGAATGAATGGCATACAAGGCCCATTGGGTTTTACCGACATGGACCATGAAGGTTTGTTGGTCTGGGGTTTTGACCAATTAGGCACCATGGCAACTATTTACAATTTCCCATACTATATGGAACATATCGGAAAGTTGGGCTATACAAAAGACCAGGATTGGAATGAATTTTTAATCAATATTCCCCAAACCATTCCCGAAAAGCACCAAAGAATTGCGGAAATCGTCATGAAAAAATACAGTCTGAAACTAAAGAAATTCAAAAAGACAAAAGAAATATGGCCGTATGCCACAAAGATATTCCATTTGTGGAACGAGGCTTACCGTCCGCTGTACGGCTATTCCGAATTATCGGATAAGCAAATAGAATATTATATCAAGATGTACATACCCATGCTTCGCTTGAAATTGGTAACATTGGTTATTCGGGAATCGGACGATGCGGTGGTCGGTTTGGCCATCACCCTGCCCAGCCTTTCGAAAGCCTTGCAAAAAGCCAGAGGGAGCTTGATTCCTTTTGGCTGGATTTATTTATTGAAAGCGCTTTACGGAAAAAACAAAATTTTGGACTTGTACATCATGGGGGTACTGCCGGAATACCAGAACAAAGGGGTAAATGCTTTGATTTTCTATGATATAATACCCATTGCAGCGAAAACCGGCTATAAATACGCCGAAAGTAATCCCGAATTGGAAATCAATCGTAAAATGCAATCCCAATGGGCGGATTTTGATGTGAAACACCACAAAACACGACGTGCATTTATTAAAACATTGGAGAGAACAGAATGAACGAAATAAATATAAACAGTACCGGTCAGGAAATAGCATACATCGAAGAGAACATACAAACCCTTGAATGGTGGGAGCATATACGCCGTCGTCCGGGAATGTATATCGGAAAAATCGGAGACGGAACTTACGCCGATGATGGTATTTATGTACTCTTGAAAGAAGTGCTCGACAATGCTGTCGACGAATACATGATGGGCTATGGCAAATCGGTCGATATCACCATTGACAAGGGCGTGGTAACTGTTCGCGACTACGGTCGCGGTATTCCGCTCGGTAAAGTTGCGGACGTTTCGTCCAAAATGAATACGGGCGGTAAATACGATTCAAAAGCTTTCAAAAAATCCGTAGGCTTGAACGGCGTGGGAATCAAAGCAGTCAATGCACTCTCTGCCTGTATGTTGGTGCAGAGTTTCCGCGATGGAGAAACCAAAGCCGTAAGCTATAAACAGGCGCATATTGCTGAAGATTCGCCTGTTTCACCGACAACACAAAGCAATGGCACATTAGTCAATTTTATTCCGGATGAAGAAATTTTCATAGGCTACCATTATAAAGATGAATTTGTAGAGCCTTTGTTGAAAAATTATGTATTCCTTAATTCCGGTTTAATAATCAACTACAATGGGAAAAAATTCCATTCGAAAAACGGTTTAGTCGATTTGTTGAACGAATACATGACATCCGAATCCCTTTATCCGATTATTCATTTGCATAGCTCGGATATAGAGATTGCGATTACACATGCCAATCAATATAGCGAGGAATACTATTCGTTTGTAAACGGTCAGTTTACGACCCAGGGAGGAACCCATTTATCGGCTTTCAAAGAAACTGTTTCGCGCGTAATCAAGGAATACTATTCCAAAAGTTTTGAATATGCCGATATCCGTTCGGGAATTATTGCCGCTGTTGCCATCAAGGTAGAAGAACCGATTTTCGAATCCCAGACAAAAACAAAATTGGGCTCTAAAGATATTGGGCCGGAAGGACCGACCGTGGCCAAATTTATCGGTGATTTTGTCAAAAAAGAATTGGACAATTACCTGCATAAAAATCCGGATACAACCGATGCCCTGCTCAAAAAAATCCTCGAATCGGAAAAGGAAAGAAAAGCGATTGCCGGCGTTACGAAATTAGCCAGAGAAAGAGCCAAAAAGTCCAGTTTGCATAACAAAAAATTACGGGATTGCCGCTTGCATTACAACGATATAAAAGGCGAAAATCTCGAAGAAACTTGCATCTTTATCACGGAAGGAGATTCCGCCAGCGGCTCGATTACGCAAAGTAGGGACCCTAACTATCAGGCAGTCTTCAGCCTCAGAGGCAAGCCCCTGAATACTTTCGGCGAAACCAAGCAGATTGTTTACAAGAACGAAGAATTTAATTTGCTGCAAGCTGCATTGAATATTGAAGAAAGTCTGGAAGATTTACGGTACAACAAAGTGATTATCGCTACCGACGCTGATGTTGACGGTATGCACATCCGCTTGCTGATTATTACTTTTTTCCTGCAATTTTTTCCCGATTTAATTAAAAACAACCATGTTTTCATCCTTCAAACCCCGCTTTTCAGGGTGAGAAATAAAAAAGAAACTACTTACTGTTATTCCGACGAAGAACGACAGAAAGCCATTCAAAAATTAGGCCCGAATCCGGAAATTACCAGATTCAAAGGTTTGGGCGAAATTTCTCCTTCGGAATTCAAAAATTTTATCGGTAAAGAGATACGTTTAGACCAGGTAAACATGCGTAAACAAGATGCAGTCAAGGAAATGCTGGAATTTTATATGGGAAAAAATACGATGGAAAGACAAAATTTCATTATTAACAATCTAATGGTGGAAGAAGATGTATAAAGCCGGCCTCCCTAAAATTGCACTCTTTCCCGGTACCTTCGACCCTTTTACAAACGGCCATTTATCGTTGATAGAGAGGGGATTGACTTTGGTTGATGAAATCATTATCGCTATTGGCGTAAACTTAGAGAAGAAAACTTTTTTTCCTTTGGAACAAAGAATCGACATGATTTCCAGACTCTTTAAACCCAATGCAAGAATTCAAGTCAAATCATATAAGGGCACAACTGTAGATTTTGCGGAAGAAGTAGGCGCACAGTTTATCTTGCGCGGTATCCGGTCGGTAAACGATTTTGAGTATGAGAAAAATATTGCGGACGTCAATCGCGAAATTTCAGGAATTGAAACTTTCGTCCTATTTACAGAACCGGCATACACCCATATCAGCTCTTCTATTGTCCGGGAATTGCTGCTATACGGAAAGCCGGTTTCCGGTTTTGTCCCATCTAATTTACACATAGAAGAATACATTAATAAATGAAGAAAAATAATTTTACAATAATCGAATTTATGAAACAATTGGTTTTCACATGCATTCTGTTAATAAGTTTGTATTCCTGCTCTTACGGACAGGGAAACAGGAATGCTATTTCTAAAGTAGAATATGCATTGTCGGCAATAAAAGGTTTATATGTCGATACAATAAATTCCGATAAATTGGCAGAAGATGCGATTGTCGGACTGTTAGAAAAATTAGACCCCCATTCGACTTACCTCTCCGCAAAGGATGTACAGGAAGCCAATGAACCTTTGCAAGGCAATTTCGATGGCATTGGCGTCCAATTCAATATGATGACGGATACTTTGTATATCATACAGGTGATTGCAGGCGGCCCTTCTGAAAAAATCGGAATTATGGCCGGTGATAAAATTATCAAAGTAGATGACACGCTGATTGCAGGCGTCAAAAAAGCAAGTTCGGAAGTAGTATCCATGTTGAAAGGGCCTAAAGGAACATCTGTCAATGTAAAAATACTCCGGAGAAATTACCCCGAACTACTCAATTTTAATATTGTCCGCGATAAAATTCCCATTCATAGTTTGAAATCAGCCTATATGATTGACAATGAAACCGGTTATATTTTATTAAGCCAGTTCGCTACTACTTCCCATGCCGAATTCAAGGAAGCCTTGGAAAAATTACAGGCCCAGGGAATGAAAAATCTCATTCTTGACTTGCAACAAAATGGAGGCGGAATCTTGGAATCAGCCATCCGGATTGCCAATGAATTTCTGAAACGAGGCGACCTAATCATGTATATGGAAGGCGCTCACCAAAGAAGAGAAGAAGCAAAAGCCACTTACAACGGCTCTTTCGGCAATGGACGCTTGATTATTTTGGTTGACGAATATTCGGCTTCAGCCAGTGAAATCGTTTCCGGAGCTGTTCAGGACTGGGACCGCGGACTTATCGTCGGACGAAAAACATTCGGGAAAGGATTGGTACAGAGGCCAATTCCATTGCCGGACGGATCGGTCATCCGCTTGACAACCGCCCGCTATTATACACCCACCGGACGCTCTATCCAGAAACCCTATGAAGGTGTAGACGTGAAATCGTATAACAAAGAGCTCATCGACAGGTATAACAGAGGCGAAATGTTGTCAGCGGATAGTATTCATTTCCCTGATTCATTGAAATACAGCACTTTAATTGAAAATAGAATTGTGTATGGCGGAGGTGGAATTATGCCCGACTACTTTGTTCCGTTGAACAATGATTCTACAAGCCGACTATACAAGGCATCCCATACGACGCTGTACTATGATGAATTATGGGGAAAAGGAACTGTTCTTAAATATGCCCGAAGTTTAGTAGACGAAAATCGCAATAAATACCGAAAGCAATATCCCGATATCACTACTTTCGAAAAGAATTTTATCGTTTCCGATAAGATGATAAACGATTTGATGGAAGTATATAAAAAAGAAAAAGCGGAAGAATTGAAAGAGAAAACATATAAGCTTACCGAGGAGCAATTAAAGGATTTGGAAATATCCAAACCCCTCCTTCAATTCCAAATCAAAGCGAGCGTCGCCCGGGACATTTTAGAAGAAAACGATTATTACCATTTTTCCAACAATAGCGATATCTACAACGACGCCTTGAAAAGGGCGGTAGAGATTATCAAAGATACGGAAAAATATGATAAACTGCTGAAAAAAAGTCATCAGTAACAAAATTTTTCATATATTTGCTACAAATATAATTTGTGTACTATGAGACAATATCAGTTAGATAAATTAGATAGAAAGATTCTGGAACTGATTGTGAATAACGCCCGCATCCCATTTTTGGAGGTTGCACGTGTTTGCAATGTTTCCGGAGCGGCTATCCACCAACGGGTTCAAAAACTGACTGCATTGGGAATCATCAAAGGTTCCGAGTTCTTGGTTGATCATGATAAAATAGGCTATGAAACATCTGCATATATGGGTTTGTTCCTAAGAGATCCGGGCAATTTCAACCATGTAGTAGAGAAATTACGTGAAATACCGGAAGTAGTCGAGTGTCATTTTACAACAGGGCAATATGATTTATTCATCAAGGTTTTTGCACGAAATAACCAGCATCTACTGGAATTGATCCACAAAAAATTACAGCCTTTGGGTTTATCCCGTACGGAAACCCTGATCTCATTTTATGAGATCTTTCACAGGCAAATCCCTTTGAATCCGGAAGCGGAAGCGGAAACAGAATAAGTACCTCTCCTCCCCATGTGGAGAGGGGCCGGTGGAGAGGTATTTATGTATAAAAACGGAAAAAACAGGATTGCATTTTGCAACAATTATGATAAAAACAGTTTTTTGTCCGACATTTTTTTAAAATAGTTTGGATAAACAAAAAATATTACCTAACTTTGCACGCTCAAATCTGAAATAGAAGATAAACAAAAATATAAAGAATACAATAAAATGTCGAAAATTTGTCAAATTACCGGAAAGAAAGCAATGGTAGGCAACAATGTTTCACATTCAAATCTCAAGACGAAAAGAAAATTTGATGTGAACTTGTTTACAAAGAAATTCTATTGGGTAGAAGAAGATTGTTGGATAGACCTCAATATTTCTGCCAATGGCTTGCGCACTATCAATAAAAATGGATTAGACGCCGCTCTTAAAAAAGCAGCTGAAAAAGGGTATATTAACTTATAAATAAATAGGAGACCTGAAAATATGGCAAAGAAAGCAAAAGGAAACAGGGTTCAGGTGATTCTTGAATGTACTGAACACAAAGAAAGTGGGTTGCCCGGAACTTCCCGCTACATCACAACAAAAAACAGAAAAAATACTACCGCTAGATTGGAAATCAAAAAGTACAATCCGATTCTGAAAAGAGTAACTGTTCACAAAGAAATTAAATAATTGTAAGTCATGGCAAAGAAAACCGTCGCGGGATACCGCGAGAAATCGGAAGGACGTTCTTATTCAAAGGTGATTAAAATGATTAAATCGCCTAAAACAGGCGCATATGTTTTCAAAGAAGAAATGATCCCGAATGAAGCAGTAAAAGATTACTTCAGTAAGTAATCTTCCTATAAAGTTGTAAAAAAACCGGAGCAAAGGAGTCTATTTTTCTTCTTTGTTCCGGTTTTTTTATTCTTTATGAACATATAATTGAAAAAAGTTGTACCTTTACAAAAAATCAAGAGAATATGGCAAAAAGCGAATATATGACAGTAACTGATTATATATCAGGAATTGAAGTAAATGCAATACCAGAAGAAATTGACGCAGTTCAGGTGTTTTCTCGGCAGTTGATAGAAGATTACGGCTACCCGAAAGAGCATATACAGACACACCCTCAACATAGGGTAAAAGTTCGTCCGTCTGATACGAAAAAAGAGTATCCTGTGGATATTGCTGTATTTCTTGATGCTCTAAAAGATGATGACGGACTTTACATTGTTGTTGAGTGCAAAAAGAAAAACCGTAAAGACGGTAGAACGCAACTCGAAAACTATTTAACGCTTTCAACGGCTTATTTAGGAGTTTGGTTTAACGGTGAGGAGCGTTTTTTTTTGCGTAAATTTGTAAAGCCCAACGGCGAAGTTGTTTTTGAAGAAATTCCTAATATTCCAAAATTCAGACAGCGTGTAGAAGATATTGGTTTGTATAAAAGACAGGATTTAAAACCGACCCACAACTTAAAAGCCATTTTTAAGTCAATTCGCAATCACTTGGCTGCTAATACTGTTGGCGCAACTCGCGATGAAGTTTTGGCACAACAACTGATAAATATAATATTCTGCAAAATTTACGACGAAAAATATACTGCCCCAAATGATATGGTAAAATTTCGTGCAGGTATTGACGAAAAGCCGAAAGATGTAGAAAAGCGAATTTTGGACTTGTTCACAGAAGTAAAAACCAATCTTCCGGAAGTTATTGACAGTGAAGACAAAATCACATTAGATACAATATCATTGTTGTTTATTGTTGGCGAATTGCAAAATTATTCCTTAATGCAAAGCGAAAGAGATGTTGTTGCAGACGCTTTTGAAACATTTATCGGTCACGCATTGAAAGGCGGTTTAGGACAGTTTTTTACGCCTCGAAATGTGGTAAAAATGATTGTTGATATTTTACAGCCAACTGAAAATGATAAAATCATTGACCCCGCTTGTGGCAGTGGTGGGTTTTTAATTGAATCTTTAAAATCTGTTTGGGATAAAATCGATCAAAAATATATGACTTTGGGTTGGAATGAAGTTGAAATCAGCAAAAAGAAAATAGAAGTCGCAACAAAAAATTTCAGGGGCATTGACAAAGATTACTTTTTAAGCAAAGTTGCCAAAGCATATATGAATTTAGTTGGAGATGGAACAACAGGAATTTTCTGCGAAGATAGTTTGGAAAGCCCCAAAAATTGGCGTTCTGAAGCAAAATCAAAAGTAGAATTTGAAACTTTTGATGTATTATTGACAAATCCACCTTTTGGTTCAAAAATTCCTGTGGTAGGTGCTGAAAAATTAAGCCAATTTGAAGTTGGACATAAATGGAAACAGAATAAAGAAACTGGAAAATGGGAAAAAACCACAAAATTAAAAGAACAAGAAGAACCACAAGTTTTGTTTGTTGAGCGCTGTTTGGCTTTGTTGAAAGATGGTGGACGAATGGCTATGGTTTTACCAAGTGGCATTTTAGGAAACGAGCAAGAAGAATATTTGCGGCAGTATATTTTGAGTAAAGGACATTTGTTTGCAATTGTTGAACTTCCATTTGAAACCTTTAGTCCTCACGTTACAATAAATACGAATGTGCTATTTATTCAGAAGGGGGAAAGTGCTAAAAATGACATTTTCATTTCAATAAATGAGTTTTGTGGGCACGATAAAAAAGGGCGACAAATAGAAAAAGACGATATTCCTACTATAGCGGCGAGTTATCAATATAAAACAGTTAATGAACAAAATTTTTTCATTAAACCCAATTTGTTGGAACGCAGTTTTGTTGCTAAAAGATACTTGCAAAAATATATTCGTAATTTAGAAACTATCAGTAAATCAAAGTATGATATTGTGAATTTTGGTGATATTATTTTGACAACACATAATGGGGCAAATATTGATGATGCTTCTATTTATGTTGAAAAAACACAGGGCATTCCTTATATTCTTGTCAAAAGTATTACAAAAGAGGGTATTAATTTTGAAAATCTAAAATACATAAAACAATCATTAGAAACCAATCGTGATGTAATTAAAAATACAGTTGATGAAAATTCTATTGTAATGACAAGAGCAGGAAATTCAGGAATTGCTGCTAATATTCCGCCAGATTTGAAAAGCGCAGTTGCTTCGGGTTTTTTGATTAATATTAAAGTGAAAAAAGAAATAAACCCATATTACATTGTTGCATTCCTTAATTCCGAATACGGACAAATGCAGTTAGAACGCATATCAAGCGGTTCAATATTACAAAGTATTCGTTCTTCTGACCTGAAAAAAATAAAAATTATTCTGCCTACAACAGCTATTCAAAATTCTATCGGCAACAAATTGAAAGAAGCCATATATGCTTCTGCACAAGCACGAGCAAAAATAGAAGAGGCTAACAATGATATTTTAAAATTAGTATAATTATGAACAAAAAAAGTTTTAGTTGTTTTTGTCAGAACCGGCAAAAACAAAAGTCATCATAAAAAATAAGGCGAAAGAGGTCAGGAATGTCCCCCCATACTCCGGCACTGATGAGCCGTTGTGGATAAAAATAGGATATACCAGCAAAGAGCCGCCTATCGTGAAGAGTGCGACATAATATTTTTTTACAAAATAGAAAGCATAGACGATGGAAAACGTATCTGCCGGATAAAAAAACCGATCGTGCATCTTAGGCAAAATATAGGGTATAAATAATAGAAAAAATACGATTATTTCTACCCATTTTTCAGTAGAGATATTTTTGTTTTTTTTGATAATGAAGTAAATAGCCAAACACATCAGTACAAAAGCTAAAATCAGACCGGGAAGCAAAAGCGTGTCATAATATTGATCTGAAATAAAAAGATATGGATTGGGCGCACTTCTATTTAAATTATTGTACGTTTCCGATTGCCATATATATATTGTTAATAAATCCCATAAGCCCCTTCCGGCAAAGAAAGCAGGTAAAACAGCTATAAGATAAATGCCGGGAATAATCAAAAAATACAAGGGATTAAACCGTTTGTTATACCATAAAATAAACAGTACCGGAGCGAAAAAGAAGGCTTGCGCTTTGAATGTAAAAGCGATTCCAAAAAACAAAAATGTAAGAAAATATTTTTGTTTCAGGCAACAGTAGCAAGACATCAGCAGGAATGTTGTGTAAATAACATCACATTGCCCCCATGCTGAGCTGTTTAGCCAAATTGTGGGGGCGCATAGAAAGACCATTGCAGCTACTAATGGAATCCCAAACTTATTTTTGTATTTTATTCCGACAATTTTATAAACGAAAAAAGCAGCCGTAAAATCAAAAATTAACGATAATAATTTGATGGCATACAAATTTTTAATGGGTAAATAAACAAAAAGAGTCAGCAAATAAATATAAGGCATCTGGTAATTATGAAAAGAGGCTTTCCAGCTATGCCAACCGCCATGATTCACGATAACATCACACCAGTTGGACAAAAATAATCTATAATCTCCGGATTCATAATCAAAAAAAGGTAACCGCAACAAAAGCGCAAAGATGACTAATAGCACAACGGAAAAGACTTTCCGCCTTTCTATAAAGCCGATGGTATTCTTGACGATATACCTTATTTGTTTTAACAGCATGTTGAATGCATTATTGTTCTACAAATAGCAGGCGGTTACAAATTTATTGTGTTGTCCTGCCAGGATTTGAACCCGGACAAGCGGAACCAGAATCCGATGTGCTACCGTTACACCACAGGACAATGTTTTGCGGCGACAAAGTTACAAATTTATTTGGATTTTCAAAAAATATTCGGTCTTACTTTCCTATTTTTTATCAATCAAAACGAAATTTCCCGCAAAATTTAGGACAGGGATTATTTTTTCCCTTTTTTTCCTTTGGTTTTCCACTCGCTTTTTTTGCGTTCCGGTTTTGCTTCACGTCCGTCTTTGTATTTCCAACTATCGTTTGATTTGAATTTGTCTCCTGAAAATTTCCGGCCCTTCTCTTCTATTTGCTTTTTCCTGTTATCCGAGGGGGAGGGTTGAGCGGATTCAACGGCAATTTTCCGGCCAAAACCTTTGATACCGTCCAAGTTTTGAATTACGCGATCACGGTCGGCTTCAGCGACTTCGAAGAAAGAGAAGTTTTTCAGCAAATCAATTCTGCCGATATCCACTTTTCTACCGGATATATTATCGTTCAGCAGGCCGATAAGCGATTGCGGACGTATTCCGTCCGACTTTCCCAGATTGATAAACAAACGGGAGAATCCTGCTTCCGAAGCGCGTCCTGTACCTTTTCCACTGCCTCTTCCGGATTTTGGAAATGTGTCTTTCTCTTTTCTCGAACCACCTTCCTGCGGCGATTCTATTTCTCCGGCTTCCTGGTAATACTCTATTAACCGGTTAAATTCGAGTGAAATAAGACGTTTAATCACATCTTCCTTGTCCAACCAATCCAATTTGCGATAAATAGACGGCATGAAATTTTGAATTTCCTCTTCATTTACGCTCACTTTTTCTATTTTGTCGACAAAACTGAAAAGTTGCCGTTCGCAAATCTGTTTACCGGAAGGTATCGTTCCCTGCTCGAATTTTTTGTTGATTATTTTCTCAATCGCTTTAATTTTACTTTTTTCCCTCAAGTGGGTGATAGCAATGGAAGTTCCTGTTTTCCCAGCTCTTCCGGTTCGTCCGCTCCTATGGGTATAGGATTCGACATCATCGGGTAAGCCGTAGTTGATGATGTGGGTAAGGTCGTCTACATCCAAGCCACGGGCGGCTACATCGGTTGCCACCAACAACTGTATATTTTGCAGGCGGAATTTTTGCATTACACAATCGCGTTGCGCTTGAGAAAGGTCGCCATGCAGAGAGTCGGCATTGTAGCCGTCTCTGATCAGCAAGTCGGCAATTTCTTGGGTTTCTTTCCGGGTACGGCAGAAAACGATGCCGTAAATATTGGGATTATAATCTGCTATTCGTTTCAATACAAGATATTTATCCCTTGCATTGACCATATAGTAGAGATGTTTCACATTTTGTGCGCCTTCATTTTTCCGTCCGATGATGATTTCTTTCGGCGTGCGCATGTATTTTTTTGCTATGTGGGCGATACCTTCCGGCATTGTGGCCGAGAAAAGCAACATATTCCGTTCCTGCGGGACGACGGATAGGATTTCGTCGATACTTTCCGAGAAGCCCATATTCAGCATTTCATCGGCTTCGTCGAGAACTACGTTTCGCACAAACTTTAGATCGACGGTTTTCCGGTTGATTAAGTCAATCAACCGTCCGGGCGTAGCCACAATGACGTGGACGCCGCGTCGGAGCGCTTTGATCTGGCTTTCTATACTTGAGCCGCCATAAACCGGAAGCGCTTTCAGCCCGGTCAGGTATTTGGAATAATCGACGAGATCGTCGGCGATCTGCAGGCATAATTCCCGGGTAGGGCAGAGGATGACTGCTTGCGGTTGCGTGTTGCTTATTTGGATTTCTTGCAGAAGCGGTAAGCCGAATGCGGCTGTTTTGCCTGTTCCTGTTTGAGCGAGCGCTATTACTTCGTTGTTGTTGCCGAGCAGATAGGGAATCACTTCCTCTTGTACCGGCATGGGATTTTCGTATCCCATCTCACTGATTGCCCTGATAATATCCGGGGCAAGACCTAATTCTTCAAATGTCTTCAAAATGGATGTATCTTATTTATAAAAATTGCGCAAAGGTACGCTTTATTTCGTTGAATTTATCAATAGAGCATTATTTCTTTTAGCTTTTCCCGTTTTTTATGGGTCAGTTTCAATTCCTGCTCTAAATAATTGTCTATGGAACCGTATTTTTTCTTAACTATTTCAAACGCCCATGATATGGTTGTTTTATGAACCCGGAGCATGGTTGTCATTGTTTCCTGTACATCCGGGTCTTCATTGTATAATTCCATATTTGCACTCATGAAAGGGTCGACCAGATTGTAATTAATCAGGTTGTTCGATAACAGGAAATCCCGGATTATATCTTCCCAATCGACATCTAAGGCGGCAAGTATCAGCGCCGCAGCAATGCCGCTTCTGTCTTTGCCTGTTGCGCAATTTACCACGATTGGGTAATTCTCCGCATCCAGCAAAATGTCAAACATTTCGGAAAAATAGTCGGGATTGTCCACCAATAAAGATGCCGTCGCATCCTGCAACGCGACTATTACATCGCCTGTTCTCATTTCTTTGGACAGTATTTTATGCAGGAAGAGCGTCTGCGTTTTGCATCTCAAGGGTAAATTGACTATTTTCGCTTTAGTATATTTACATGGACTATCCGAACTTTCCTTCTCCGTTCTGAAATCAATGATTGTCCGGATTTCCAGATTATCTAATTTTCGTATATCGTGTAAACCGGCCGGAGACAAGGAGCTTGACCGGTACAATTTTCCCCATTGGGTTTGCCGGGCTTTGTCATTGTAGTACCCGCCCAAATCTCTGAAATTGTATAGAAATTGCATGGGTACAATCCGTTCGGCGGTAATTACCGAATATTTATCGTCAAAGACCAATTTAAAATAACTTCTACCAAAGGTACGTACCGACAAAACACTTGAGAATCCTTTATTTATTTCCGTCTCTGCAATAGGGAAAGCAATATTGAAAGAATCCGGGTTGGATGATTCGTATATTTTTACCAATCCTTTTATGGGAGGAAATGTTTCCCATTTAATTAAAAAATTCCCTGTAGCTGTTGTTTCACAAACAACTCTAATCTCCGGCTTTTCTTGTGAACAATACGAGAAAAGCAATAAAGAGAGGATTGGGATTGTAAACCTCTTCAGCATATAAAAGGGATATTTTTTTATTTTCCTCGCAAAGGTAGGCATAAAAAAAACAATACCGGAAGAATTAAATAAAATTAACTCAGTAGAGAAAAACCAAAGCCGTTTGGTCGTTTATTTTAACAAAAAACAACCAAACAGCTTGATGGAATGGATACAGGATTAAGAAATCGAAGTTACAGGAATTTCTCGCTTGATACTTTGGCGTAAAGAAATAAGTGTTTCCGTTGAAATAACGCCCGGAATTTCTTGTATACGGCCATTCAGCAATTCCATAAAATGCTCGTTATCATGTGCATACAATTTTATGAGCATCGTATATGGGCCGGTAGTGAAATGGCATTCTACCACTTCCGGTATTTTTTCGAATTCAGGAACAACGTCTTTATACAAAGAACCTCTTTCTAATTTTACGCCTATGTAAGTGCAAGTGTTGAATCCCAATACACTCGGACTAATGTGATAGCCGGAGCCGATAATAACCTTCATCTCAATCATTTTTTGTACACGTTGATGAATGGCAGCCCTTGATACATTGCAAACTTCAGCTACATCCTTGAAAGGAATACGCGCATTTTTGGAAATTATTTCCAAGATTTTTCTGTCTAATTTATCAATCTTTTCCATAAAATCGTATTTTAGTTGGGCGTTTCACTTTTCACAATGTCAATTAATTCGACTTCAAAGATGAGTGTTCCATAAGCGCCAACAGGACCTCCTTCTTCACCATAAGCCAAATCGTAGGGAATATAGAAATTATATTTGGAACCGACCGACATCAGTTGGATGCCTTCAATCCATCCAGTGATAACCTGACCCAAGGGGAATTCGGAAGTTCCATCAGGGCTGTGGTCTGCGGAAGCATCAAATTTTTTACCATCAATGCCCGTACCTATGTATTTTACTTTAACTACATCTTCCGCAGTTGGCTTTGGGCCGTTCCCTTCTTTGATCACTTTGTATTGCAGGCCGCTTTCCAAAGTAACAACGCCTTCTTTCTTCTTGTTTTCTGCTAAGAAAGCCAAGTTTTTTTCTTTGTCTTTTTCACCGGCAGCCGCACGGATTTTTTGTGATTGGTCTTCTACATAGATCTGCGCATCTTGCAAAGGAATTATCGGATCTTTCCCTGAGACAGAAGAGATAAAGCCTGCAATTAACAGGTCTTTGTTAAGCGACTTGGATTCGTCTCCATTGTACACCTGCGCATTGGTCTGAGTCAGATATTGCACAACCAGATTTTGTCCGATCTGAAGACCTTGCGAATAAGCCAATTTCAGTGTGTCGTTTTTGTTTATTTTTGCACCTTCTAGAATTCCTTCTATGACTTTCGCCTTTGCAGCAGAGTTGTACCCTTGTTCATCCAGATACTCGGAAAATCCTTTGGAAGCCGAAACGCCATAGGCGTAAGCGAGAGAGTCGGTGCCGGTTTTTAAATTTGCCTTAGGCGTTTGTGCCGTGCAAGAGAAGAACGATGCGAAACCAAAGATGGCAACACATGTTACAGCGATAAAAAATAATTTTCTCATTGATTTACTTTGTTTTTATTTATACTATAATATTTAAAATTTAGCCATGATAATTTGTGCAAAAGTAATTCTTTTTTGAATAATAATAATAAAATAAGCTGTTTTTTTTGTATATTTGTAATCTGATAGAAATAAATTAATGAAAAACAACGATTTTTATGAAGGAAATGATTAGAATTTATTGCAAAAATGTTGGCAAATACGAAGACTTTGAGAAGGGTATTAGCTTGCTTGAAGTTTACAAGGCGATGAATATACAACTGTCACGGCCTTTGGCCGGTGTCAGGGTCGATAATATATCCCGCGCTTTGACTTACACTTGCTATACGCCTAAGGATGTGGAATTTATTGATATCGGTGATCCTTCAGGGATGCGCTCTTATGTTCGTTCCCTGTGTTTTGTTTTGTCAAAAGCGGTGAATGATCTTTATCCGAAAGGAAAAATTTATATCGAACATCCGGTTGCGAAAGGTTATTTCTGTGACTTAGATACCGGTTCCGAAATTACACCTGAGATAGTTAAAAACATAAAACAAAGGATGTTGGATATAATCCGGCAGGATATTCCTTTTGCGTTTTATTCCGGACATACCAAGGAGGTAGTCGCTTTGTTCAGACAAAATGACATGGAGGATAAAGCATTGTTGTTAGAGACCTTGGGAAAAGTTTATTCCAATTACAACAAACTTGGCGATCACATTGATTATTATTATGGGGCGCTTTTGCCGAGTACCGGATGGATTCACTTGTTCGGACTTGAAAAATATGGGACAGGGCTGTTGCTGAGAGTTCCTGATCCGCATCATCACAATGATTTACAACCTTTTGTACAACAAGATAAAATGATGGCCGTATTCGGTGAATTGCTTAAATATCAGAACGCTGTGCAAATGTCAAATGTAGGAGACCTGAACAAAGCGAACCAACAAGGAGAAATATCTCATTTGGTAAAAGTTTCCGAAGCCATACAAGAAAGAAAAATCGCCCGGATTGCAGATGAAATCACGGAAAGATTTAAAAACGGCGTCAGGGTTGTGCTTATTTCGGGGCCTTCCTCTTCCGGGAAAACGACTTTTTGCAAACGGCTACAGGTAGAATTAAGGGTGAATATCCTGCGTCCGATAAGCATCTCGCTTGATGATTATTATGTCAACAGGGTCGATACGCCCTTAGAAGAAAACGGAGAATATGATTACGAATCGCTTTATGCAATAGACCTGCATTTATTCAATTCCGACCTGAAAAAGATTCTTGCCGGAGAAGAAGTAGCCTTGCCGACCTACGATTTTGTTCGCGGAGAAAGGGTATACAAAGGGAATACGATTCAGTTGAAGGAAGATTCCATATTGGTTCTGGAAGGGATTCATGCTTTGAATCCGCAACTTTTGCCGGAAATACCTCCTTCCGTTGCCTATAAAATTTATGTTTCTGCCCTGACAACCATTTCATTAGACGACCATAACTGGATTCCGACTACCGATAATCGTTTGTTACGCAGGATAATCCGTGACTACCAATTCCGGAATTACTCTGCAAAGGAGACCATAGCGCGCTGGCCGAGCGTCAGAAGGGGAGAGGATAAATGGATTTTTCCCTTTCAGGAAGAAGCGGACGCCATGTTTAATTCTGCGATGATATATGAATTGGCTGCATTGAAACGTTCGGTCGAACCTATTTTAAATCAGGTTTCGCCCATTGATCCGGAATATTCTGAAGCATACCGCCTGTTGAAATTTCTTAATTATTTCAATTACATCGACATAGAAGAACTGCCCAATACTTCTTTATTGCGTGAATTTCTGGGCGGAAGCAGTTTTCGGTATTGATTATTTATACAGCGCAAAAATGCAGGGGCGTTTCGAAAGTTCCGGAATGTTTTTTTTCCAATCACTGATGCTTTTTGTTTTTATAAATTCGCTTTCCAAGGTGATATCCGCCGCGATACAGAGTTTGGTAGCAGGGCGGCAGGTTTTCAGGATGTCTTCGAGCATTTTCCCGTTGCGGTAAGGCGTTTCGATAAACAGTTGGGTTTGGTTTTCTGCATAAATCCGCTGTTCCAAGTTTTTCAGCGCTTTGATTCTTTGCGCATTGTCGATGGGCAGATAGCCTGAAAAGGCGAAATGCTGACCGTTGAACCCCGAAGCCATCAACGCTAATAGAACGGACGAAGGCCCGACCAAAGGAACGACCGGTATGTTTTTTTGCTGGGCGATGGCCACTACGTCTGCGCCGGGGTCGGCGATAGCCGGACAACCTGCTTCCGAAATGATTCCGATGGAAAACCCGGCTTCGATGGGTTTCAGAAAACCGGATACTTCCTCTTTCGAGGTGTGTTTGTTGAGGATGAAGAAAGTCAGGGAATCAATAGCTGCTTCCGGGTCGGTTTGTTTCAGGAAGCGGCGGGCTGTCCGTTCGTTTTCGACAATAAAATACCTTAGCGATGCGATCACTTCCTTATTGTAGGTCGGCAACGACCTGGAAAGTGCAGAGTCGCCCAAAGTAACCGGAATTAAAAAAAGATTTGCAGACATTTATAGATAGCGTTTCGGCAAAAGTAGTAATAATCCATTAAAATATAAAATAATATTCGGACATTTTTTTATTAGATAAAATAATGTATCTTTGTCACATCATATTAATTATGGCGCATTATGATGTACCTGCAATTACCCGAAGCGTTTGTTGCGCGTACAAAAGCGCTGCTCGGCGATGAATGGCCTGATTTTGAGCAGGCTTTGAAGGGGGAAAGTCCGGTGAGTATCCGCCTGAATCGGAAAAAGAACTGCCTCCTTTCTGAGGAAAGGGTGGGGGAGCCTGTTCCTTGGGCTTCGGATGCCTTTTACCTCGACGCGCGTCCTTCATTTACCCTTGATCCGCTTTTCCATGCCGGTTGTTATTACGTGCAGGAAGCATCATCCATGTTTTTGGAATATTATATAAGGAAATACATAAAAGAGCCGGTGAAAGCCTTGGATTTGTGTGCGGCGCCCGGTGGAAAATCTACACATTTGTCTTCGATCTTGCCCGACGGAAGTCTCCTTACAGCGAATGAAGTAATCCGTCAGCGGGCGAATATCTTATCGGAAAACCTGATCAAATGGGGGAATCCAGCTGTTATCGTTACCGGTAATGATCCGGCGGATATCGGTAAACTGACCGGATTTTATGATCTGATTGTCGCTGACTTACCTTGTTCCGGCGAAGGTATGTTCCGCAAAGACCCGCTGGCGGTTTCGGAATGGTCGGTCAATCATGTAAGGCTTTGCGCCGAGCGTCAACGGCGGATTATAGCCGCTGTCCGGTCGGCCTTGAAGCCCGGAGGCATTCTGATTTACAGCACCTGCACCTACAACAGGGAAGAAAATGAAGACAATATTGATTGGATTTGTAGCGAAATGGATTTCGAACTTTTGGAAGTTCCTCACCGTTTTATGCCTCACAAAACCCGTGGAGAAGGTTTCTTTATCGCAGGACTGAGGAAAAACGGCTCAGTGACTGCCGGAAACACTCGGAAAAATGGTTTACAACGTTCTTCCGAACGAGGTGATGGCGGAAAATCCGCCGGAATCGGGCCTTTGCCTGACTTGAAAACATGGCTTTCTTCCTCGGACGATTTTACCATCTTTAGGGAAGGCAATGTTTTCGGCGCGATTCCTTCTGCTTTTTATGCTGATTATCGTTTGTTGAAAAGTACATTAAAAATCGTGTCGGCCGGCGTGACTTTGGGCGAAATGAAAGGCCGGGATATGATTCCCGCTCATGCATTGGCCATGTCTTCCGCCTTGCCGGAGAATAGGTTTCCATTTTGGGAACTCGACAAGGAAAATGCCTTAAAATACTTGCGGAAAGAGGCATTGCACGACATACCCCAAAATTTTCCAAAAGGATATGTCATCGTCGGTTACCGGAATCATCCTTTGGGATTTATCAAGAATATAGGCGTGAGGGCCAACAATCTCTATCCACAGGAATGGCGCATCAGGATGCGTCTTCCTTCCTTATAACTTCACGGTTTTGGATTTGCCTTTTTTTGTTTCGTTGTGGAAGCGGTCGACGGAAGTGACGATGTACTTATACTTCTCCGTCCCACTGTTGTAAGGCAAGCGGTAAGCAGTATCTTTTGTGATCAGGACAATTTTGGAAGGGTCGTTCAGATTGGTTTTCTCCTTGTTTTTAAAGCGATAAATGACATAATATTGCGCTTTTTCAGGATTTTGTGGGTCTCCGTTTTTTTTCCAATGCAAGAGATAGCCGGAAGGCGTCCATTCGGCTTTGAGCGATTTTACGTTTTTGGGCACTTTTTTGTGTAAATGCGTATATGCCGGAATCAAAGCCGGATAGGTCTGATAATGGTTTTGCAGGCTATCGGCGATTCCGCCGGTGTTATTCAGTATATCGTATGCAGGCCACCAGCAGTTTCCGCCTATTTTCGGAAACATTTTGACCAATTGCATTTTACGAGGCAACTGGTTTGTGCCGGGGAACTTTGTGTCCGGAACTTTCACTGTCCGGGCTATGCTTTGTCCGATATAAAGCGGACGGTTGTTGGCGTTTTTGCTCCACCATTCAACCAAAGTTTCATAATCTGCGGTCTTGTGTCCGATTTCCCAATACAGTTGCGGGACACAATAATCTATCCATCCTTTTCGGGTCCAGAGCAGAATATCGGCATAAAGTTCATCGTAATTTTGCAAACCATTGGTTTCGCTACCCGACCCGTCCGGTGTACTTTTTTTATTCCGGTAGATGCCGAAAGGGCTGATGCCAAACCGCACCCATGGTTTGACAAGCAGGATGGTCTGCTTGACTTGTTCTATCAGCAGGTTCACGTTGTTACGTCTCCAATCGTCCGTATCGCTGGGGCTGAAGCCTTGAGCGGAAGCGTATTGATTGAAACTTGCTTGGTCGTTAAAGGTTTCACCGGCTATGGGATAAGGATAGAAATAATCGTCCATATGAATAGCGTCTACAGCGTAGCGGCTGACGATGTCTTTTACCACCGTACAGATATGATTCCTGTTTTCTGGTAAACCCGGGTCGAAATAAATCCGGGCTCCGTATTTGACAAAACGTTCCGGGTAGCGGTAATAAAGATGATTTTCGCAAAGTACATCGTTTTCCGAGGCTGTAACCCGGTAAGGATTCAGCCATGCATGAAACTCCATATTTCGTTTGTGCGCTTCTTCGACAAGAAATGCCATGGGGTCGAAATTTCCGGGTGGCGGCTGACCCTGAACGCCAGTCAGGTAATGGCTCCATGGCTCTATATCAGAATAATAAAATGCATCTGCGGCAGGACGTACCTGAAATACGATGGCATTGATGCCACACGACTGAAGCCGGTCGAGCATATTAATAAAGTATTGCTTCATCTCATCGGGATTCATGTTTTGATACCGACTTTGGCCGATAACGTGTATCCATGCTCCACGAAATTCCCGTTTGGGAGCGGTTTGCGAAAAAGTGGAGAAAGAGAAAAGAAGCGCTAATAGAACGGATAATAGCTGTTTCATGCGTATTCACACTATAATATTAACCACAAAGATACAAAAAATGGGATGATGTAATGATGATTATGCGGAAAAACATGATTTTTTTTGTTAATTATTAAGTAATATATGTCATATTCAAAGAAATTATTATACTTTTGCAAAGTATTCGAAATAACATTAAAAAAATTAATAAATCAAACATGAGGAAAGACGCTATCGAAATTTTATTAAAATTTCTATGTGTGTTGGTTTTTGCCTTTACTCCTTTAATAACTATAGCTCAGCAAGCTATCAAGGGTATCGTAACGGATGCTGAAACCAAAGGGCCGCTTCCCGGCGTTACTATTAAAACAGCAAAAAACGCTGTAACCAGCGATGGAAACGGACAGTTTACCATTACTGCTTCGGAAGGCGATGTGATTACATTCCAGTTTATTGGATTCAAAACGCAGGAACACAAAGTAACTGGAAAGGAAAGTTTGCTGAAAATAACGCTTCAAGAAGATGTTAAATTAATGCAGGAAGTAGTAATCGAAGCAGGTATTCTTAAACGCGATAAGTTGGGTTTTACCGGCTCATACACTGCCATTACCAAGGATGAATTGAAATCCATTGGGAATACCAATCTGGTTCAGAGTCTAAAGTCTTTAGATCCTGCATTTGTAATTATTGAAAATAGCCTGTCGGGATCAGACCCAAACGTGATGGCGAACATTGAGGTGAGAGGACAAAGCACCATGAATATCTCTTCCGTTCAGGACGAGGCATCTGCAACGAATACGGGCAATTTGCCCTTGTTTATATTAGACGGATTTGAAGCCGGCCTACAGGAAATAAACGACTTGGACATCAATCGGGTAGAGTCCATTACGATTCTGAAAGATGCCGGTTCTACCGCCATTTACGGATCGAAAGGAGCCAATGGTGTCATTGTTATCGAAACACTTCGTCCGTCTCCCGGAAAATTCTTTGTCTCGTACAATGGCGATTTTCAGTTGGCTACGCCTGATTTGAGTGTGTACAACATGATGAACGCCGCTGAAAAATTGGAGTTTGAACGTCTTGCCGGACGTTATAGTCGTACAAGCGGCGATGAATATGATGTTTCCATTCCGACGATCGACGATGGCGTTGTAAATCAAAAAGCTTATTATGAACGTTTGGCATGGGTGCAGTCGGGCAGGGATACTTACTGGCTGAATGAACCTGTTCGGGTCGCCTTTACCCAGGCCCACTCCGTAACGATTTCTGGCGGTGAAAAAAATCTGTTGTTTGACGTAGGCGTCAATTACAAAAACAATCTCGGTGTAATGAAAGGTTCCGTACGCGATACATACGGCGGAAATATAAAACTTCTCTACAGAGGCATAGAAGGGTTGAATATTCAAAACAACATTACACTGTCAGGAACAAATGCAGCCGAAGGTCCTTGGGAATCTTTCTCTGAATTTGTGAATGCTAATCCGTATTACCTTAAAAGAGAAGCTGACGGAACGATTCCCAAATACTTGGATCAGATTGCTGATATCGCTGAGACTCAGTATACTGCCGTTAATCCTTTGTACAATTCCAACTTGAATACCCGGCACGATGACAATATATTCCATGTGACCAACAATACTTCTCTTGATTGGTCGATATCTTCGGCGTGGTTACTGCGGGCAAATCTGAGTTTGAAACGCACAATGGAAAACGAGATTGATTTCATGGATCCGCGACATTCCTCGTTCGACAATGATGCTTATGATAAGAAAGGCAGTTATAAGAGCGCTTATACGTCTTCATGGTCGTACAAAGCCAATGTGTCATTGAATTATCTGAAATCTATCGGGAAAAATAATATTACGGCTATCGGCAGATACAATATAGAGGAAGCGAATAAAACCATAGAATCATTCAAGGCGGTAGGCTTCCCTGAAGGAGCGGTCGGATACCCTTCGTATGCCTTTTCTTATGATCCGGGACAACGTCCGGACTATTCCACGGTAAAAACCCGTGTTGTGGGTTTCGTCGGTGCGTTTAATTACAACTATAACTTCCGCTATTTGCTTGATTTGAATTATAATATGGATGGTTCCACTAATTTCGGACAAAACAACCATTTTCAGTCATTTTGGTCGGCCGGAATGGGATGGAATATCCATCGGGAAGCCTTTGCAGAAAATTGGACTTGGTTGAAAGAGTTAAAACTGCGCGGGTCTTACGGAACCAATGGAAATCAGAACAGCACAATAAGCACCAGTTCCATTTATTCTTATTATGTGGGAAACAATATTTTCGGACAGTCTTCTTATCTGTTGCAAGTAGGTAATCCTGATTTGCAATGGCAGGTGATTGAAAAACTGTCGGTCGGTTTGGATGCAGGGCTTCTGAACAACAACCTGAAAGTCAATTTGGATGTTTACAGGCATCTCACCGACCCGCAAATCGTAGCGCTTGGTCAACGTCCTTCAACTGGTGTTTCCTTATACCCGCTTAATTTAGGTTACTTGAGAACAGAAGGTTATGAATTCAAGGTGTATTACAATATTATTAACCGGCCGAAAGACGCATTATTGTTCAGCGTCAGGCTTACCGGCGGACACAATAAAGGCACTTACGGCGGATTTGCCAACTCCTTGGAACAATTGAACGAAGCTTACAAACAAGAAACGAATGCGGATTTGTCGCTGCAATCGCTGCAACACTATGTCGATGGGAAAAGTCCGGAAGATATCTGGGCGGTTCGCTCATTGGGAATAGACCCGGCTACCGGTCTGGAAATTTTCCTGACAAAAGACGGAAAGCCGACCACAGTGTATAACCCGGACGACAGGGTAGTGGTGGCCAACAAACGACCGGATGTCGAAGGTATAGTCGGCTTTACCATTCGCTACAAAAAACTTATGCTGAATACGAACTTGCGCTATTATACAGGCGCCCATACGTTCAATGAGGCATTGTTCAACAAGGTTGAAAATATTTCAATCTCAAAGATAATTTATAATCAGGACAAACGCGCTTTGTATGATCGCTGGAAAGAAGTCGGCGATATCAGCGAATTTAAAACCATAAAAATGGTGTCATCAACCACCGACCGGACGCCTGTATCCTCCCGTTTCATACAGAAAAATGATTATTTGAGGGGCGAATCCGTTAAATTAACATGGAACTTTACCGGTGAAAAATGGTTGGAATCCGTAAGGCTGCAAGACTTGAGTCTGAGCCTCTCTATGGAAGATTTCTTCAACCTGACTTCAATTCAGGTTGAGCGAAGTACAAAATATCCTTTCCAAAGGACAGTGATTATGAATTTATCCGCACGATTTTAATAAATAATAGTATGAAACAGATTAGATTATATACAGTCCTAATTTTTATTCCGCTCTTTATTTCCGCTTGTTCAGACTGGTTAGACGGGGCTTTGCCCAAAGACAAAAATCTGGAAGAAGCGCAATTTGCTACGAAACCGGGCATCAATTCCGTATTGAATGGCCTTTACACAACATTGTCCAACACCAATTTATACGGAGAGAGGCTGACAACAACCGATGTGGAACTTTTGGCGCATTATTATTATTACCTTGATAATACTTACGCCAATGGAAAGTATATCCGGTTTGAACAGATGGCTAATTACAGATATAGTGAAAGTTATCCAAAGCAATCCTTTACGGATATATGGATTGATGCTTATGATGCCATTTTCAAAATAAACCGGTTTATCGAAAATGTACAGCAAACAACAGTGTTGCCTGAAAGCGAAAAAAATGGCTTGCTCGGAGAGGCTTACGGCTTGAGGGCTTTTCTACACCTTGATTTATTCCGCCTGTTCGGCGATATAAACGATATACAGAAAATTCCCTACAACCAATCGCCGGAAGTGATTCCCCACAACCCGGTAAGCGCTGCGGATTTTCAGCAATATCTGTTGGCCGATCTGGATATGGCGGAAACGCTTTTGCAAAACGATCCGGTTAGAACGGAAGGTAAAATACTGGATTTTTCACTAACTTCTTCTCAAAGTCTTGCATCCGCTGAAGTGTTTGCCAGATATTTCCGCAATTTTCGGATGAATTATTTTGCGGCATTGGCCTTGAAAGCAAGGACTTTGCTGTATTTCGGCAATTCGGAAGAGGCGGCTGAGACAGCAGAAAGAGCGCTTTCCGAAGCTTTCGGCGAAAATGCCGAATCGGGTAAACCTTTCTACTGGGTTAATAAGACGACTATCACCGACGAGCAAGTCAGAGATTTTATTTTTTATCCGGAAGTACTGTTTGCTATACACAACTTAGATTTGTATACCAATTGGGAAACCAATACCGGTGGCAATCAGGAAGGCTCGACTTATGTGGTGCATGAGGATAATCTGCGCTACAACATCTTTCGGAACGATATTACTACGACCGACATCTCCCTTTGGGAAGATATCCGTGCAAGACAATGGTCGCCCAGCAGAATTGGTTTCGGACAACTCATCTCCAATAAGTTTACCAAATATAGTTTCATTGTTTATAATCCCAAAGAATACATACAACCGCTGATAAGAACAGGAGAGCTATTCTTTATTGTTGCGGAAAACATGGTCAATAAAGGGCAGATACCGGAAGCCATGACTTATCTGAATGCTTTTCGTTTCCACCGAGGGGTACAGTATACATCTTTACCTGACCCTGCTACGATTGCGAAAGAAAGGGCCTACGATATCCTTGAAACGGAATATTACAAAGAATTTTATGGCGAAGGACAGGCATTTTTCTTCCTGAAACGGAGGGGAAATACGAAAATAATAAACGCTACTGCGTCCGGAACAAAAGATATTTTACCCGAAAATTACCTTGTTCCGGTTCCACAAGCGGAACTGAATAATTAATGCTAATATTTTATTGCAATGAAAAAATATATTCAATTTGTATTATTGTCGATGACATTGTTTGTTTGCTCCTGCGAATATGAAGGTTTGCCGACGTACAGCGGGAACGATGAGATTTATTTCAGATATGCATCTGAATTTTATTCGTTTGATGTAATTGATTCGGTTTATATTCACTTTGGTTACGATGTCAAAATAAAGGAAGACTCTATTCGGCGGATACCTGTCAGGGTGATGGGAAATCTGGCCGATTACGATCGTCCCGTTAAATTTATATTGGTGGATACAAGTTCTACGGCCAAAGAGAGCGCCGATATAGAATTGCTTCAGGAGAGTTCTTTTATCCCCGCCGGGAAAAGAGATGGATATATAGTGGTAAAACTGAAAAACACGCCCAATTTGGACGGAAAAGTATTGAAGGCATCTCTTCGGTTGGTCGAAAACGAATATTTTAAGACGAATTATACCACCACCCGGCACGTATTAATTAACGATGCGGGAAAAATCATTTCCACAGAATACCGCGTTTTGTTTGATAATGCAAGCGGCATTCCCAATTTATGGGCCTTTTATGAAGCCTCAAGATTCAGGCCTTATCTGGGCATTTTTACGGAAAAAAAATTCCGATTGATTTGTGAATTATGCAGTTTAGATCGACCGTATTTTTCGTATGACCCACAAGTGGAAACAGCTTCCGCTGCATACAATCTTAAATTTCCAATACAGATTTTTATCATGATTTGCAGATCATTGAACATCTATTTAGCGAGTTATCTGGAAACGTACGGTGAACCTTTGCTTGAAGATGATGGAAGCGTGATGGAGCTTGGTCCCTATGCCATCTATTATGAGTAAAGATAAATAACCGTTCCGCATTAACGGAAAAAAATTCACATTAAAAATAAAAATTACAAAAATGACACATACAGATATTTTTAATAAAAAGAAAGTTACAGGATGGATAATGATCTTCTTTTTTATTGCTTTCACCTCCTGTATCGAAGATAAAGGAAATTATGATTATTGGGAAATTAACACGGTAGACATCGCCGGAATCAGTGCTACTCCCTATTATGTGGGTCTAGGTGAGTCTTTTAAGATAACGCCTGTACTTACTTTCTCATTAGGCGAGGAGCATGACGCTTTTCAGTATGAATGGCATTTGATGCAAAGCACCGGTACTATCAAGCAATCGGCAGGTATTCTTTCCGATCAAAAAAACTTAGATATAATCATAGGTGGATTAATCAATGCAGCAGGTACTTACCGGATCATGTACTGCATAACCAACCTGACTACCGGCGTAAGATACGATTATTTATTTTCCGTGGTCGTACAGGATCGGATGCTGGTCGGTTATATTGTGCTTTGTGAAAAGGAGAGTAATACTTTCGACATTGATTTGATTTCATTGTACAGGGATACCTTGACGCAATACCACAATGTATTAGACGTTTACGATTCGGCGTTGCCGCGAACAGATAGAAAACCGATCGACTTGATCTGTTATGGCGACTATCTTTCCCCTTCTCCCACAGCAAGCGGCCGGAAATATGCAATTTGGATTCTGACCGACAAGGGCACAGACCGGGTGCGGGTGGAAAATATGGAATACATTCCGGAATTTAACCTCTCAAGCCGATTGATGGCGCTCAATCCCAAATATCGTCCGGCAGACGGTAATCTGGTGGCGGATCGGATTTTTTCGGTAAGCAATCACGTTTCTTCTTATGGAAAGGATTACCTGTATGCCAATGGAAATTACTTTTTTCACAACTGGGTTATGGTATCCTGGTTTTATAATTTGCCGGTCAATTCCATGTCTGTCAATGAAGCGCCTTACAAGGCCGCTCCTTACATTTTTATGACATCCGGAGGAGCTATCCTTTTTGATGAAACACACAACCGTTTTGAAGCGCATCTGGCGGGATCAAACGAATTGAACGCCAGCTCATCAACGCTTTTGCATACAACGAGGCTTACTAATGGAACTTACTTTGATTGGCAAGACCCCGACTATCGCTTGGTTTATATGGATAACCGGACAATCTCTTTGGGATATGCAATAGTCAACAATACCAGAACCAACCGGTATGAATTTCTGCAAATGACCGTTGGAGAGATTGTTGTTAATAATTATCTGAGTACTTCTGCAAGTCAAAGCGGCAAAGCGGAATTTCCGGTCGGCACGAACTTAGATAATATCAAATTCTATGCTTACCACAGTACTTTACCTTACCTGTATCTCGCTTCGGAAGACCGTGTTTACCGGATCAATACCAGTGCGATGACTACCTTGGATGATATTACCGCGCAGGTTTTACCCGCCGGACACAAGATAAGCAAGATGAAGAATTCCGCCATCCGGTTTCCCAGAACCAACCAGATGGTCATTGCCTCCTATAATCCTGCCGGACAAACGGGAGAGAACGGACAATTGGCTTTTTATGAGGTGGAAGACGGAACGGGTAATCTGATATTAGCCAAGCATCCGGCTTCACCTACGGTTGACGGCTATCAGATTGATATGAAGTGGACAGGATTCGGAAAAATAATCAATGTCGATTACAAAAACCCACAATAAATGTGTATAAAACATTCATGTATTTTATATATACTCCTGATTTTATCTCCGGTATGTTTCGCCCAACAGCCTCAATATGCCGAGATAAAGGGCAGTCTGGAAATAAATGGAAACGAAATCACGCTTTCTGCTGTTGAGAATGGCGCTACCAAAAATATCGCATCAACAAAAATAGGCCAGGAACGTACCTATGGATTCCTGTTTGCGCCGCCTTATGATGGATTCTATACCTTAAACGTGGGTAGATTGTCTTGTCTGTTGTACTTACGGGCAGGCGATAAAGCCAACTTAGACATACTTGCCGGGGGAATTGCATCGCTTGTGGGCGACAATACAAAAGAGAATAAGGAACTGTATAAATGGCTGGCTGATTCCCGGAGCGTCTATAACAAGGTATATACCATCGGCGAAGACGCCATGTCGACCTTCAGAGACTTCTATCCCGAATTTGAAAAATTAGTAGGGAAAACGGATAGTATCAAAAAAACGCTCAACAGCGGAAATGCCGCGTTTGATGAAATACTCAGGAATAAGATAGATTATGATATGGATTGTTGGTTTCTGACCTTCTTTTTCACGCCCAGAATAGCACAACCGGAAGAAAAAGACAGGATTTCCTATTATAATTCTGTGGTATCGGAAAAGAAATTTGTATCAGACGACATTCTGAAATATCCGGAAGGGATGAAGATTTTGTATAACTATCTTACATTTAACAGGATAGAAAATAAAATACCTTATACCACCCTGTCGTTTACATCGGATATTGAATATATTCCCAATCCGGTTTTGAAAGGCGAATTTTTGTTATTTAACAAAAATCGGATCAAGACATACGATCAATATTTGGAATTCATGCAGACTTATGGAAATCATTTTGTAACGCCGGATCAGAAAATGCGGGCGGAAGATTTTGGGGCTTCGCTTTACGAAGCGAAAGCCGGCGCTGTTTCCGCCGATTTTTCATATCCCGACCAGACCGGGAAGATACATTCTCTCTCCGAATACCGGGGAAAGGTTGTGGTAGTAGATGTCTGGGCGACTTGGTGTGGGCCGTGCCGCCAGCAATTTCCTTATTTGAAAGCGCTTGAAAAGAAAATGCAGGGAACAGACGTGGTATTTATGGGTGTTTCGATTGACGCCGATAAAGATAAGGAAAAATGGATAAAAATGATTGAATCGGAAGGATTGCCCGGTGTTCATCTGTTTGCCGGGAATGGAGAAAGCAAGATAAAAAAAGACTATAAAATCAACGCTATTCCACGTTATCTGGTTTTTGATAAAAAAGGGAATGTGGTTACAGAAGATGCGCCTCGTCCGCAAGATACCGAACTCGAAAAAATCTTGAAATTCGAACTGGCAAAATAAATTCGGTTCGATTAAAAAGCAGTAATTGTAAAATCAACATATACAGGTAAATGATCACTGTATCCTCCTTCGTGATGATAGCCGTGAAACGTTTTTTTAAGCCGTTTTCCGCCGTGCGTTTTATCTTCCGTCAGCATAAAATCACGGCGGAAAATTGTTGCAGTAGACGGCTGCACCCGTATTGATTGACTTCCTTCTATCAAATTGCCGGAAACTATGATTTGGTCCAGCATATTCCACTGTTTCCCGTATTTATAACTTCCTGTATTGTTCCGCTTCTCAAACGGCAGAAACAAATTGTATAAACCGGTCGGATTGATATTTTGTGTAATGGGTTTTGCATTAAGTGTATTTGATACACTTATATTTGAGGGTTCATCGTTGAAGTCACCCATAATAACGAGGTAGGCGTTCTTCCTGATTTTCAGCAAACTATCGGTTTTACTTTTAAGGATGGATGCCACATATTTGCGGTCGTTTTCCGATTCTTTTTCCCCGCCTCGTCTGGAAGGGAAATGGCAAACAAACACATCCAAGGTGTCCATACTTGCCACCAAACCGGTAACATGTAGAATATCCCGTGTTTTCTTTCGGGCATTGTAAGGAAACCGGATGGTATAGGCTTTATGCGTCAGGTATTTGAACTTATCCCGCCGGTAGAGCAAGGCTACATTGATTCCCCTGATATCCGGCGATTCGGTTATGACATAACGGTAATCCGCTTTTCTCAATGGGGAGTATTGCGTTAAGTCTTTCAGTGTTTTGTCGTTTTCCACCTCGCACATTCCCAGCAGTGCCGGGTCATCCCATTCTCCGGCCGATGTAATGACTTTCGCGATATTGTTTATTTTGTTGTTGTATCGTCCCACAGTCCAATGTCTGGCGCCATCCGGAAGAAATTCGTTGTCATTTTTCTCCGGATTATCAAGGGTATCGAACAAATTTTCCACATTATAAAACATTACCCGAAAATTGGTTTGCCCGTAAGCGGAAAAAAAAGATAACAAGAGGAGTAGTAATCCTATCGGTTTTGGTTTCATTTTATTATTTATTTTCTGTTTTGTATTCGTAAGCGCCTAAATCAGGTTGCCCGTCCGTGAACCGGTAAAATCCTTTTATATCATACGGGACAGTCCTTGCAATGTCTGGGTCGGCAATATCACGCGCCGGTGATTTTTCCTGTAAACTGAAATCAAAGGTGGCATAGACATTTCGCTCATTTTTGTCTTTTGCCTCATCCAGAAATGCATTATCCGTAAACAAAGGGTCTTTCCGGAAAATACAAGCGATAAAATGGTCATCGTTAGAGCCTTCATTTGGAAGCAAGCAATTGCTGAAAATATAATGAATTTCAGATGCCGGGTCTTGTTCAATTTTGATGCCGGATGTTAATTTGGCGCCCCAGATAATAGTATTGGAAAACGTAGCGCTGAGGATGGGAAAATATTTTTCTTCTTCTCCTGATTCCGGATAGTATGTATCGGCAAGAATCAGAGTTTCATTGTCGGAATTCAGCCATCCTGCATCCGGAGCGACCGGATAAAAATTAGCCAACGTACAATGTGTAAAACGGTAAGAGCCGCCGGTTAAATTCAACAGGGCGTATCGGGCATTAGAAAATTCGCAATTTTCAGCGACAATATCACAATTCACCGCATTGAGCAATGTACCTGAAACATTTGTCAGGACTACATTTTTCATGATTATTTTGTTCCGGGTGGGTTCCGATAGGGCAAAATCCATTCCGAATTTTCCATTTCGGATATGTACATTTTCAAATACATTTTCGTAACTATCCGGTGCAAAACAAATTCCACCCCATTGGCCGGGTATACGATCGTAAGGGATATTGACAATATCATCCGTGCGACTTCCCCTGAAGACAACCGGGTGTTCAAGGCTTCCTTTCACTATTACGGTTCCTCTTACAATCAGTTGGGCATTGTTGTGCATATAAAAAACGGCGCCTTCGTTGATAGTGAGCCTTGCGCCCGTTTCGACAACCAAACTGTCATAAATCAAATAGGGTTTTTGATTGTCTAAGAGCGAATCGGAAGTTAAAGTTATGCCTTTCCAAGTAAATACATCCTGTCCATAAGCCGATAACACTACTTCCTGACGGACATTGTTCGTAGTAAAAACCACATAATCGTTCAGCAAGGCGGGCGTAAACTGTCCGGTTTCAACAGGCTTAATATCCACTAAAACATAGATACTATCGTTGGCTCCGATTTCAATATTTTCGAATGTTAATCCGGCAAAGCCGTCAACGTTAATTTTATAATTACTATCGGTTCCAGCGGCTAAAGTAACAGAGGAGATAAGGAGTGGTTTGCTGTTTCTGTTATACACTTTAAAGTACCGAAGCGGCGAATTGACCGTAGTCAGCACCGTATCGAAAGCAAGCGTATCGGTAGAGAATGTGAGCGTGTGTTGAGGATTAACGGAATAATTCTCAAAATCATTGTTACAGGCAAAAAAAATCGCCGGTAAAGAAATAAGCAGTAAATATACAAAACAATGCGATTTAGGCATAGCGCGAAATAAAATAATTAATGTAATCCGTCATTGCATAAACAATCCGGTACCTCTCCTCACAAGAGAGAGGGGAGGAACTGCATTGCTTTGGGCTACGCCCTCGCAATGACGGATACAAATAATAAACGTTTTTCAAGGGTTTTTATTTTGCAGGAATCGCTTTTAGCAATTCAAGCAAGAATTTCCACCATTTTTCTACAGTAGCGATTTCTATTCTTTCGTCGGGAGAATGGGCGCCCATAATGGTAGGCCCACAAGAAATCATATCCAATCCCGGGTTTTTTTCGAAGAACAAACCACATTCCAAACCTGCATGGATGGCAATTACTTTGGGTTTTTCAGCGAAAAGATTTTCAAATACTTTTTCCGATACTTTCAGAATAGCGGAATCCGGATTGGGTTTCCATCCTGGATAACCTTCTGTTTCGTGGATTTCCGCACCTGCCAGATTGAATACGGATTTCACGATATTGACCACATTGATTTTCAAAGAGCCGGTAGAACTGCGCTGACTGGTTGTCACCAAGATTTTTCCTTCTTCTTTCATTTTCACCGATGCCAGATTGGTTGAAGTTTCTACCAAGCCCGGTATTTCATGACTCATTCCTATTACGCCGTGTGGTAAAGCATACAGTGCATTCAAAAGATTGTTGCCGGTGTTAGCATCAATACAAAACGGCGGTGTTTCAACAGACCGGATGGAAAGTTGCACGTTTTTATCTACTTTGGCTAATTCGGCCGAAAGTTCGGCTTGTAAAACATTCAGGATTGCGCTCAGCCTTTCCTTGGATGCGAACGGGACACCGGCAACGGCAACTGCTTCGCGGGCAATGGCATTACTCAGATTTCCTCCGTCGATGCGGGAAAGCGCCAAAGGTGATTCTTGCCGCAATTGCCATAGATACCGTGTGAGGATTTTATTGGCATTACCCAGACCTGTATTGATCTCACTGCCGGAATGGCCTCCGTTCAGCCCGCTAACCCGTACCTCGAACCAGAAATAATCTTGTGGAACCGGTTTTTTTTCATAGGTAAAAGTACCCATCGTATTTTTGCCTCCGGCGCAACCGATGCAAAATTCGCCCCATTCTTCGCTGTCTAAATTAAGCAGGATATCTCCGTTCAGAAAATCTTTTTGGAGTGCATAAGCGCCTGTTAAACCGGTTTCTTCATCGGAAGTGAAAAGACAGGCAAGCGGTCCGTGTTCAATATCTTTTGAAATCAAAATGGCCATAGCAGCCGCCATGCCGATCCCATCGTCAGCGCCTAAAGTAGTTCCGGTAGCTTTCAGCCATTCGCCGTCTATCCGTGTTTGAATGGCGTCCGTTTCGAAATTGAATTCAATATCGCTATTTTTCTCGCAGACCATATCTACATGCGATTGCAATACGATTGTTTTCAGGTTTTCTTTGCCCGGTGTGGCCGGTTTAAGGATAAGCACATTATTGGCTCCGTCTTGTTTTGCTGCCAAGTCGTATTGTTTTGCAAAATTGAGCAAAAAATGAACTATTTTCCCTTCTTTTTTTGAAGGGCGTGGAACTTGGGTGATTTGATGGAAAAAATCCCAGACCAAAGTAGGTTTTAAATCTGTAATTTGCATAAAATAAATTATTAAGTATGTTTAAAAAGTGAATTGAAAGCATAAAGTTACGAAAAAAATGCACAATAATCAAGCAAATGAAAGATTTTAAGAATATTTTAAATTATATTTGCACGACGAAAGACAGATAGGATAGAGAGAAATCTTTATTCAATTTGCTGAATATATAATCTATACAAACAATTAACAAATAATTTATGAATCGTACGAATTACATTATTAGTGGAGTTTTGGCAATAGCAATACTTGTTTTGTTTTTTTTGCTATTTTCAAAGAAAGAAGGTTCCTCTAACCCAGAGGCAGGTGTCAATACCGACTCAATTGGATATAAACTGCCGATAGCTTATATCCGCACGGATTCTCTTATCAAGAATTATCAATTTTATCTTGATATGAATGAGTCCATAATGAAAAAATTAGAAAATGGCCGCGTTGCTTTTAATCAACGTCGCATGGCATACGAAAAGCAACTGCAAGAGTATTACCAAAAAGCGCAAGCGAATGCTTATTTAACTCCTGAAAGACAACAACAAGAGGAAGCTCGTTTATCAAAACAGCAGAATGATTTGGTAGAGTATCAATCTCGCCTTCAGGAGGAATTGGCTATAGAACAAGACCGAATAAACAAACAGGTGCAAGATACTATTTTGTCGGCGCTGAAAGTGTTCAATACGCCTGTCAAATACCAGTTTATTTTCGGTAGCGTAGAAAACAGCACTATTTTTTATGCCGAAGATTCCTATGATATAACGAAAGCGGTGGTTACTTTTTTGAATGCGCGTTATAAACCTACAAAAGAGTAGTTGGATTGATTGTTGTTATTCCCTGTTATAAAGAACCGGACGTAATAAAAACCCTTCAAAGTATTTTTGATTGCGTCCGGGGCGATTTTCAGGTCGAAATTATTCTTTTAATCAATTCTTATCAAATTGATTCCGAGGAAGTTGTAGCGCTTAACAGGCTCACCTATCTGGAAGCGATGGATTTTGCACGTGAATACAACTCGGCCTTTTTTTGCCTGACGCCCCTCTTCGTTGAAAACTTGCCCGGGCATCAGACTGGGGCAGGTTTGCCGCGAAAATTGGGAATGGATGAGGCTGTCAGGCATTTCAAAGGCCGGAAGTTGGGTATTATCGTGAGCTTAGATGCCGATTGCTTGGTAGAAAAGAATTATTTGACGGAAATTTACAGGAATTTCAAACAATACGGATTGCATTCGGCTACCATTGATTTTCATCATCCGGTTGAACACTTGGACGAATCGGATGTCTTGCGGAAAGCCATGAACGCTTATGAGCAATATCTGCGTTATTACCGCTCCGCATTGGCTTTTTGCGGCTATCCTTATCCTTATTATACCATCGGTTCCGCTTTTGCCGTTACAGTCGAAACCTACCTCAAAGCGGGGGGTATGGGAAAGCAACAATCAGGTGAAGATTTTTATTTCCTTCAGAAAGTTTTTCCATTGGGAAAGACTAAATTTATTGATACAACAAAAGTTTATCCTGCGGCAAGGCTTTCGGATCGAGTTCCTTTTGGAACCGGCCCGGCTTTACGAAAAATGTTACATGAAAACCGGTTCATAAAACTTTCTTATCAGGTAGCAGCTTTCCGGACATTGAAACAACTTTTCGACCGGATAGATTTTTTTTTCAAAAAAACAGAAAATGAAACCGCAATGCTCATTCGGGATTTGCCGGAATATCTTGTTTCCTTTTTAGATGCAGACGGATTCCTGCCGAAAATAATGGAAATAAACCGGCATACGGCATCGCTTCCCAATTTTCGCAAACGGTTTTTTCAGTATTTCAATGCGTTCAAGATATTGAAGTACCTGAATCATGTGCATCCGTCTTACTTGGCCTGGGCAGATGTGAGTGAGGAAATTCGTTTATTGGAATAAAGTACCATGCATATCAAAAAGAAATAGAAAAACGCATATAAATTTGTAAAAAAACAAGTCATGACCATCAAAGAATTTTTCAAAAACGACCGTTACGCCGCATTTTCAGGTGTCGAATTACTGGAAGTTGAGCCGGGAAAAGCCTTGGCAAAAATGGAAATTTGCGATATGCATCTCAATGCCGGTAATGTAGTGCAGGGCGGTGCGATTTTCACCTTAGCCGATTTGGCTTTTGCGGCGGCGGTGAACGCTTACGGAAATCTTGCCATGTCGGTTGAAACGAGCATACGCTATTTCAAAGGCGTTGGAAGCGGGACGCTTTTTGCGGAAGCCAAAGCGGTGCATGTTCATAAAAAATTAGCAACGTTCGAAGTGTCTGTTACCAATCAAGAGCAGGAATTGATAGCCTTGTTTACGGCTACGGCATTCAGAAAAGAACTTCCTTTACCGTTTGATGAAAAAAGTAATAATTGAATCTACGGCTGACGGCTCTTCCACGCTTTTCGTTCCGGAATTGGATGAACATTATCATTCGATCAATGGGGCTATGCAGGAATCACGGCATGTTTACATTGAGGCTGGATTCAATCAATGTATGAAACCTGAAATCCATGTCCTCGAATTTGGTTTCGGAACAGGTTTGAATGCTTTGTTAACGGCCTTGGAAGCAGAAAAGAGGAAGGTAAAGGTCTTTTATACTGGTTTGGAAAAATTTCCATTGCCGCAGGAAATTGTGGAAAAACTCAATTATCCGGGAACAGATAGGGACTTATACCCAACAATACACCAGAGTGAATGGGCATTTCCTGTGCAGCTTACGCCGTTTTTTAATCTTTGTAAAATACAAACCGACTTTTCGGATTTCGATTTTCCTGAATTTTACGATGTGGTTTATTATGATGCTTTTGCACCGGATAAACAACCTGAAGTCTGGTCACAGGAATTATTCGACAAAGTATTTTCTTCGATGAACCCAGGCGGGATGCTTACTACTTATTGTGCCAAAGGAAGTGTTCGCCGGATGATGTTACAAGCCGGTTTTTGTGTAGAACGCCTACCCGGACCTCCCGGAAAAAGAGAAATGTTACGGGTAAAAACGCTGTAGAAAATTCATTCCCAGAAGGAAAAAGAAAAAAAACAGCATCATGTATTTGATGTACTTCCTGTTAGACAAGGTAAATAAATGTGATAAAAGGATAGCTACAGGAAGACAGATTATCAGCGACCAACTTGTTTGGTATTTACTTTGTAAAATGAAGGGTATAAAAATGATGAAAGAAGAAATATACAGGTAATTCAGAATAGAAACCGTCCGGATTTTTTCAGAAAGCCCGAAACCAAATAAATTAAATCCTGTCAATAAACAAATTAAGGAAGTAAAACCGATGACGATCCAATGAAATAATGCAAAATCCGGTTTTTGTATAGATAACCATTTACTTGGTTCAGGTATAGTCGAAAAGAAAATATGCCAATTTTCCGCATAGACAGAGCCTGTGAAAATGAATAAATAAACCACAAAAACACCGATGATGCTTGCCATAAATACCCGTAAATTGAAGCTATGAAAACGATGGAAACCATACCAAAAAACAGGAAAAAACAGCAGCAATTGCGGCCGAAATAAACTACCTAAAGTCAGCAAAAGTGAAATATTCAAAGCATTGATTTGTGATTCCGATTGCTGATAGGAATTGAATAAAAAGAAATAACCGACCAGCACACAGAGTGCGGCAATACTCCCTGCCGAATCAAAGGCGAATGATGCATTGCCACTTGCAAAAACCAAATAAAAAATTGCCGGAAGCAGGGTTCGGTTCCTGATAATAGTAAAAACAAGGTTTAGTTGTAAGAGCAAGAGCGCAATACCGATTTGGATAATGGTACTCATCCAGCAATGGAGGTTAGTCCAATCGCCGCCGGCATCGTACACACGCAAACCTAAAAAACCAAGTAGTGTGCATAATAGCAACAAATGGCTGGATACAAACGATTTGTGAATTTTGTCAATGTTCATTATGCCAAATCAAACCCAATGTCTTTCCGATAATATTTTCCGTCAAAACAAATAATTTCCGCATTTTTGAAAGATTGTTCTAAAGCTTCATTTTTGTTTTTTCCATAGGAAGTGACTGCTATTACCCGACCGCCATTCGTCAATATTTTTTCGTCTTTTTCAACAGTTCCCGCGTGAAAAATGAGGCTATTCTCCAATTTATCTAATCCCGAAATAATTTTCCCCTTTTCATAATCGCCCGGATAGCCGCCTGAAACCAACATAACGGTTGTTGCGGAACGCTCATCAATAAGCAGTTTTTTTTCAGCTAAATTTTCTTGTGCAATACCATTCAGCAAATCAACAAAATCGGATTGAATTCTTGGTATCACGACTTCGGTTTCCGGGTCACCCAACCGGCAATTGTACTCAATTACCACCGGATTGTCGTTTACATTAATCAGGCCAAGAAATATAAATCCCTTGTAATCAATTTTTTCCGCTTTCAATCCTTCGATGGTTGGTATAACAATCCGTTCTTCTACTTTTTTCATAAAATCACGGTCAACAAAAGAAACGGGGGATACGGCACCCATTCCGCCTGTATTCAGACCGGTATCTTTTTCGCCGATACGTTTGTAATCTTTGGCTTCCGGCAAGATTTTGTAGGATTTGCCGTCGGTCATTACAAAAACAGAACATTCGATTCCCGAAAGGAATTCTTCAATTACTACTTTTTCGCCGGCTTTACCGAAGCGACCGTTCAGCATGGCGTTTAATTCTTTTTGAGCCTCCGACAAATTGTCGATAATCAAAACGCCTTTGCCGGCAGCCAATCCATCGGCCTTGAGTACATAAGGCGGTTTTAGTGATGCGAGAAAACCAACTCCCTGAGAAAGATTTTCTTTCGTCACACTTAGGTATTGCGCCGTTGGAATTTTATGCCGCATCATGAATGCTTTAGCAAAATCTTTACTGCCTTCTAATTGTGCTCCTTGTTGAGAAGGGCCGATGACCGGAATATTTTTCAGTTCCGCATCTTGCTTAAAGAAATCATAAACGCCTTTCACCAATGGGTCCTCCGGCCCTACAACAACCATTTTAATGTCATTTTCCAAAACTGTTTTTTTTAAGACCTCAAAATCAGTTGCTGCAATTGGCACATTGATGCCTACCTGAGCAGTTCCGGCATTTCCGGGTGCAATAAAAAGCCTGTCTATCTTAGGACTTTGCTTTATTTTCCAAGCCAAAGCATGCTCTCTTCCTCCGGAACCTAAAAGTATAATATTCATAAACGAACCTCCATAGATTTTACGCTGTTTTTTTTGAAATGGAGAGCAAATATATAACTTTATTATGAAATAAATGCATAATTGGATAAGAAAATCGTATAGGATGGGAATAATAATTAATCATGGTCAGAAAAATACGTTCCCTTTCTCTTGAGTTTATGTAGCGTGTTACTGTCATTTATTTCATTTTATAAATATTTTCTTTTGCCAATCAAATATTTCAGTGTATAATTTTGTTTTACGGAATTCATTAAAATTAAATGACAATCTTAAATGCCTGCAAAACTCTGTATATGAAACCTGACCGCCAATGATCAACGATAATAATGCGGTAACATCATGTCCGTTACACAAGTTCAGAAAGTCATCGGTTTTATTCATGTTCATAAAATAGGCAATATTCTCAAAAGTCAATACCTCTGTTTTGTCTTTAGACCTCTTGTTCAATTCATTCAATAATTCTTGATTTTTGAGAATTATTTTGCCGTCAGTATGGCTAACCAAATTTCCATATCCTATCCCGTTAAAATTTATTTTACACTGTTTTTTCTCGTTGTACCAACGAATATATGCAATGAAGGAAGACGCTTGTATAACATTATTCCAAATCGTTTTTACTTTATCGTGCATCCCATACTCTGTAAACAAGTTGTCACGAACATTGTCAAAATTGAGCATTGTGATTTCAATATCATGATAATCCGTATAGAATAGATTTTTAACGTCAGGGTAGTTCTTTTCCAAATGTACAAAATCTGCATCTTGAATACCTATAACTTGTTCTGTTTCTTTTGTAAGTGTATTCAAAGCACGGGTTAATTGTATTTTTCCACCATTCACAAACTCTACCCTTGCTTTATTTATGTCAAAAAATTTAGGATATATTTTACAATCATCTTCGCCTTCAACCAATATCCAAACAATTTTGCTTCCTATTTCGCTATTCAACGACAATCGAATATCATTTATTTTGTCAATCGCA
>JAITNQ010000253.1 GCA_031290435.1 Candidatus Symbiothrix sp. | reverse complement strand
ACGAGGCCTGTTTTGAAATTGTAACGGTGTCCGTAATATTCTTTATAGCCTGTAATATTCAACACTTTAAGGGCAAATTCGTGCGATTTCCGGTATTTGTTTATCTTGTAACTCAGCGTGAAATGGCCGAGCAATGCAGGGGACAATTGTTTTGAAAAAGGATTTTGTTCGTTATAAACGACGTCTTGTTTTTGAACGGAAGCCGTTTCGTCTATCGGCGAATAGCGGTCGCCGCCCTGAAATGACAGTTTGCCGTTGGCGCTGAACCGGTTTTGACTGTTTTTCCCAAGCATCCATTCTTATCCCAAGCAAACTTCACCAACATTCTGTCCATTAAATAATACACCAAAGGAACAATGACAAGCGCCAGAAACATGGAACTGGTCAGACTGCCGATGATGACCCAGGCCAAACCGTTTTCCCAGTTGGAACTAAAACTCTATTTTATAACTGATATTAGGAATGATAATAGCTTCCCGTTCTTCATCTACGCTACCGGATTTGAAATTATAGCGATGTCCGTAATATTCTTTATATCCTGTAATATTCAAAACTTTAAGGGCAAATTCGTGTGATTTCCGGTATTTGTTAATCTTGTAACTCAGCGTAAAATGTCCGAGCAATGCAGGAGACAATTGTTTTGAAAAAGGATTTTGCTCGTTATAAAAGACGTCTTGTTTTTGAACGGAAGCCGTTTCGTCTATTGGCGAATAGCGGTCGCCGCCCTGAAATGATAGTTTGCCGTTGGCGCCGAATAGGTTTTGTTTGTTTTTCCCAAGCATCCATTCTTTCCCGAAAAGGAAATTGAAAACGTAATTCCGGTTATAGCGGGTGTTATACCAGCCATTCGCCGTCACCTTATAGCGGGAACTAAACAACGAGCCGGTCAACAGGAAATAATATGCTTCCGACATGTATTTTTCAAACGTGACGTCCAGACCATAATTCCGCCCTTGCCCTTCATTCTCGACTTTACCGGCAACGAACCAATCTTCATTGCCTTTGAGGTTGATAAAAGAATACGTGCTGCCGGGAATAACCGGAACATGATAAAGATGTTGAATATACGGTTCGATTTTCAAATGATAATCCGTTCCGATATGCCAATCGTACGACAATACAAAATGAGCGGCATGTGTGAAATCGAGGTTTTTATTGATGTTTTCACCCGTTTCGGAACGGACGAAATAATAGTTCAGCATTTCTAACCGGCTGTACAACGTATAAGCAACAGCAAGTGAATGATGAGGGCGAAACTGCCATTTCAATACGGTGAATACGCACCGGCAAAGGATTTTGGAAAAGTTGGATGTCGATAACTCAATGGAAGCGGTTAAATATGCTTCTGCATTGGGCTTATTGAGTTAAATACACCGTATCAATACCGATAAAGTAGTGATTTATAGAAAATCTTCTTATCTTTGTATTTAATTACTAAAAATAACAAAAGAAATATGAAACGAGTACTCCTTCTTTTAGCAGTCTGCTTTGCGTCTTTGTGCGCCTATCCGCAATTAGGTTTTATCCCCTCCGGTTATGAAACCTTGGATACAACGGCTTTGCGTGTATTTTACGAATTCAAGTATCCGCCCGCACTCAGGCCGGTAAAACAAATTTCAGGAATAACTGTTGTAGATTCCGTGAAGACAAAAGAATTAGCGGATTATATGATATTGGAAATCGGCGAATCGGGTATTTCCAAATTTTATAGCGACAACAAACGCCGCTTAGATTCGATACTGACGGATGTTTTAAAAAATCCGCAAAAAGCGCTGTTGCTCAGAGATAACATAATGAATTCGGGAATTCAAAAAGCCGATGAGCATGAAATTTACAAAAATTATCCGGTTGGGAAAATGACGGTAACCGATCAAGCCGGATTAAGCGCTTTCCTTACCGAAGAAAACCTGAACGAAATCCAATGGCAGATGACCACCGATACAATGACCTGCCTGAAATACTTGTGTCAGAAGGCTACTTGCGATTTTAGGGGAAGACATTACGAAGCTTGGTTTGCCCCCGATTTGCCGATCAATGATGGGCCATGGAAATTTACGGGTTTGCCCGGACTTATCTTGTATGCTACTGATTCGGAAAATCAATATATTTTTAAAGCGGTAGGACTTGAAAATACCCGATATCCGGTTCGGTTTACCAAGCGGGAGTATGTAAAAACCACAAGAAAAGAAGTGGATAAAATCAAAAAACGCTTTGCTGAAGACCCTCTGGGACAGATATCCAATTCTGTACCCGGAGTCAATATCCCCAATTCAATACCCCTTGGAAATGGCGTAGAAATCAACAGAAATGACCTTAAAATGATTTATGATCCGATGGAACTGGAATGAATTAACTATTTTTAATGCGATTAATTTTGTTTGTCTAAAAATTTAGACAAATATTTGCATCGTAATTCAAAAACAGGATGTAGATATGAAGAAAATGTTTTTATTGATTGCGGGAATACTGCCGATTGGACTGTTTTCACAAGTGAGGATACAGATTGTAACTACGTTCTTTTTTTTGCTTGGTCTTTCTCCTGTATTTGCACAATTTACGGTAGTATCGTCCGGGCAAATGCCGGAAAATCTACCGGTCGATCCGGCTGTAATGGCGGCCATGGCGGCAAACGGCACAATAGAGGAACTGGAGGAAAAATCGCTGGATATGGCGACAGTCCGCGCCTATTACCGTTTTATTCAGAAAGAAAAGGCAAGTGATAAATCCGCTTTTCGGAACGATATGATGACACTTGACATTGGCCCGCAAATGTCGCATTATTATGATGAGACCAAACCTGCAAAGGACTCAATCGCGGGCGCCATATTCAAAACCATGAATCCGGCTATGATCAGCAGCATATCGGTTATCAAAGACGGAAGCGCTTCTGCGGAAAGTCTGATAGGAGACAGGTATGAAAACAATTACTACGACGGCGCTTTCGAAAAAATTTATAAAAACCGGTTGAACGGGGAAATTATTATCATTGATATGAATTATAAATGCGACGATGCCGTCGGGTCTTTCAATTGGGAAATAAGCCCGGATACGGCTACTATTTTCGATTACAGTTGCCAGAAAGCGACTACCCGTTTTAGGGGACGGAATTATGAGGCTTGGTTTACCTTGGAAGTCCCCATCAATGATGGCCCTTGGAAATTTTACGGTTTGCCCGGCCTGATTGTAAAAATAAAGGATTCTCAAGGCCTGATAGATTTTGAATGTGTGGGCTTGCAATATCTCGACCATGCTTATGCCATTGAAATTCCGAAGGGAAAATACATCAGTTGTAGCCGGAAAGATTTGGAAAAGATCGTGATAAACAGGGGCGCTTCACTGAGTTATGTAATCAATGGCGGCAACATAGTTCTGCTTGGCAAACCGCTGAGTCCGTCTTTTAAGTTTTTAGAACTGGAATAAAAAAAGCCCGCATGAAATACGCGTTTATAATTGGTTTATTGCTGTCTTTTTCGACCCTATCTTATTCGCAGATTGTGATTCAAGGAACAGTTGCGGATAAGGATCGTGCCAATGGAATCAATGGGGTGAACGTAATGATTCAGGAGCTTGGCAGTATGGCCATTTTGGCTTATTCCCTGACCGATAATGCCGGGAAATTCAAGCTCGAATACAAAGGCGCTAAGGATTCTTTAATCATTTCCGCCTCCGGATTCAATATCCGGAAACAGAGCCAAACAATCGCCCGCAGGAGTCAGACGGTGAATTTCGATGTGGCATTCGAATCCATCGCCCTGAAAGAGGTGAAAGTCACGCCTCCGAAAATCAAACAACGGGGAGATACCATTGATTATTTGGTCGATGGCTTTATCGACAAGAATGATCGTTCTATCGGCGATGTTATCAGGAAACTGCCCGGATTTGAGGTTAAGGAAAGCGGACAGATTTTGTATCAGGACAAACCTATCAATAAGATGTATGTAGAAGACATGGATTTGTTGCAGGGACGTTACGGAATTGCGACGAACAATATTGAGGCGAAAAATGTACAATCTGTACAAGTGCTTGAAAATCATCAGCCTATAAAGGCTTTGAAAGACAGGCTACTGTCGGAACAGGCGGCTATCAACCTGAAACTGAAAGACTCGGCCAAAGGCGCCGTCACTGCGAATGCTTTGTTAGGCGCAGGCGCTTCCCCCTTGCTTTGGAACGGGGAAATAACCGCTATGTATTTTGCGAAAAAACAACAGAATATCACTACTTATAAGGGAAATAATTCCGGAAACGATGTCTCCCGTGACCTTAATTCCTTTTATTCTGCCGGCGCCAGCCAGATGTCGGGCAATGGTATGCTCAGTGTTCAATCGCCGTCTTCTCCGGCGATAAACAAGAGACGTTACTTGTTTAACCAAGCCAATGCATTTACTTTCAATAACCTTTGGAAATTGAAAAATGATTATCAGATGAATGCCAATATCTTCTATCTGAACGATCGCTTGGACAAAAGCAGTCTCAATCATACGGAATATTTTTTGCCCGGAAGCGCTCCGGTTAAGGTTGACGAAAGTCTTAGTTCAAGGCTTTTCACCAATCGCGCGGATGCGGAAGTGCAGTTATCGGGAAACAAGGAAAAGTTTTATTTGAATGATTTATTGAAATTTTCGGGCGGATGGGACCGGGAACGGGGCAACGCCAACGGTGTTGACACCGTTGGACAGCGCCTGTACAGTCCCGAATATAGCGTCAACAATACTTTCAACTGGATGAAGAACTACGAAAAAACAAGCCTGAATGTTTCCTCTTTCAACGGTTATGCGTTTTCTCCCCATAGTCTTACCATAACGCCTTTGCTTTACGAAAACTTGTTTGATCCTTCATCAAGCGCCGAATCCATGCGCCAATCGGTGAAACAGAACAATTTTCGCTCTATAAGCACCGTTTCGGCAGGTTATAAAAAAGGGGGACTGACTCAGACTTACTCCCTAAGTTTCCGGGCAGACCTGCAACACTTGGATTCGGAATTACAAGACCTTGTCGGTCAAGTAGGCCGGCAACAGACCGCCCCCGATTCCCTGCGGAATAATTTGCAATGGGACAAACTTGAATGGGTCTTTTCGCCTCGTTACACTTATCTTTACAACGATTGGCGTTTTTCGCTCTCTTTGCCGCTCAATTATACGCTTTTGTCGGTAGATGACCGGATAAGGAATAATCGGAAAAACGATACTCGGCTCTATTTCAATCCTTTGTTCTCTCTTCTGTATAAAATATCCGCTTATTGGGATATGACTGCCAGCGCTTCTTATTCAAACGGAATGGGCGGTATCGGTAACGAATATGCCGGATACATCATGCGTTCTTACCGTAATCTGATGCGCAACGAGGGTAGTCTGTATGAAACAAAATCGCAGACTTTCGGCATGGGTTTCACCTATCGCAATCCAATCCGTTCCCTGTTTGGAAATGCCCAGCTATCTTATTCCAATCGCGAGGCTAATTTGTTGTATGGCTATGATTTCGATGGGATTCTACAGGTTCAGAATGCTTTGCGTCACCCCAACCGCACAGAAGGCGTTTCGGCAAGTATGAATGTGAACCAAACCATTGACGCCATTGCATCGACCGTCAAATTAGGCGGGTCTTACGCTGTTTCGTCCGCGTCCCAACTTGCAGGGGGAGAAATCGTCAAATTCGAAACCGAAAGTTATTCCCTCACACCGGGAATAACTACCAAAATTCAATCATGGTCGAGTTTTTCCTACAACCTGACTTTCAGGGAAAACAAAACCCGGATAAAATCGGAAACAAACGACCGCGCCCCTATCCGCACCATTTCGCAGAATGCCGGTCTGAATTTTTTCCTTTTCAGCGATTTGACAATCAATCTGGGATACGAATATTTTTACAACAATGCAATTACTGTCGGAAGTCGCAATATGTCGTTCGGAGATGTCGGCGCAAAATACAAGTGGAAGAGTGTGGAATTTTTATTGGATTATACCAATATTTTCAATTCCAAACAATATATTTCAGCCTCGTACAGCGATATCAGTTCGTACTATTACGCATACGACTTACGTCCGGCGGAAATATTACTGCGGGCAAAGTTTAGGTTAAATTAAGAATGAAGAATTATTTCGATAATTTTTTTGCTTCTATGGCCTCTTTTTTTGCAAAGGAAAATAACCTTTCGATGGAGGAATTGGATCAGTTGTTAGAAGAAACAAGGTAAGCGTTGAAGGCTTGCCGGTAAAGACAAACTTTATAAAAAACAGTATGAAAAAAAATGTATCCAAACCGGCGAAAAATTACGCCGTGTTGTTATTAATTCCCGCATTAGCCGTCTTTTTATGGGCTTTTGCCAAACCGGAATACGAATACAAGGTATCTATGTATGCAAAATCCGAAGCATATCCCGGAAATGATACGATTGTGATTGTTACAGACGACACTCCCGGAAAAGCAATTGTGAAATCTTCAAGTAAATACAAAACTTTGAATGATACAATTCAATCTATTATCAAAGGATCTTCCTCCGATATAGGCGTGATAAAAAAGGTTAAAACCACTACTTTTACCCGTACAAAAACCATGGATGAAAATGCGGTGCAGACTAAAAAAATTATTATTGATGTAAAAGACGAGACCGGAGACAAAGTGACCCAACAGACATTTGTCATCAATGCCGATTCGAATGGCGTGAGCAGAGTGGAGGAAGTAAAAAATACCGATAGAATGAGAATAATACACGTAAACGGGGGTGTAACTCCTCTCTTTGTTGTGGATGGTAAAGAAGTTTCGTCTTTGGATAATTTGGATCCAACAAACATTTTTTCAGTTTCCGTATTGAAAGATGAAACGACTACAAATATGTACGGAGATAAAGGAAAAAACGGCGTGATTTTAGTCACTACAATGCAGCGCGCAGCAGAAAACGGCGAATCTGTTCGTTCAAGAGAGGTGTCTGTTAAAACCGGTGGAAAGCGTAATTTAGCGCCGAAAGAAGCACTGAAAGGAACAACATCACTCTCAGGAGAAAATGCAGGGCAGCCTTTGTATATCGTAGATGACAAAGAAATTTCTGCCGGAGAATATGAAGCGCTTTCTCCCGATAAAATTGGATCAGTAAGTATATTAAAAGGCGAAACCGCCATTAAACACTATGGTGAAAAAGGGAAAAATGGGGTGATTATCATAGAAACCAAATAGTTCACAGATAATCTTCTCCAAATTTCATTTTCACATCGGTAACAAACTGTTTGATACGTTGTTCTTCCGATTTTTTACAAATAAGCAGAATGTCGTCCGAATCGGCGATGATACAATCGTCGATTCCTTGGATGAGGGCTAATTTGCCTTCCGGCAAGCTTAGCAGGTTGCCGCCGCTTTCGATAAGCAGTGATTTCCCTTTCAGTGCGGCATTTTGCCGCAAGTCTTTTTCTGCAAGGTCGAAAAGGGATCCCCAAGTTCCCAAATCCGACCAACCGAAATCGGCCATCAACATATAGGCATTGTCCGCTTTCTCCATGATACCGTAGTCAATGGAGATATTCTGGAGCATAGGATATTGTTCCTCAATAAATGCGGTCTCCTCCGGCGTATTGAATTTGTCGAGACCCTGGTCGAATCGGGTTGTCATATCCGGAAGATACGCTGAGAAAGCGCCGAGAATAGTTTGCACATTCCAGATAAAGATACCTGAGTTCCAAAAAAATTCACCGCTTTCGAAGAAAACTTTGGCTAATTCGGCGTTGGGCTTTTCGGTAAAAGCTTTCACTTTCTGGATATTATCCTTTCCGCCTTCTTCGGTTTGGATATAACCGTATCCGGTTTCAGGTCGGTTGGGTTTCACGCCCAAGGTCACCAAGGCCGGATATTTGGCTACAAAATTCAGACCTTTCTGTATATTCGTAAGGAAATTCTGTTCCTGTAGAATCAAGTGGTCGGATGGTGTTACCACAATATTGGCATTCGGATTGACTGCCCGTATTCTGTAAGTGGCATAGGCAATACAAGGGGCTGTATTCCTGCGAGTGGGTTCCAACAATATTTGCGAATCGCTTATTGTCGGCAGTTGCTCTTTCACCAATGCAGCATATTGCTGATTGGTAGCAATAAAAATATTCTCAACAGGCACAATCCGGCTGAAACGGTCAAATGTTTGCTGTATCAGTGAACGCCCGGTTCCGAAAAAATCAAGGAATTGCTTGGGCATCGTTTCACGGCTATAGGGCCAAAAACGACTTCCTATACCGCCACCCATGATAACACAATAGTTGTCCTTCATAGTATGATGTGAATTATAAAAACCAATGCACAAATATAAGTGTTTTTTTTTATACCAGCAAATTTAGACTTTAAATTCAGCGATTCAGGGATAAAAAAAATTTAGGTATT
>JAITNQ010000189.1 GCA_031290435.1 Candidatus Symbiothrix sp. | reverse complement strand
GCCGCACACTATTTCAACCTGGTACGCATGTGGGCTATACGCTACGATGCCGGCAAAGATAACATCCAGCTTGCAGTGCCTCTGATACTTGATACCGAAACCGGTACAGATCCGCAACCACAGGCTACCGTCGAGGAAGTTTACAAAGCAATCAACGACGATCTCGACGCCGCCATCGGATTGCTCGAAGGCTTGCCTGTCCGCACGAACAAAATACATCCCAACCAAAGCGTCGCTAACGGCTTGAAAGCCCGTGTCCTGCTGTCGATGGGACGTTGGGAAGAAGCCGCCGAATACGCCCATAAAGCCCGTACAAGCGAATATCAATTGTCGGAAACCATATTTACCGAAACGCCGGGACGCTTCCACGACCAGTCAAACTCGGAATGGATGTGGGGTACAAAACGTATTACGGCTGAATTTCAGGGTCTCTCTTCGTTACAGGTATTTTTCGGACCTGCCAATGCCCTCACCTCGCGTAACGGCCCGAAATGTATCTACAACAATCTCTATCACAAAATAAGTGATACCGATAAACGTAAAGGCATGTTTGCAGCAACCGCGGCGATAGCTATGGGGCCTACGTTCGCCAGACCGTTGAGCGCTACCGGCTTTCCGGCTTACTACAACAACAAGTTCCTGTTGCCCGACCAGGCTGATCCGCAGGTCGACTGTCCTTACATGCGCGTAGCCGAAATGTATCTGATGGAGGCTGAAGCGTTTGCCCGTCTGGGCAGAAACGCCGAAGCGCAGCAAATATTATACGACCTGATTATAACGCGCGACCCTGCTTATACGAAATCGACCGCCACAAGCGACGCCCTCGTCGAAGAGGTGCTGCTCCAGCGCCGTATCGAACTCTGGGGCGAAGGCTTCCGCTATTACGACCTCAAGCGTTTGAACGCGCCACTGAACAGAAGTCAGATGGCAACGCTGCCCGACGGCAAAACCGAAGCGTCAAATCATAATATATCTTTAGCGCAGATAATGGAAGTGCCCGCAGGCGATAAAACATGGCAATTCCTGTTTTCCGACAACGAATTGGATAATAACCCGCATATTATTCAGAACGATTTATAAAATCAAGGGACAAGACGCCCTGATAAACACACTATAATCAGACTGTAAAGTTGCAAAGATACGCCAAGCGGGAAACCCTGTTTCGCGTATCTTTGCACCTTTGCGGTTAAAAACTACTATTATTATTTATTTCACAAAAAAAGTATAATGAAAAAAAAAGTTGAACAAAAATTAATCCTTGTGATTTTGTCTTTCCTGTTTGTATCAGCCTTGCAGGCGCAAACGAGAAAAATTACAGGTGTTGTTAGTTATGCTGAAGACGGAACGCCGGTTATCGGGGCTTCCGTATCTCTAAAAGGCACGAGCATAGGAATGCCTACCGATTTAAACGGTTCTTTCTCTTTGGAAGTCCCTACTACTGCTAAAACGTTGACTGTATCTTATATCGGGATGAAAACCAAAGAAGTGGTTATCGGCGAAAAATCAGTAATAACGATTGCATTGGAGCCGACGATCAACGAAATGGACGAAGTAATCGTAGTGGCTTACGGAACGGCCAAAAAAGGCGCGTTTACCGGGGCGGCCGCACAGATTAAATCGGAAAATTTTGAATCGCGACCCATGACGAATGTAACCAATGCCTTGCTTGGATCCACGCCGGGCGTGCAAGTCTCCACTACCAATGGCCATCCCGGTTCTGAACCCGCTATCTATATCCGAGGTATCGGCACCATTTCATCCAGTGTTAGTTCTGCTCCTCTGATTATTTTGAACGGAATGCCTTACGACAATGCTATCAGTAGCATCAATCCCAATGATATTGAGAGCATGACGGTACTGAAAGACGCTTCATCATCCGCTTTGTATGGTGCACGGGCTGCCAACGGCGTGATTCTGATACAAACCAAGACAGGCAGTAAAGATCGCATGACCGTTAATGTAAAAGTCAATCAGGGTATTACCAACCGGCAGAGCAACGATTACAAAAAACTTTCTGTTGAAGATTATCTCCTTGTATATTGGGAAAGCACACGCAATCAACTGGTAAAAAACGGAGCAGATCGTGCTACGGCCGGAGAAAATGCAGCAAGAAACTTGATAGCCAATAATTTGAAATATAATCCTTTCAATGTGCCCGATGATCAGGTGCTTGACGCAAATGGAAAACTCAATCCGAATGCCCGGTTTATGTGGGGTGACGATACCGACTGGCTGAAAGCCGTTCAACAATTAGGAAACCGCACCGAAGTAGGTATGAACGTCAGCGGCGGAAACAGCAAATCGGACTATTACCTGTCAATGGGGTACTTGACAGAAAAAGGATATATTATCGGTTCCCAATTCGACCGTTACACGATGAATACCAATGTGAATTCCCAGATAACTTCTTTCCTGAAAGTAGGAGGAACCTTATCCGCCAACATCAGCAAATCGCTTGGCGAACAGGATGAAAGTTCGGGAAACAACAGCAATCCTTTCCGTTTCACACGCTATATCGGCCCGATTTATCCGATTCATATTCACGATCCGCTTACAAAAGATTATGTGCGTGATACAGACGGCAATCCGATCTATGATTTCGGGACAGGTTACCGTATCGATGACAATAACCTTGCACCTTCACGCGACTATGTCGGAGGCAATAATCCTGCCATTGAACTGCAAAACATATACAATGGTTTCAAGCGTAACACAGTGAATGCGAAAGTTTATTCCGAAATACGGTTTTTGGACGGATTCAAACTCACCTTGAATGGCTCGATAGGCGCAAATGCCTATCTGTCTTCTTCGGCGGCCATCATCTATCCCGAAAAACAGAACAGCGGAACCGCATCTAAAACCAATTCATTCACTACTACTTGGACTTTCAACGAGTTGTTGTCTTATACGAAAGATATTGATAAACATCATATTGATGTATTGCTTGGGCATGAAAGTTATGATTATGAGTATAATTATCTAACATCAGGCTCCATGAAAGATCAGAAAGTCAACGATGATAATTACGAACTGGGAAATTATGCCACGCCCGGCATACCCACTTCCTATACGAATCGCTATAAAACAGAAGGCTATATTTCGCGTATCAACTACGATTTTGCCAATAGCTACTTTCTGTCCGCTTCGGCAAGACGAGATGCTTCTTCCCGTTTTTACAAAGATTCTCGCTGGGGTAATTTTTATTCTGTCGGAGCAGGTTGGCGTATTGACCAGGAAGATTTCATGCAAGGTTTGTCTTTTGTTGACCTGTTGAAACTGCGGATTTCCTACGGTGAAGTTGGAAATGACGATATTGGAACCTATTATGCTTGGCAGGCTTCTTACGAATCGGCTACCAATGGTCTTGAAGCCGGATATATCAAGGAGCGTGTATTGAACAACCGAAATTTGCAGTGGGAAGTTTCGCACAGCAGCGATATAGCGCTTGAATTTGACTTGTTCAAAAGCCATTTGTCCGGATCGGTAGAGTATTTCAACCGCCAATCGAGCAATCTGTTATTCAGTATTCCACAAGCTCCGTCTTCCGCTTTAACTTCCGCTTTACAGAATGCAGGCGACATGTATAACCGTGGCGTAGAACTTGATATAAACGGCAAAATCGTTAAAACCAAGGATGTAGTATGGAGCGTAGGCATCAATGCTACCTGGCTGAAAAACAAAATTACCTCTTTGCCGATAGAACCGTATAACAGCGGCGTACACAGGATAGAAGAAGGACATTCCCGCTATGAGTTTTATCTCAGGCAATGGGCCGGGGTAGATCCGGCTACCGGCAACAGCATCTACTTACCTGCTGAAGGTCAGATAACCGATCAGCAAATAGCGGATTACGATAAAGCGAATTCTAAAGAACGGGAGAAAATGACGATAGCGAAAGTCGGCGACCAATACTACACCACTGAAGTAGCAAAGGCGCTTTACGATTGGTCGGGCGTTTCTACACCCAAAGTATCGGGCGGTATCACTACCAGCCTTTCCTATAAAGGCGTTGCCCTCACCTTGTTGTTCAATTACCAATTAGGTGGTAAAATGTATGATACGGGGTATGCCGACTTAATGACCGGTCCATCCGGATCGGCGCTACTTGGTTCGACCCGGCATCCGGATATTCTCAACCGCTGGCAAAGGGAGGGTGATATAACCAATGTTCCCCGTATAGAAGATTTTACCGATCCCAATATGAATGCAGGCACTTCCACCCGCTGGCTTATCAGCTCCGACATGTTGGAATTGGCGAACGCGACCCTCAGTTACGAGTTTCCCAAAAAGTTGGTCAATCAGTTCAATGTACAGGGACTTCGTCTGTATGCTTCCGGCGATAATTTACTGTTGTTTACCAAACGTCAGGGCATCTATCCTCGCAGGAATATTTTCTCCGGCTACGGCAGTAATCCCGACGTCTATCTACCGGCAAGAGTGTTTACACTTGGATTAAATCTTACTTTCTGAAAAAATTTAGGATGATTTTAATATGAAAACAAAATATTTATTTATTGTTGTATTGCTGTTGTCGGCAGGGAATTTTTCCTGTAGCAAAGAAGAAGACATTGACATGTCTCAAATAGACTTCAGCAATATCGAAGAACTGTACAAACAACCTCTGCCTGTGATACAAAAATGCGTGCAGGGGAAGTGGAAAGTTTACAGCCAATGCGGTGGCGTTGTAGGATGTGTTTATCCGGAAAATAGCTTCAGAGAATATTCGGACAATCAGATGATATGGAATAACGAACAAGGGAATATCTATACCCGTACCTATTCGTGGAAAAAGAAGCTGGTTGAAGTATCCGATAAAAAAGTAATTACATATATTCGTTGGTTCGATGGAGTAGACGAAACGGCACAGGCAGGCGAATATTTTTTAAGTATTAAAAATGATACATTGTTCGCTAACAGTTGTCAGCTTACTTCGGAAGAATCCATTTTTCGTACCACTATGGTCAGAGTTAAATAAAATTATACAAATTAAAATTAGGTAATATGAAACAAAATTATTTATTATCAATACTAACTTTGTTTATCCTCCTCTTCAGCGGATGCAGCGAAGATTTTTTGGAAACAAAGTCAACCACGAAAGTGGACGAAAGTGTCGTTTTTACGAACACCGAAACGGCGATGATGGCAGTT
>JAITNQ010000164.1 GCA_031290435.1 Candidatus Symbiothrix sp. | reverse complement strand
CAAATAGAACAAAGTTGCATATATTCTTGATGATCTCCAAGTAGAAGTATTTTTTTCTCATACTTAGATAATGTCTCAGATAAGGATATATTTTTCAATCTGGCATTTTCATCCTTTCTTGAGTTTACGCGTCCATTTTCAAAACACTCAGGTTTTACATTAATGGCTGTTTTAATCCATGAAACCTTTCTTTTATGTGTTAATTGAACATAAACTCTACATTCGCCATTTTCTTTTGCCTTTTTTGGAAAGACGACCAATTTAATATTTACCATAATTGTACTGTTAAAAAATTTCTAAACTATATCTAAACATTTTGTACATAATCGTACATTAAAATTCCGTACAAACAGGTATTTTAAAACAAAAATACCTTTTGTATGCATAACATACAAAAGGTAAATTACTGATATTCAGTCTGTATCCCCGCAGGGGCTCGAACCCTGGACCCAATGATTAAGAGTCATTTGCTCTACCAACTGAGCTACGGAGACTTAAAAATCGGGTACAAAGGTACGATTATCAATCCAAAATTCCAAATTATTACAAATAATATTCTGTAAATTATTTATAATCAAGCATATTCAAGCAGTATGCATTTGGACATTCTACGCTGAAGTAGTCATATCCGATATTCAATTAAAAAATTTGTATCATTTTAGAAAGTTTATAAATCATTTTAAACAGTAAGCGGCCTTTTTAAAAGCGTACTTTTGTAGAAAGAAATATGAAACCCGTATGCAAAAGTTGTGCCAAAAGCATAAATATGAATCGGGTTCCGTGTGACCATAAAAAAACAAATTATATACACATGAAATCCGAATTAATACAAAAAGCGTATGAGATAGCCAAAGAACGCTATCAATCAGTGGGTGTAAATGCCGAAAAAGTCTTAGAAAAATTGCAGCAAGTGTCCATTTCCATCCATTGTTGGCAAGCCGATGACGTAACCGGTTTTGAAAACTTGGGCAATTTGGGCGGCGGTGGCATCCAAGCCACCGGAAACTATCCGGGGAAAGCCCGCAATATTGCCGAGATACGGCAGGATATTGAAAAAGTATTGACTTTGGTAGCCGGACAACACCGTTTGAATTTACATGCTATCTATGGAGATTTTCAGGGGAAAATAGTGGACAGGGATGAAATTGAAGCTGTTTATTTTACCAGTTGGATGCAGTGGGCCAAAGAAAAAGGACTGAAACTTGATTTTAATTCCACTTCTTTCGGACACCCCAAGAGCGGAGATTTGACATTGGCTAATCCCGATAAATCCATCCGTGATTTCTGGATTGAACATACCCGGCGTTGCCGCCTTATTTCCGAAGAAATGGGAAAATTTCAGAACGATCCCTGTATTATGAACCTATGGATACATGACGGAATGAAAGACTTGAGCGTCAACCGCTACAAATACCGTCAGATTTTAGAGCAATCCTTAGACGCCATTTTCGAAAAGGAATACCGGAACATGAAAGATTGTATCGAAGCCAAATTATTCGGTATCGGGCTGGAAAGTTATACCGTCGGTTCTTATGATTTCTATCTGGGTTATGGCGCCAAAAAACAAAAAATCGTGACATTGGATACCGGGCATTTCCATTTGTCGGAAAGTATTGCCGATAAAATCCCGTCGCTCTTGCTTTTCACACCGGAAATCATGTTGCATGTGAGCCGTCCTATTCGTTGGGATTCCGACCATGTAACGATTCTGAACGATGATGTAACGGATTTGGCCAAAGAAATTGTTCGCGCCGACGCATTGAACCGCGTACATATCGGCTTGGATTATTTCGATGCTTCCATCAACCGGATTGGCGCTTATGTTATCGGTATCCGCTCCACGCAAAAAGCATTCCTGCAAGCCTTACTCGAACCGATAGGCAAATTGCGTGAATATGAAGCCAACGGACAATATTTTGAACGTCTTGCGCTGCTTGAAGAAGCAAAATCCTTGCCGTGGAATGCAGTTTGGGACTATTTTTGCCTGAAAAACGATGTGGCCATAGGCGAAGTATATATTTCGGAAATTCAACAATATGAAAAAGAAGTAACAAGTAAGCGATAATTACAAAATGAAAACACAAAAAGGAAGTTTGAAAAGCACCATTGCGGTGTCATTGACAAATTATTTGGATGCAGGCTCTATTGTGGCCGGTGCAAGCGGATTAACGTTGTGGAAAAACTATCTTAGTTTGCAAGATGTACATCTAAGTTGGCTGAATGCTATCAGCGCCAACTGTTTTGGTGCAGCTTTAGGCGCTATTATCGGTGGCTTTTTGGCGGATAAATTCGGACGAAAAACGATTTATACTTACAATATGCTCATTTATATGACCGGTGTAGCCATAATTATGGTGTCCGTCAGTTTTCCGATGCTCTTATTGGGATTTCTTGTAACGGGAATTTCGGTTGGTGCAGGCGTACCTGCCTCTTGGACATATATTTCCGAAACTTCGGAAGTGAGCAATCGCGGACGAAATATAGGTATTTCGCAATTTGCGTGGTCAATTGGTCCTGCAATAATTTTCCTGTTAGGAATGTTGTTGGCAAAAGATGGAATATTGGGAAATGTTATTTACGGAAAACTCATTTCGATAGGCTGGACGCCGCAATCGGCGGAATTATTCGGCAATCGTATCATCTTCGGAACATTGTTTATAGTGGCTTTAATAGCCTGGCTTTTGCAACGTCAATTGGACGAATCAAAAGATTGGGAAAGCAGCAAATCACAACAAAAACAAGGCAGTAGACAAGCCGGCGTATTCTCTTCATTTGGTACATTGTTCAAAAACTTTGTGAATGTACGTACTATTATTTATTTAGCAGGAATTTATTTGACTTGGAACATGGTGGCAGGAGCAATGGGATTTTTTATGCCGCACGTTTACGAAACGGCCGGAGGTGTTACCAACGAATATGCCAATCGCTTGCAAACAGTGATGTGGGGACTTACAGCATTGGTGTCTTTCTTCGGCTTTGCGCTTTTGTCCGACAAAGTAAACCAACGTTTGCTTTATATAGGCGGCACTTTGCTGGGCGTTTTGGCGTGGGTGGTACTTACTTTCATTGGGATAACCAACGGTACAGCGCTTTGGATTTTCGTAATCCTTTGGGGTGTTCACGCAGGCTTTGGCGTACAAGCATTTTATGCGCTTTGGGCGTCGGAACTTTTCCCTGCCAAATATCGCGCTGCTGCTCAGGGTATTATGTTCTTTATAGTCAGAGGAGTAGCCGGCATTTGGTCGTTTATTTTTATAGGCGTCTTCGACAAATCAGGATTCTACACTTCGGGCATAATAATGGTAATCTTATTGGCCATTGCCTTGATTGTTGGCGCTATTTGGACGCCGAAAACACAAGGCAAATCGCTGAAAGAAATCACAAAGGAACGTTATGGCAATCAATAAATTCATAATTTATCATTAATAATTTATCATTAATAATTAATTTATACAATGGAGTCTATTCTAAACAATCGCCCTTTGTTGGCGAAACAAGTAGCGGAAGTAGCGGAAGTAGCCGGATACTTGTGGCAAAAAGGCTGGGCAGAACGCAATGGAGGCAATATTACCCTCAATATCACAGCGGTGATTGATGACGAACTGCGGCAGATGAAACCGATCAGCGAACCGATACCGATCGGCAGAATTCTGCCGCATCTGAAAGGCTGCTTTTTTTTCTGCAAGGGCACCAACAAACGGATGCGCGACCTCTCGCGGCAACCGATGGAAAACGGGTCCGTCATCCGCATTTTGGACGATTGCAGCAGCTATGTAATTGTGGCGGATAAACCGGTGAAACCGACATCGGAATTAGTTTCCCATTTGTCTATGCACAATTATCTAATCGGCAAAGGCTCAAGCTATAAAGCGGCCTTGCATACTCATCCGATTGATTTGGTGGCAATGACGCATCATCCGGCCTTTCTGGAAAAAGATGTTTTAACGAATTTGTTATGGAGCATGATTCCCGAAACGCGGGCTTTTTGTCCCCGAGGATTGGGAATTGTCCCTTATCAATTGCCCGGTTCGTTTGACTTGGCCGATGCGACTATTCGGGAATTAGCCGAATACGATGTAGTGATGTGGGAAAAACATGGCGTTTGCGCCGTCGGTGAAAACATCATGGAAGCATTCGATATGGTAGATACGCTTTCCAAATCGGCTCAGATTTATCTCACTGCCAAATCTATGGGCTTTGAACCACAGGGAACGACGCCGGCGCAGATGAAGGAATTGAAAGCGGTTTTCGGATTGCCGAAATAAAAAAGTTACAATACATTCTGTTTTTATTGTGTCTTTTGTGCGTTCTTTGTCACAAAGTATGCAAAGTTTTTTATTTTCATGCCATTAATAGATTATTTAGGACAAAACCTGACTTAATGCTAATTTTTTATTACCTTTGTTGTGTTAAAGAACATAAAAAAAAGGAAGCAAAAAAATGAAAAAAATAATCTTTATGCTAATCGCAGTTGCTTGTAGCACTGCTTTGATGGCGCAAACCGGTAGCCTTTCGCTTGACGACTACGGCGTGCAAGCGCAAGCGCTTAATACCTCAATCAGCGAAAATTTCAAAAAGAAAGACTACAAAACAGGTGAAAAATTAACAAATGAAGCGATAGCCCTTTTCACCCGCCTGTCGAAAGAAGAGCAGGAAGAACGAAACAATTACGCATGACCCTGAATATTTTTGGCAAATGCCTGAAAAGTGAATGATAATGAATTAAAATGAAATAAAGACTATGACAAAAAAAGATTCAATCAAACTCTTTGAAGAGAAAACAGTCCGTACCGTATGGAACGAAGACCGGGAAGAATGGTATTTTTCCGTGGTGGATGTAGTAGGTATTTTAACCGAAAGCCCTGACCCTGCCGCATATTGGCGCAAACTAAAGCAACGACTAAAAGAAGAAGGCAATGAAACCGTGACAAACTGTCACGGTTTGAAAATGCTTGCACCGGACGGCAAAATGAGGATGACCGATGTCGCCGATACACAGCAACTTTTCCGCTTAATTCAATCTATTCCTTCGCCAAAGGCAGAGCCTTTCAAACTTTGGATTGCGCAAGTAGCCAAAGAAAGATTAGACCAACTGCAAGACCCTGAACTGTCGATTGAGCAAGCCATGACGGATTACAAACGCTTGGGCTATTCCGACAACTGGATTAACCAACGGCTCAAAAGCATCGAAATCCGCAAAGATTTAACCGACGAATGGAAACAGCACGGATTGCAGGAAGGTGTTCAGTTTGCCGCACTCACTGATATTATTTACCAGACTTGGGCAGGCAAAACAGCCAAAGAATACAAACAATTCAAAGGATTGAAAAAGGAAAGCCTGCGCGACAATATGACCAACAAAGAACTTGTCATTAACATGCTGGCTGAGTTATCGACCAAAGAAATATCCGAAGCCGCCGACCCCGAAACGTTTGACGAACACGTAGATGTAGCGCGTCGCGGTGGAAATATCGCCAAAGAAGCCCGTTTGAAATTGGAAGCCGAAACAGGGAAAGCCGTCGTAACGCCATTGAATGCTAACGCCATTTTACAAATAAAGGAATCGAATAAATAAAAATAAACCGTTCCGCAAAGAACATAAAAAAAGGAAATGAAAAAAATTAAATTACAATTCGGAAAAGGAATTTCAAAAAAGTGGATTTCAAGTTTCCTGTCCAATCTGTTAGGGGTAATTGTCGGTATAGCGCTCACTTTTGGCATCAGTTATCTGATACAGCGGCACAATGAAAAAAAGGACACAAAAGAGCTGATGACGCTGATAAAAAAAGAGCTGAACCAAAATAAGCAGTGGCTAAAAGAACGCAGACAAGATTATGCGGATGACATTAACGCTTATCGAAATATATTATCAGCCAAAAATTTACGAAATATTCCCGCCGATTCGCTTATTAAGTGGATAAATCAAACAGGTACTCAACCCGGCTCGTTTAATAGTACAAATGCGTGGGATATATTGAAAGGTACCGAAACTATTGCAAAATTTCATAACAAAGATTTGATAATGCAGTTAGCTGAATGTTATTACGCTATTAATATAGCGCATGAAGTAATGGCTATGTATCACAAAGAAAAAGAAAATACGTGCATAAAGTTTGCCATAACTAACATGGCTCTTCTTGATGATTTCAAAATATTTCCTTATGATTATATAGATGCGCTGTTAAAAAACAAAGAAATAGAAACATTTTTTACCGGTACTGTTAAACTTAATTACTATGGCATTGAAAAGAATTTTACTCTCTTTGAAGCTATCATAGATTACACCTTGTATTTAATTGAAAAAGATGAAAATGCAGACAAAGATGTTCTTGATTACAATTCTTTTATGAAGCAAAAGGATAATGAAGCTGTTAAAAATTAAGAGAAAATGAGTAAAATAAACAAACAGGAAATTACCATATTAAAAAGATTTTTGAAGATAAGGAACTTGATGAAAACGCAACTATTCGAAAATTTCGAATAGTTCAAACAGAAGGAAACAGGCAGGTAGAGCGAGAAATAGAACATTATAATCTTCAATTGATTATTGCCATTGGTTTCAAGGTAAACAACGAGCGTGCGGTGCAATTTCGCAAGTGGGCAAATAAAATCGTGAAAGAATACACCATTCAGGGCTGGGCGATGGACGTGGAACGGTTGAAAAAAGGCGGCACAATTTTGACTCAGGATTATTTTGAAAAACAGTTGGAAAAAATCCGCGAAATCCGTCTTTCGGAACGCCGGTTTTATCAAATTGATTTGCAAGTTTTAACAATAAAGGCAAGTTCGCTGCAAAAACAACTGTCACAGTATACACTTACGTTTAAAACCTTATCGTTGGATGATATGGTACAAAAGATTACCAAGTAAATTTTGAAAGCCCGCCTGCAATTAAAAAAAGACGGCGGGCTTTTGTGAAAAAGACGGCGGGCTTTTCAAAAAAGACGGCGGGCTTTTTGTGAAAAGACGGCGGGCTTTTTAATAATCAGAACGGGTACCCGATAGCCAAGTAGGCGGCAGAGTTGTTACGGAATTTATTATTCAGGAAGACCCAAGGTTTTCCTCCCGGACAAGCAGGGTCATATACACGGGTTCCGGCGTCTATGCGAAAAATAAAGAACCCCAAGTCGAAGCGCAAACCAATTCCTGTTCCCACAGCTAATTCCTTATAAAATGAATGCCAACGGAAAAGACCTTTCCCTTGGTTCGGATAATCGCGTATTGTCCAGATATTTCCGCAGTCGACAAAGAAAGCCGGTTCGAACCAATCCAAGGCTTTGTAGCGATATTCCACGTTGGCTATCAGATTGATATCCCCCACATGCGTAGTCGGGTCTCCGGACACGCCTTCATTGAATGAACCGGGGCCTAAGTAGCGGGTATGCCATCCCCTCACACTGTTCGGACCACCGGCATAATATCTTTTTTCGAAAGGGAGAATACTCGAATTTCCGTAAGGATAAGCCAGACCTAAAGCTGCATGGAAGGCTAATCCGGCAAGGGTATTCAATTGAATAGTCTCGGAGAAATCAATATCCGATTTCAGGTATTGGGCAAAGGGATTGCCGAATAACATGTATCCCGCTTCGCCTTTTTCCGCTCCCATTAGAGAGGCGATGCCATTCAGCAGGTTTCCGGATGATTCGAAATTGAAACGCACCGTATACAAACGCTGCCTCATTCTCCCGGATTGGGCATTGGTATAGATGAAATTGTAATTGATCCCGGCCGTAAATACATTTTCATAACTGTACTTGGTCAAAGGGTCTATTTTTTCTAAATATTGTTGAAAATCGTCCGATTTCCATGGCATTGCTACATAATTGACATCCAAAAGGCTAAAGGTGTGTGTCACGACATTGCGTCTATCCGACCAAAGGAACTTCCAGTTGAAATTAAAAAATTCGCGGGTAAATTCCGGTCGTTTTTGAATATCAAAACCTAAGCTGTATTGGGTATTCCCGTTGTATCTGTCTTTGAAATAAGCGCCGATAAAAGGCAAATGTATCTTGGGAAATGTAAAGGAAGGCGTGATTCTCAATTCGTAATAATTGGAATTGAGCGAGTTTTCGCCCGATTTACCGCCGACAAATTCATAAGCCGCCCTAAAGCCGATATTGAAAAGTTCCGCACCGTTCAACAGATTTTGATGACCGTAAAGCATGTCAAAAGCGACGCCCAAGTCTCCGGCTTTGTTGGTTCCGCTCAATCCGGTCTGAATAGAGAGAATGTCTCCCGGCGTCAGGTATATTTCGCAATCAAGCAAGGTAGAATCCGGATAATTACCTTCCTTATAGATGATATCCACTTTTCCGACACAGGCCATGGACTGAAACAGACTTCGGGTAGCTTCTCTCGAACGGTCTCTGAACACACTGCCCGGACGAATCAAAACCTTATCGGCAATAACCGCCGGTCGTAAAAAACGGAGCGTATCGTAATAGATTTCTACATCTCCATGCCGGACAGAATCCGCAACCTTGTAATTTTCGCCGTCCAAAGGGTCGTATCCGCTGAAAACTTTCACTTTTCCCATGCGGTAAATCTTGGCGATAGTCGTGTCGTTCAGTATCATAGTCAAATCGGTCTGATAGGAACGCAGGGTAGTGTCTGCCAGATAATGCAGTTGAGCGGCGGTCAAGGCATAGTATCCCCTGTTTCTAAGGATATTGCTGATACGGGCCATTTCCTGTTCCAAAACATCCATATCGAAAATCGTACCCGGTTTGATGATTGGGGAGCGCAACAAGGCATTGCCTCCGGTATTTCGCCGGTTCAAGTTTTCCGACAGCCGGTTTGTCCGGTTGCCGGGTCTTTCCGTCGGGTTAACCAATAACGTTTCCGGCAGCGCAATTGTATAATTCCGTATCCGGTAAGGTATTCCTTCGTGCAAATGATAATCGACGGATATTTTTTTCCCGGCTGTATCCACAACCGCATGCACCCTGGAACTCAAAAAGCCCCTGTTTTTCATTTCGATGGACAGTTCATTGATGGAACGGTTGACTAAGTTTTGGTTGTAAATAACAGGCGGTTCACCCAATTTCCGGATGATTTTTTTAAACCATGTAGAATCGTTATCTACTAAATTATAAATCTTCAACCCGATTTTCGGACTGTTCGGTCTCTGCCTGATAAAGTCTTCTAAATTTATTCCGGATATTTCGGTGGAATCGGTTTTCAGGGATACCTTGTCTAAAAGATATTGTCCTTCCGGAATGTATTTGGTTGTGGAACAGGAAAAAAGGAACAAAGCAAAGTATATCATCAGGCAAAGAAACGCCTGATGACTGTATTTCTTTGTCGACTCGGAGTACCGGATAAATATTTTATGCTGCATTTTCTATTTTTCGTTTTTCGTTTTGAGGGTGTCGTTCTTCGTATTACGCATGGCGCCGAAACTGCGGAACAGTTGCCTGAAAGTGCGTCCCGTTCTTCTGTAAACAATACCTGCTCCCTGTGTTGGCGCAGTCTTTGTTTTTTCGTAATATTGATTGCCGGTGACATTATAAAAGCGCAACAGCAAATTGCCGTTAGGCGATAATTTGTACTCGAAATCAAAATCACCGGTAAAATTATCGTTTTGCAGCGGATTATTACGGTATCCCAAGGTGCCGCTGACAGTCAGGCGGTCATTAAACAAATGGGTGGAAACATTGACATCCATATCTATTTCGGAAAAAGCGGCGTCTTTGGTATGCAAATCTGTTCCGATGGTCCAGTTGTCATTCAGGACGCCGGACAAGAGGTTGTTCAATTGTGAGGTCAGGGAAGAAGAGGCCAAAGAAGTCCATATACTCGAATTACCCTGATTGGTTGCATTTGCGTTTACCGGTAAAAAAGAACCGAATAACAGTAAATAGGCGATTTCCTGAATTTTAATATCGTCGGAGTAAAGCAATCCGTTCAGTTTTCGTTGGATATCGTCCGACTCATTCGGCAATTCCACATTGTATTTCAACTGCATATTGTTCATATTGCCGCTTGCGGTCAGTACGCAATTCACCGGAATTTTCACAGCATGCATGATGTCGGCGAAACCCGGATCGAGGGTAGTCAAATCCGACCGGAGGCTGTACACGGCCGTCAAATCGAAACTTGTGTTCATCGGGTCTCCTCTGAAATTCAATTTACCGCCTTGTCGGACGGTAAATGTCTTTTGGGTGATATTTTTCAGGGTCAGGGTGCATTTTCCGTCTTCGATAATATAATTTCCCTGCAAACGCATATCCGAATTGTTCAAATTACAGGAAAAATCAATGTCTCCATTACCTGTTACCTGAGCGGCGTCTCTTGTAGAGGGATTGAAAATGACCCCAACATTCAGGTTTGGGTCTACGGAAAAGACCAAGTGCAATTGAAGCGGAAGAGAAAAGGCCGTCTTTTTTTCCGGTTGTTGCGTCTGGAATTGTTTCTCCCGCTCATCTCCCTCGGTATTGATAAAAGTAATCCAACTGTAACGTTCGGCTTCCACTGCTGTTTCCGGGATATTCACCATGAGCTTGTTCGTTTTTCCATTCTTGAGTTTGCCTTGAACGAACCAGTCTTTATTTTGTAGCGATACATTCAGGCTCCCGTCTATCTGTAGCTGCCCGTAGAACAGGCTGTCGGTTTGCGAAGCATTGTTCAGCGCCAAGAAATTATTGAAATCCACAGTCAGGTTAGGATTCAGATTCGAAAAACCTTTGTGCCGAATGGTTCCATTGATTGTGCTATTTCGCTTCGTTTCGTCATAGATGCTGAAATTGTTGAAAATCATCCTGTCCGGTTCTATCAGAACAGAATCTGAAATCCGGTAGAGGGTGTTGAGTTTTTTGACGCCAACCACAGCATCTTTCAGCCAAGCGGTGCCGGATAAATCAGGAGCGCTTATTTTTCCGTTGGCTTTTATCCGGGCGCCAAATTCTCCATCCATACCGTAGAGTGTTTCGGACAAATAACCGGCAAACCATTTCAACCGGATGCCACGGATATCGGCATTTAAGGCCAATGAATCGCGCGCCGGTAAAACAAAGCCGGAAATCACCGAGCTTACGCTGTCGGCATTGACCAAACTTGCCCGCAGAGCCAATCCCTGTCGCGCCGAATTCCATCCGCTCGTCAGTTTTAAATCGCCAATCGGCGTTCGGTCAAAAAAGATGTTGTCTATCGAAAAATTCCGGGTTACCAGCAAGGGTTGGCTCATCGCCCGGTAAACCGAAATATCGCCGGAAGCCATGCCCGACAGGGGAATCCGGTTTTTCAAAGCCGATAGCAAGGTTTCAATCTGAAAACGGTTGATGTTGATAATCAATGAGTCTGATTCGTCTTCCGAAATAACGCCGTTTATTTTCAAGTATTCCGAAGAAGAATGTCTCAATGCGAAATTATTAATTTCATAGCGCTTATCCCGCACGGAAATTTGCGCCGGATAGATTTGAAAAGCGGTTTCATTCAAACTGAGCGAACCGGGCTTCAAGGTTATATTCATAGCCGGGATGGCAGTTCCCAAATCGGAAACAAATTCAATTTCCGCGCTCATATTTCCATCCAAATCGTATTGCTCCGAATTATTTTTCACCTTGAGTAAGAGCGACAAGTTATTTTGAATATTCGAGAGACTCAAGTCAAAACGGCTTGTATCCGTTTTGCTGAAAAGGCAAAAAGCGGTTGTATTCAGGCTCAGGATAGAATCAACATGACTGTATTTGCCGACAAAAAGAGCGGAATCGGGAATTTCGGTTTCCATCCCCAACAAATGAGAAATGTGATTGGCTTGACGGATGGCCACGAAAAAATTGAATTCTTCCGGAAGCGGATCGCCGGAAAGAGGGGCATATTGCTCGTCGGGAAACAGAGTCGGGAAAGCGCTCCTGAACGACCCAGCTATACCGTCATAGGTAAATTGTCCCTCTCCTCTGACAGTCAATATTTTTGAACGGATATTGAGTCGTTTTCGATGGTTCGCACCGGCAATATAGGAAATCACCACCGGAAAATCGCTGAAACGTCCCGATTTTATCGAAAAATCCAAACTGTCTATCACCAAGTTAACGTCCATCCTTTCCAAGTCAAACCCCTCGACGTCCAATTCAATTTTTCCGGACAATTCCGAATCCGGATAGGCCGGCAACAAATGCAACGAATCCAAGCGGACGCCGGACAACAGGGCGGACAAGTGTAAGGCCGGCTGCTTCTTTTCCAGATTGACCCAAGCGCTAAAACTGACAGGCAGGTTGTTATCAAAACTGTTAAATAATATTATTAAACTATCGCCATGGCAATTAGCATCCGCATTTATATCTTTGTAAGCATATCCCTTGTAGTCGAATCGCTCAATATCCATATGCGCTATGGCGTCGATTTTATTTCCGGGGCTATAGCTTCCCTGCGTCGTCAGAAAAAGTGCGGTTTTGCCGAAAAGGGTATCAGACAATAAGTTTCTTATGTTGAAATCCGGAGTTGCTACATTCAGCTTGAAATTCACAGCATTCGTTTCAAAAACATATCCGCCGGTTCCGCTGATCTCCACTTGGCCGTATCCGCTTTCTACATCCAAATGGAGGTCTAATCCGGAAAGGGAACCGGCGATTTTCCCTTTCCCGGCAATCATTTCCCAGCCGGTAAGGAGTCCGGTTGTTTCAGTAGTTTCTTTTCCGGGAAACAGGTTTTTCAATTGTTCAATGCCTGCTTCATCCATATAGGCATCCTTCAGGTTCAGTTCGAACGGCGCCTCTTTCCATTGTCTGCAATCGGACAAACAGGCGTCTGCTTGCAGATGCAGGTGATTGCCGTAGTCCATTTCGAACCGGGGAACCATTATTTCGGGAAAAACGCCTTTCATCTCACCTGAAAAGCGAAGTTCATCTGTACAAGCAGTCAGGCCGGGATAAAAATAGGCCAAATCACCGGGGTAGCATTTCTCGGAAGAAAAAGCAAGGGAATAAGCAGCTCCCTCCGGGATTTCGCTCCATTCTCTGCCGGAATAATCGAAAGAAACTTCCGTTAAACGCAGTTCCGATTGAGGCAAAGCCAAGTGAAAATCGGAGAGGAAAATTATTTTTTGTTGCGAGCGGACAGCCATTTCCAATTCTTGTAAGGTAAAGCCGCTCCTTTCCCGAAGTGAAAAATTCGATATGGAAACGTTTAAGTTTTCCATATCCAAGGATTTCAGTTTGAGTTTCGCCTGCAAATCAATGATTTCGATGTGGTTGGCATCGAAAAGACCGGGTTCCGAAATGGGTTCCGATAGGATATCGTAGCTTATCCGGCCGTTTTTCAAATGGATTTTGTCTATTTCAACGATCATTTTCGAATCATCCTGCGTTTGCGTTGTATCGGAAGCGAAAGCATCCACAAGAAACCGGAAATTGAACGGTGCATTCACACTGTCTTTGGAAAGGCGAAGTGTGAAATCGGTCAAATTTGCCGAATGAATCAGGATTTGCTTATTCCGCAAGCGGAAGAGATTGAAACCGGCGTCCAAAGTTCCGGCATAGAAAAGCGTATCGCCTTTTAAGTCGGCTACATAAACATCTTCCAAGCGCAAATGATTGAAAGGACGGAAGCGAATATTGCCGATACTGATTTTCCCATGGGTCATTTTCATCACTTCCTGTAAGGCAATATTCTTTATCTTCTGTTGGACAGGCGGCAACCACAACAGAAGATAAGTCAGCAATACCAAAAACAAAACAGAGAGTATCACCCATACGAATATGCGAAAAATTTTCCTCATCAACTCTTTATCGTTCGCTCCACACAATTCATCCCTACATGATAGGGTAGAAATTGATAAGTCGGATATTCCAGTATAATAATATCGCCTTTTTTCCCGACATCAATACTTCCGATAGAACCGGCTCTTCCCACAGCGGCAGCCGCATTGATAGTCAGCGCAGTAAGGGCCTCTTCAGGAGATAGTTTCATGTAAAGACAAGCCAAGGCGATTGTCATCTGAAATAACCACCATTCCGTTTTCGATAATGCCCAAACCGGACATTTCCCGACCATGTTTGGCCGAAAAACCGGAGCAAGTGACCAACTGCGTAATATCTTTAATGATATAATTGTTCATAAACAAATATCATTCCATTAGATGTGATTCCAATATCTGTTTCATGGAAAAATTTTCCAATCCCAAGTAATAAGACGCCGTATCTACCACCGCTTGTAAAGGAATTAAGCCGATGAGTTCGCAACCGGCAATCGTTACGCCATAGCGTTGGGCTTCGAAACGAATCATTTCCACGGCCTGATAAATAGCCGTCTTGGTAAAATCCGTCAGGTTCATCGAAACTTGCACCCTGTTTTGTTCTTTCAGTTCCACGCCCATTGCTTTGCAAAACCGCAAACCGCCGCCGATGAAACGCACTTTTTTGGCAATCGTATCGGCAATCGCCAAATCATTGGTATGCAGGTTCACATTGAAAGCAATCAGGGGCATACGCGCTCCGACAGCGACAGCGCCGGCAGTCGAATGTCGTTCGCCGGGGCCAAAGTCCGGTTGCCATTCCGGCGATTTCATTTTTTCCGTCAAGCCTTCAAATTCACCTTTTCTGACTGCTGCCAAGTTCTGCCGGTGTTCTGCCGACGCCGACTTTTCGTACAGGAAAACCGGAAGCGCATATTGTCCGGCGATGGCTTGGGCCGTTTCTTTCGCCAAAGTGTCGGCCTCTTTGATATCCAATCCCTTGATGGGGATAAATGGAATGACGTCGACAGCGCCCATCCGAGGATGTTGACCCGTGTGCCGGGTCAGATCAATTTCTTTGACCGCAATTCCTACGGCCTCAATAATCGCTGCCTTCATGGCTGTCGGCTCTCCGATAGCGGTGACGACCATCCGGTTATGGTCTGTATCATTGCTGTAATCTAATAGTTTGATGTTTTCTTTCGCGCGGAAAGCATCGACAATCCGTTCTACTTTTTTCAAGTCGCGTCCTTCACTGAAGTTTGGGACACATTCGATAATTTTATTCATATTAAAATATAATGTGCTAATATACCCCCTGCCCCCTGAAGGGGGAATAGGGATGTGACAGCTTTGATATTGGCTGTTTCCCGAAAAGGCGAATCGGTTCCGCTCACATCGTGGTGGTCGTGTCCCAACATGATGGGGCCGGTTTCGCCATTCCTGACCATTTCATTGAAACGCAAGGCGATTTTCAGACGGCCTTCCGCATCGGAATAGAGAATACGAGCTTGTGTGCCAACCACCAAACGGTTCTTTTCCGCATCGCGGATCCAGTTATAATTGTCGCGGTCTTGTCCCCTGCGTTCCGGATCAATACAAGACATGGCGGCATGATCGGTCTTTATCAGGTCTTCGTGCATACCGCTCAGACAAACCCAACGGAAAGGCCCGTAACCATAATCGAATAATTCCGGCCCCATGATGTCTTCCACATAAGATGGCCAGATGAAACCGTCTTTTTCGTCGCTTCCGTTCCGGGAAATGGCTTTGACGCCTGCATCGTAAATGGCTTTCATAAAAGAATTTCCGTAATCGAAAAAATACGTTCCTTTGGCAACTAATTTCCGGATCACTTCAAAATGCCGTTGCAATGAAATGTCCGCCAAACGGCGAAATTCGCTCCTGTCATCCTTCAACAAGCGGGTACGCGCTTCGAAAGAAATCCCGGCCGGACAATAGCCGCCTTCGTAAACCGCATGACAGGATGTTTGGTCGGAAAGTAAATCTATCGCTATGGCATGCGTTTCGGCATATTCCAACAAAGCAATGATATTCCCATGGAAAGCAATGGAATAGGGCTTCCCTTCCTGTTTATATGTTGTAGCGCATGTGAAAGCTTGCCCGTAGTTGGCCACGCCCATCTGGGCGGCAATTTCCCAATCGGCCCGGTTATCGTACATGCCCACCATCATGGAGTTGGTAATAATGACGCGAGGTGCATTGGGATGTGATTTGAAAAGTCCGAGCGGATGTCCCGATTCGACTACCAAGGTTTGCTCGCGCGTCATCACTTGTAAATATTGTTTGATAAGCCGGTATTGCATCCAGTTCTGGCAGACCTGTCCGGTTTCGCCGTAGGTGACCAATTCGTAGGGATACAGCGCAATGTCAAAACAGAGGTTGTTGTCCATCATCACCTGAAAAGCTTTCCCTTCAATGCAATTGCCTTCGTATGCATCAATGGGTTTGGGACGTATATCGCCTTGAGGACGGTAACGATATCCGTAAATCCGGCCGTTTGTCCGCAACTCATCCAGAAATTCAGGCGCTAATTGTGCCTGTAGTTCGGATGGTATATACCGAAGTGCATTTTTCAAAGCTAATTCCGCTTGGGGTTCATTCAAGTGAAACCCTCTGTCCGGCGCGCGGCGGATTCCTTCTATAAAAATCGGATAATCCGGTAATTGATTGCTTAATGTCATTGCTGCATCACATTGTTAACTGTTTTTCGTTGCGAAGGTACATAATATTCATGTTATTTCCAAGCTAAAACGGATTATCTTTAAACCCGCAACCTCATTCAAACGAAGAACAAACAACGCGCTGTTAATAAATTAAACTGCTTATCCCCTTTGCTCAAGTAAGTATTTCTTTCCACAGGTCAACGACTAATCGTGTTCGGAAGATTTTTCTATGCTAATTGTATGTATATTTCACAACCGAGCCAGTCGCATAGCCCGCTATTTTTCGTGCCAGGCGCATAGCCCGCTATTTTTCGTGCCAGGCGCGTAGCGCCGCTATTTTTCGAGTCAGGCGCGTAGCGCCGCTATTTTTGTAGCCGGGTGCGTAAGCGCCCGGTTATGGTGTGGATACCCACCCAAAGCAGCGGAGCTGCGACATTTTGTAATATGGAAAAAAGAACATCACAAAAAAGATACATTCAGGGAGGAATATTTGGATATGTTGGAGAAAGCAAAAATAGC
>JAITNQ010000104.1 GCA_031290435.1 Candidatus Symbiothrix sp. | reverse complement strand
GCATCGCTGTTCGGGATACTTTTTAATCAACTGTCATTTATCGTCGGGCTTTCATTGACCTCTCCCATTGATGCCTCAGTCATCACCACAACTTCACCGCTATTAACCATGATGCTGGCGGCTTTGTTCCTCAAAGAGCCTATCACATGGAAAAAGGCAATCGGTGTTTTTGTCGGTGCAGCCGGAGCCTTGTTGCTGGTTTTAAACAGTCAAGCAGTACACCACGGGAATGCAAGTGCAGCGGGAAACTTATTGTGCATACTAAGCAGCCTGTCGTTTGCCATATACCTTACTGCTTTTAAAACGCTTATCAACCGTTACAGCGCCGTAAGTTCCATGAAATGGATGTTCTTATTTGCAAGTATATGCAGTCTGCCCTTGTGCTGGCATGATGTTGCGGCCATTCATTACCGGACGCTGCCTGCCGGTATTTACCTTCGCACTGCGTATGTAGTTGTTTTTGCAACATTTATTTCGTATTTGCTGATTCCTGTCGGACAAAAATTTTTGCGTCCGACCGTGGTCAGTATGTATAATTATTTGCAGCCGATTGTTTCGTCACTCATTGCGGTGGCGCTTGGAATGGATATTTTCGGGTGGACAAAAGGATTTGCCTCCCTACTGGTTTTTTTGGGCGTATATATTGTGACGCAAAGCAAATCCCGTGCACAGACAGAACGTGAAAAAAAGTAGATTATGTTTATTTTTCAGCCGCCGAAAGAGAAAGTTTCTTCGTGCGACCAAGCATAAACAGAAAATATCTGTTGATAATATACATCGGAATCAGACAGGCGAAGAGGGTCATGGTAGAAATAATCAAAGTTTCATACCATGTAAATTTTATTTCAACAGAAATCGGTGATTGGCCTACAATCACTTGGTATAATATAGTCGTCAATATACGGAATGGGCCTTGGAAAGCCAATATGATAATCGTGTTTTGGGCCATATATAGCAAGAATTTATTTGCATATACGGAAAAAAGTTTTGCCAAAAAAATTATTCCGGCTATTCCAAGTATGTTATTGATATAAAATAAGAAAATGTTGTTCGCATAGGAAAACTTACAAACATCAACAAATCCGTTTTGCTGAGAGAGTATCCAGCCCACAGACACGCAAAAAATGACCAGCGCCAAATTTCCTATTTTCCCAAAATTCACATTCAGGATATATTCTTTGCTAACATAGCCAAGTGTATAGAAAGGGAATACCATGCAGATATTGTCAAGATTGAAAGGAAGGTTACAATTGGCCAATGGAAAAAAGTAAGTGAATCCGATGGTAAAAAGATTGAAGAGAATCAGCGCCAAGTATTTTTTCTTCCCGATTGACAATAAAAAGCTAAAAATTAACTTGGTAACAAACAAAGCCGGAATAAACCACAAGACAACATTAGAGGACAAAGAATATGACATAATGGCCACTTCTCCAACGAGCATCCCGATAAATGGTTTTATATATGCCGTAAACACCGATGCTCCGCCATAATATTCCGAAATATACGGATAAATAGCGAACAACCACCAAGTATAAGTAATAAGATAAAAACAAAAATAGGGGATCATCAATGATTTAAACCCTTTTCGGAAAGTTTCTCCGACAGGTTCACCTTTATCAAGCAAACTCGACGTAAAAAAAAACAGCGCAATACCAAAAGACGTTATCCAAAAATTCAATTGTTCATTTACTTGCGGAAGATGGACAACTATGATCAGATACATACCCATCAGTTTCGCATAATCAACCCACACAATTCTACTTTTTGTCATTATTTCCGTATTTATTTTTAGTGAACAGCTAATATCTGATTTATAAACTCGTTATTTATTCGCATTTTTGATTTTAATATACAGCATGTAATCTTTTTTGAAGCGTGCATTTTGAACAAATTTGTGCACAATTTGCGTATTAAAAAATATCTTACAAAATTACGCGTACAATATTGCGCAAACAAGAAAAAGAAAGTCAAATTTATTCATAAGAAAAAGTATGTTTGTCAATATGCAGACAAAAAATATACTTTTGTTAGAGATAATGAAAATTGTAATGATGAAACGGTTGATTGGAGACAAAATAATACTTTTTAAAAAGATTTCCTATTTTAAAAATAGGAAAGGTTTGGCAGTGCCACTCCCCGACCCCGACCCCGACCCGCCTAAACCTCGCAGAGGTTTCACCTATTTGTTTAGTGAATCCCCATACAAGGGCTCTGTGGGACTTTCTGTGTTTCAGAAAATGTCAGCGAGGGCTCTGTGGGACTTTCTGAACTTCCGAAAAGCCATACGTATGCGATTGCGGCGTGGGCGGAAGGGGAGTGCGGGGTGCCTGCCATTGCGGGTCATCCCGATAGACGTTAAGTACTTATTGTCAGTTGATTTGTGCCACGTCAAGAGTTTTGAATTTTATTTTTCTATCCAGTTTTCTATTTTTATGTTAGACAGACGATTGAGATGTTTCTCGTTATCTGTTACCAAAATCATATCGTTTATAATAGCAGTTGCGCCAATGAAAATATCCATATCGTCAATCAAAGCTCCTTGTTTTCGTAAAATAGCTTTTTGTTTAGCATATTCCTGCAATATGTTGGTAATTGGAATAACTGTAAGTTTCTCAATAAGTTCATTAACTTTTTCTGTATTTTCCGCAAAGTTAATTTCATCACATTCAATACCATAGAGTAATTCTCCTACTGTTATTTCCGAAATAAAACAATTATCAAGTCCGTTTCGGATAATCCGCTCTCCAATATACCTTTTTCCGCGCATAAAAAATACGCATATATTCGTATCTAACAAGTATTTCGTCATAAATATTACAATTCTTCTAAAATACGTGTTTTCCCCGAAATACGACTATTTCGAATATCGGCAACAATTTCTTCCGCCGATTTATCCGATTTCCAAGCGCCACACAATTTCATAAAATCATCATTGCTTATTCTTTTTTCCTTTTCGGTATGCGCTATTACCGGAAATGCAATGATTTCAACTTCCTGCCCATACCATTCACGGGGAATGGTAACAGAAATAACGTTATTATGTTCTGTCGGAGTTAAAACTTTCCTGTACATTCCATTTGTTTTTGTTCTGGATACAAATATAATACATTATTTTGGAAAAATGATAAACTGTGTAAAAAAAATAAAAAAAAAGAATTACCTTTGAATCCAATTAAATCATACCAACAATTAAAATAAAAAGTTATGGAGAAAAATGTAAAAGAAGCTATTAAACATCGTAGAAGTTATTATTCGATAGGCAATCAATCACCTGTAAGTGATGCGGAAATTGAAGACCTTATTCGTTTTGCAAGCAAATATGTTCCCTCGCCATTCAATTCTCAGGGAACAAGGTTGGTTTTGTTGTTAGGCGACAGCCACAAAAAACTTTGGAACATTGCCAAAGAAATTTTGCGAAAAATCGTGCCGGCAGAAGCTTTTCACAATACGGAAAACAAGATTAATTCGTTTGCAGCCGGTTATGGTACGGTTTTGTATTTCGAAGATCAATCAATTATTGGGTCTTTGCAGGAAAAATTTCCAATCTACAAAGAGAATTTCCCCGTTTTCGCGGAACATACTTCTGCCATGCACCAGTTTGCCGTTTGGATTATGTTGGAAGATATCGGATTTGGCGCTTCCTTGCAACATTATAATCCTTTGATTGATGAAGAAATTCGTTCGACATGGAATATTCCTGAAACATGGAAACTTCTGGCTCAAATGCCTTTCGGCAATCCGGTGCAGGAACCGGGAGAGAAATCTTTTGAACCGGTTGAAGAAAGAATACGTGTATTCAGCTAAATTTTCAGCGGAGTATGTTTTCTAATCAAGAGTATATCGACTGAACAGTCGAACATATTGGATTAGATTACATTCCCCCGCTATTTCCATATAAAAAAAGCAAACACCTTACTCAATTTTAGCAATCATCTCATTCAAAGCGATAGCCAAGCCTTCCGGGTCTTTGCCTCCTGCGGTAGCAAAATAAGCTTGTCCGCCGCCGCCGCCTTTGATATGCTTGGCTGCGTTCCGGATGATTTGAGAAGCATCCAGTCCCGAATTTACCAAATCATCGCTCAGCATCAGCATCAACGAAGGTTTGCCGTCCGACTCGGTGGCGCCTGCAAAAAAGAGATTTTCAGTAAATTCGCCACGCAACCGGAACGCAATGTCTTTGACAACTTCGGCAGGGAAAGGCCCTTTGATTACAAACAGATTGACGCCATTCACCAACTGCCGGTTGTCTATAATCTGCCTTTTCACTTGCTGCACCTTTTCTTTCATAAATTCTTCAACTTGTTTTTTCAATCCGGTATTTTCTTCGAAGAATTTTTGGATAGCCTGTTTCAGGTCGGGTGCATTGCTGAAAAAACTGCGAATATCTCTGAGTAAATCCTGCTGCATATAGAAATATTTTTCGCAAACTTCGGCGGAAATGGCCTCTATACGACGGATTCCGGCAGCAATCGAACTTTCGCCGATAATCCGGAAAGCGCCTATCATACCGGTAGATGCAATATGTGTTCCACCGCAAAGCTCAACCGAAGAACCAAATTTAACCACCCGCACGTCGTCGCCATATTTTTCACCAAACAAGGCCATGGCGCCCATTTGCTTCGCCTCGGCAATCGGGAGATGGCGCGATTCGTCCAAAGAAATATTTTCCCTGATTTTCGCGTTGACCCGTTTTTCCACTTCCCTGAGTTCTTCATCGGTCAATTTCCGGAAATGAGAGAAATCGAAACGCAGGATATCAGGCGAAACAAACGAACCTTTTTGTTCTACATGCTTGCCCAAGACTTCCCGTAATACCTCGTGCAACAAGTGGGTTGCCGTATGGTTACATTCCGTCTCCCGTCTTTTCTCACTATTGACTTCGATCAAAAATTCATCGTCCGGATTTTCCGGCAAGCGTTTGCTCAGGTGGACAGCCAAATTATTTTCCCGCTTGGTGTCGAAAATTTCAAGCGTTTTCCCTTCCGAATCGGTCAATCGGCCGCAATCGCCCACCTGACCACCCATTTCTGCATAGAAAGGCGTCTTGTCGAAAACAAGCTGGAAATATTCTGCGTTCTTTTGTTTGACTTTCCGGTAACGGAGTATTTTTGCGCGAGCCGAGATGTCGTCATAACCGACAAAAACCGATTCTCCTTCTTTTAAGGAAATCCAATCACCCGTTTCGATAGCGGCCGCATTTCTGGCGCGTTCCTTCTGTTTTTGCATCTCCGTATCGAAGCCCTCCTTGTCAATATCCATTTCATGCTCCCGCAAAATCAGTTCAGTCAGGTCGAGCGGAAAACCGTATGTATCGTATAAAACAAAGGCGTCTACACCTTTGATACGGGTTTTGTGACTTGCACGGGCGTCAAATATCAGCTTGTCAAGCAATTTGATGCCGTTTTCCAGCGTTCTTAAAAAAGATTCTTCTTCCTCCTTGACCACTTTTTCTATCAGGTTTTGTTGAGACGCCAATTCAGGATAAGCGTCTCCCATTGTCTCTACCAATACCGGGATCAGCTTGTACATGAATGCATGTTTTTGTCCGAGAAAAGTATAACCGTAACGGACAGCGCGACGCAGAATCCGGCGGATTACATAACCGGCTTTGGCATTGGAAGGCAACTGTCCGTCGGTAATTGAAAAGGCGATGGTACGGATATGGTCGGCCACCACACGCATGGCGATATCTTTCCCGGCGTCCTCTCTGTATACGCAAGCGGAAATGCGGGCGATTTCCTTGATGACAGGCTGAAAAACATCCGTGTCATAATTGGATATTTTCCCTTGAACGGCCATGCACAAACGCTCAAAACCCATGCCGGTATCAATCACCTTGTTGGGCAAACCCTCCAGAGAACCATCTGCTTTGCGGTTGAACTGCATAAAAACCAAGTTCCAGATTTCGATAACCTGCGGATGGTCGTGATTCACCAAAAGCAGTCCATCGACTTTCGCTCTTTCTTCATCCGGACGGATGTCAATGTGAATTTCCGAACAAGGGCCACAAGGGCCTGTATCCCCCATTTCCCAAAAATTATCTTTTTTGCTCCCATTCAGAATCTTGTTTTCAGAAAGATATTGCCCCCAGTAGGAAGCTGCCTCGTCGTCGCGTCCGAGATTTTCCGAAGGACTTCCTTCAAAAACAGTGACATACAGACGATCCTTATCCAATTTCAACACACCGGTCAGGTATTCCCATGCAAATGCTATGGCCTCTTTCTTGAAATAATCGCCGAAAGACCAGTTGCCCAGCATCTCGAACATGGTATGATGATACGTATCGTGCCCCACTTCTTCCAAGTCATTGTGTTTGCCGCTCACCCGCAAACATTTTTGCGAATCGGCTACACGCGAATATTGAATGGGGACATTTCCCAATATGATGTCTTTAAACTGATTCATTCCCGCATTGGTAAACATCAAAGTCGGATCATCCTTGATAACCATCGGCGCCGAAGGAACAATTTTATGATTGCTATTCTCAAAAAAATCTTTAAAAGATTGACGAATTTCTTTTGCTGTCATGCTACCTAAAACTTTAATATAATAAAAATTAACTTAAACAATTTGCAAAAGTACAATAAATAAGTTATTTTTGTCCGGATTTTAATAGTTTTTATTTGATATGAGTAAAACATTTTTCCAATACAATCCGGAAACTTTGACTTACGACAGGGTTTATCTTTCTGTTGTACAAAGAATTTTGATTGTTTTCCGGCAGCTCGTCATTGGCGTCGGAATAGGCGCTGTATTATTTGGAATAGCTACTTATGCATTTGACTCGCCACTCGAACAACAGCTAAAAAAAGACAATAAACTTTTGCTGACCCAATACCAAGTCTTATCCCGCAGGATAGCCGAAAACGAAAAAGTGCTGGAAGACCTGACGGAACGCGATAATAAATTGTACCGTACTATTTTTAATGCGGAACCCATTCCGGCAGCTATCCGGCAGCAAGGGTTTGGAGGCACCAACCGGTATGAGTTTCTTTTGGATATCCCAAATTCCGATTTGGTTATTGCGACTACACAAAAATTAGACATGATGTCCAAAGAATTGTATGTACAGTCTAATTCTTATGATGAATTGATTGATTTAATCAAAAATAAAGAAGAACGGATGAAAAGTATTCCGGCTATCCGCCCGCTTTCCAGTAAAGATTTTATAGAAATGTCTTCCGGCTTCGGGATGCGTGTACATCCGATTTGGGGAGATCTCCGTCCGCATACGGGAGTTGATTTAACAGCCGAAGCCGGAAGTCCGATTTATGCAACAGGCAATGGAGTGGTTGAGTCTGCACAATGGGACGGAGGTTATGGATATTGTGTGGTTATTGATCACGGATTCGGTTATAAATCACTTTATGGTCATTGCAAAGAGATGGTAGTCAGATCGGGACAAAAAGTTGTGCGGGGACAGAAAATTGCCACTGTAGGTATGACGGGAGATGCAAGCGGCAATCATGTGCACTACGAAGTTAAGGTGAAAGATGTAATTGATAATCCGTCTAAGTATTTTTTCATGGACTTGACTCCGGAAGAATATGAAGAAATGCTGTTTCTTTCCGAAAACAGATAATATTATTTCGACAAATGAAACCTTTTACCCAGAAAAAAATTCTTTACTCTATCAAAGAAGTTGCGGACGAATTAAAAGTTAAACCGTCTTTGCTAAGGTATTGGGAAAAAGAGTTCAACTGCATCCAACCGGTAAAATCAGCAAAAGGCACCCGCCAATACAGCGGAAAGGATATTGAGAATATTCGCCTTGTCTATCATTTGGTAAAAGAAAAAGGCTTGACCTTAACCGGCGCTAAACAAAGATTAAAAGATAACGGCGGACAATTAACCAATAAAGAAAGTATCATACTCCGCCTGCAAAATGTTCTTTCCGAATTGCAGGCTTTGGAAGCCGCGTTTGGTGAACTTACCAAGCAATTGCCGCCGGCTTGAATCAGTCTATCTTCTTTACGCTTTTTACGCCTTTTATTTTCTGCAAACGGGATGATAATTGATTAATATCATCCATATCGTGAATGAAAACATCAATGACGCCTTCAAATAAGCCATCAATAGAATCAATGACCAATTTCCGCATATTAACGGATAATTCATTCGTAATTGCCTGCGTAATATCATTCAAAACACCCATCCGGTCGATGCCTTTGACTTCTATTTTACAAGGGAAAGAAAATGCTTTATGTCCTGCCCATTCACACGAAATGATACGATCGCCGAAACGGGTTTTTAGTGTAAGCGCCTGTGAACAAGAACGCTTGTGCACCTCCAAACGCCCATCGTCCTGAACAAAACCCAACACTTCTTCACCCGGAATAGGATGGCAACAGGAAGAAGTTACATAATTTTTTTGAAAATCAGCTTCATCTAAAATATAGGTTTTTTTGCGGTCAATTTTTCTGGCGTCCAGCACAGGCGTATCTACGGCTTGCGTTTCGTTGCTGTCTTTCGTTCCGGCGCTGAATGTCTTTTTTACATATTTCATAATAAAATTATCGGTTTTTTCTTTGAGAATTTTTTGTGGATTCTCCGGTAATTCTATTTGCTTTTCAGCCAGCGCATAATAAAGGGTTTCCTTTTTAGGATAACCGTAGAAAGCGAGAAATTTATCTAAAATCTGAACGGAAAACGCTATCTCTGCTTTTTCTAAACACGCGGTCAAGAGCTGTTCTCCTTCTTTCACTTTCTCTTTTTTTTGCTTTTTCAGGAAAGATTCTATTTTGGTTTTCGCTTTAGCGGTAGTAACAAAATTAAGCCACTCTGGCTGGGGTATTTGGGAACGAGAAGTCAATATTTCAACCTGATCGCCGGAAGATAATTTATAACTCAACGGCGCCAAAGCATGATTCACTTTTGCTCCGATACATTTATCGCCCACATTAGAATGGATTTCGTAGGCAAAATCCAATGCGGTAGCGCCTTGTGGCAAAGTCTTGATTTCTCCTTTTGGCGTAAAAATAAATATTTCCGAAGCATACAGATTCAGTTTGATGGTATCCAAAAAATCCATGGCATTGGGACTTGGCGCTTCTAATATATCCTGAATCCTTTCCAACCAACGGTCTAATTCTGTTTGCTTTTCTATGGTATTCCGATTGCCGTACTCTTTGTATTTCCAATGGGCGGCTAAACCTTTTTCATCAATCTCGTCCATTTTGGCGCTCCTGATTTGTATTTCTACCCACTGTCCATCCGGACCCATCACCGTTAGATGGAGGGCTTGATAACCATTGGCTTTCGGGTGGCTCACCCAGTCTCGAATCCGGTCGGGACGTAATTTGTACAAATTAGTAATAGCCGAATAAATATCCCAACATTGCTTTTTCACATCCACATCGGGTTTGGATTCAAAAACAATCCGAACCGCAAAAATATCGTAAATCTCTTTAAAATCCACCTTTTTCGCTTGCATTTTGTTCCAAATCGAATAAATGGATTTTACTCGCTCCTGCATTTTGTATCGAATTTCCAATTCGTCTAATCTGGGGTAGAGCGGCGTAGCAAAATTCTTGTAAATTTTCTCTCTGTTAGCAGCCGTAGCTTCCAATTTTTGGTTGATCTGCTTGTATTCTTCGGGGTGTTCATACTTAAAACTCAAATCTTCCAATTCGGTTTTTATGGTAAATAATCCCAAGCGGTGTGCCATTGGCGCGTACAAAAACATAGTTTCACCGGCTATTTTATATTGTTTTGCCGGAAGAAGCGATCCTAAAGTTCGCATATTGTGCAAACGGTCGGCTATTTTTATCAGAATAACCCGGATATCATCCGACATGGTAAGCAACAGTCTCCTCATGTTTTCGGCTTGTGCAGATGCGGCTCCTGCAAATATCCCGCCTGATATTTTGGTTAATCCACTGACGATTTGGGCGATTTTATCTCCAAAAACGCTTTGGATATCTTCTACCGTATAATCGGTATCTTCTACCACATCGTGCAACAAGGCGGAACAAATAGAAGTTGAACCCAAGCCCATTTCTTCGCTCACAATCTGAGCGACAGCCAAAGGATGCATGATATAAGGTTCTCCCGACTGCCTTTTCACGCCTTTGTGCGCAGAATTGGCAAAGAGAAAAGCATTGTTTATAATTTCAAATTTTTGACGATGATTTGATTGAGCATAACTTTTCTGTAGTCGCTCAAAAGCTTCCTGAACCATTTTTTCATCTTCATTCGTTTTTATATTTTTCGCTTTCCCTTCCATTTTGCACCTCTTCTCTTATTTGTCAATTAGTAGGTACTTTAATATATTGCCCTACTTTTAATGATGGACTTTTCGTATTATTCAATTTCATTAAATCTTCGTGATTATACCCTTGGTATTTTTTGGCAATCGTATAATATGAATCGCCATCCCTTACTTTATATCTCGCGGTCATTTGTCTTGAAGTGGAAGTGGCAGTCGACATGATAGTTTTGGCGGTAGTATTTGCCGGTTTGGAAACTTTTGCAATAGGAGTGTTGCCAGACCCGCCGTTATCCGCATATAGAACCAATCTTTCACCAACAGTCGTTCTTGTGTTTTTTAAGTTATTCCATTTGCAAATAGCAGAAACCGTCACACCATACCTCTGTGCGATAGTACTCAGGGTTTCACCTTTAGCTACCCTGTGAACAATTTTTTCCGGGCTATTGTCGGAAGACGATTTGTTAACATATGTCCGATTAGTAAATAACTCTTCCGATCTATGACCTGCAATCTCTTTTTCCAATTCCACAAAAGCATAAGCCTTAACGGTCGGTAATTTCAAAGGCTGGGGACGATAATTTCCGGGAATAATATCTCTCTTGTACTGAGGATTCAAAGCCTTAATCTCCTCTTTGTCCATCCGGAGAATGGCGGCAATTTGGTCAAAATGAATCATCTGCCCAACCATTATCGTATCCGTAGACAAGGGCAGGGTCGTCTCAACAGGATATAACTTGTGATATGCATAATAATTCATGACGTAATTGGCGGCAATGAAAAAAGGAAGATAACTTCTTGTTTCTCGCGGAAGATAAGGATAAATAGCCCAATAATCCGTTTTGCCTCCTGAGCGTTTGATTGCTTTATTTACATTTCCGCCTCCACAATTGTAGGCGGCAATGGCAAGATTCCAATCTTTATAGGTATCATACAAGTCTTTCAGATAACGGCAGGCTGCATCAGTCGATTTTACCGGATCGCGCCGTTCATCAATCAAACTGTTTATTTCCAATCCGTAAGATTTTCCAGTCGGTAATATAAATTGCCAAAGTCCGGACGCACCGGCTCTTGAAAGGGCAGTCGGATTCAATGCCGATTCTACAATCGTCAGGTATTTTAGCTCAAGGGGTAAATCATATTTATCCAAAGTTTCTTCTATCATCGGGAAATAAAAAGATTCCAACCCCAACATGTATTCAACCAAACTTCGACGCCGGTCTACATAATAATCTATACATGTCCTCACAATATTATTATAAGGAAGTTCTATTATTTTGGGCAATTTTGACAGTCTTTCTACATAAATCGAATCGCTTATAGAAACATTTTCATTATACGCTTCGTTATTTATTTTTTTGGTATAATGCATGACATACCACGAATTCATCAGTTTATCCCAATTGGTATCCCAAGCTTCAGGCGTATAAACATCCGATCCGGATACTGTTGATACTGTTGATACTGTTGATACTGTTCGGGGATTGGCATCACCAAGTTGTTCTTCCTGTGCCATTTTTTTTTCCAAATCCTGCCACATCGTGACTTGCGCCGAAGCGCAAACACTAAATAAAGTCGTTATTCCTACTAATACAAATGTTTTCATTCTGTTCTTAGATTCGTAAGCACAATTAAAAAGTTAAACTACATTGTAGGCCTATAGAGCGGGAGCTTACATTTGTCCGCTCATATATAACCGGGTCAATCCGCATACCCAAGTCCGGACTGATATCGAAATCAAACAATTGTGCATCCACAAATGCGTCGATAATCCAGATAGCGTATACACCCACACTGATAATATAACTCATGTCACGGTATCGGCGATAGTAATCTTTTTTAGATTTCAAAGCGCCCGAAAACCATGTCTTTTGTTCCTGCGACCAATCGGCAAAGCTTTCCGGAAGCGTATAAGGCCGATAATCCGCCCATGAATTTGTCTCATCATTATTATCATTAAAGTCTATATATGCTTTTTTATACCCATTGTGTTGGGTTCCATTCCAAGTAATTGCATACATACACCCTATAAAACTACCATATACCAACGGCAATTTCCAATATTTCCGGTTATAAATCTGCCCTAAACCTGGAAAAACGGCAGAATAAATAACCGCTCTGTTCGGATTCCGTTTGAGCGCCTCTTCTTTCCGAGTCGTCCCTACCGAATCTTTTTTACTCATTGTCTCAAAAGAACCGGCGAACAACGAATCGGGAAAAACAGCAAAATCGTCTGACACATGCGTCGTATCTTTGTCAAAAGACACACTTTCCTGCGCCTTCAGGCAAGGCGCAAAAAAAAGCAAAATTAATATAAACCCGGTATATCGTTCCAAATGATTCGCCTAAATTACTAATTATTTTTCAAAGAATCAAAAAACCGGACAATTCTCTCCAATTCGGCCTCATTTGCGAAAGCAATACCGATTTTTCCGGCGCCTTTTTCGTTGCAGGAAAGCGATACTTTTACCCCCAGAAACGAGGCGAGGTGCTTTTTCAACAAATCAAATTCGGCAGGCGTTTTCTTTTTCTCTCCGGAAATAGCAACAGGCTTTTCTGCCACGGTTGTTCCACCTTCATTCAGTTCCCTCACAATTTCCTCGGTACGCCGGACAGAGAATCCGTACTTTAAAATCTGTTCGTAAACCATCAATTGCATAGAAGGATCTTCCAGAGAAAGCAGTGATTTGGCATGCCCCATATCTATTTTTTTGTCTTTCAATCCCATTTGGATTTCGGCAGGCAACTTCAATACACGCAGGAAATTGGCAATAGTTGCACGTTTTTTCCCGATACGTTCACTCAGTTTTTCCTGCGTCAGACTATGCGTATCAATGAGGGTCTGGAAAGCTAAGGCAATCTCAATAGCGTTCAGGTCTTCCCGTTGAATATTTTCGATCAATGCCATTTCCATGATATTTTCATCGCTGGCTTTTCGTATATAAGCGGGAAGAGATGCAAGACCGGCTAATTTCGACGCCCTGTATCGTCTTTCCCCGGAAATAATCTGATAACGTTCCGGCTCTATTTCTCTTAAAGTTATCGGTTGAACCAATCCCAAAGATTTGATGGACGCCGCTAATTCTTCCAAAGCTTCCTGATCAAAAACAGAGCGAGGCTGATCCGGATTTGCCTCTATTTTAGATAATTCCACCTCATTGATTGAGGATGACCCCCCTGTATTCAAATCATCCATTGTTATCAAGGCTTCCAAGCCTCTTCCTAAAGCAGATTTTGTTTGTCTGGACATATAATTATTTGTTTTTCGCTATCAATTCTTTTGCCAATTCCATGTGATTGTACGAACCCTTCGAATCGGGATCATACAATAATACCGGCTGACCGTAACTCGGCGCTTCACTTAATTTGATGTTACGCTGGATAACACTTGTGAAAACCAAGTCGCCAAAATGTTTTTTTACTTCCTCATAAATCTGATTTGCCAAGCGCAGACGCGAATCGTACATAGTAAGTACGAATCCTTCTATTTCTAAAGAAGGATTGAGCTTCGACTTGATAATTTTAATCGTATTCAATAGCTTCGATATTCCTTCCAATGCAAAATATTCGCATTGTACGGGAATAATAACAGAATCGGAAGCGGTTAACGAATTTACCGTAATCAAGCCCAAAGAAGGAGAACAGTCAATCAATATGTAATCATAGTCATTTCTCAATTTTTCCAGAACGGTTTTCAAGACTTTTTCCCGATTTTCAAAACTTAACATTTCAATTTCAGCCCCAACTAAATCAATATGGGAAGGCACAATATACAAGCCCGGCACCTCTGTTGGAAGTATAGCTTTTTTCGGATCCACATGATTGATGATACATTCATAGATCGAATCCTTCACTTCTCTGATGTTGATTCCCAAACCGGAAGAAGCATTTGCCTGAGGATCGGCATCAACTACCAAGGTCTTTTTATCTAATGCCGCCAAAGAGGCTGCTAAATTGATAGTAGTTGTGGTTTTCCCCACCCCTCCTTTTTGATTCGCTAAAGCGATAATTTTTCCCATAAAAAAATATATATAATTTGGAGCACAAAAGTACTATTTTTTATTGAAAGAATTGTATTTGATTCCATAAAACAGACTTTTACTGTTGATAACTTCCTATTTTGGTTAACAACTTTCGCTGACAACCCTCTAAGAGAGACCTGCAAGACACAAAAGAAAACAGTTACAATCTTATTTGTAACTGTTTTCTCTATAAAAAACACATTTTTATCGAAATATTAAATTTACGATTCGGCTTGCTGGCGTTTAACCTCTTCTTGTATCTTCACAATAGCAATGCCCAAATGAGCGGCTATATCCGTTCCGCAACGTTCGTCTGCTTGATAAAAGCGTGCAACAGCCCGTATCAAAACAGTTTCCGGAACGCCATCCATAGATTCTGCAACATTAGATGCGATGCGTTTCTTTTCTTCTTCCGGAACCAAACGATAAAGATCGCCCGGCTGTGTATAATAATCTTTGTCTACGCGGTGGTCGTAATTGAAAGCATCTCCTTCTAAGATCAGAGGTGGTTCGTTCTTTGTCTTATCTTCAACCGGGCCGCCGAAACTATTCGGTTCATAATTGGCAGTTCCTCCGCCATTTGCATCGAAACGCATGAATCCGTCCCGGTGGTAATTATGTACCGGACAATGCGGTGCATTCACAGGGAGACTCTCAAAATTGACGCCCAAGCGATAACGTTGTGCATCGGTATAAGCAAAGAGTCTGCCTTGCAACATTTTATCGGGAGACCAACCAATACCCGGAACTACATGGGTGGGGCTGAAAGCGACTTGCTCCACTTCTGCAAAATAGTTTTCCGGATTACGGTTGAGCGTTAATACGCCTACTTCAATCAGCGGATAATCTTTTTGGCTCCAAACTTTAGTAAGATCGAAAGGATTGAAACGATAGGTCTTCGATTCGGCTTCAGGCATAATTTGCACGCACATTTTCCAATGAGGAAAATCACCGCTCTCTATATGTTCGAATAAATCACGCTGTGAGGCTTCCCTGTCTTTACCAACGATTTCTGTTGCTTCGACATTGGTCAAATTCGCAATACCTTGTTGAGATTTGAAATGGAATTTTACCCAGAACCGTTTATTTTCACTGTTGATAAAGCTAAAAGTATGACTTCCGAAACCATGCATTTGCCGAAGGTTGGCAGGAAGGCCGCGGTCACTCATCAGTATCATTACCTGATGCAAAGTTTCCGGACTGCTTCCCCAAAAATCCCACATCATGGTATTGCTGCGGAGGTTGGTTTGCGGATCTCGTTTTTGGGTATGAATAAAATCCGGAAATTTCAAAGGATCACGGATGAAAAACACCGGCGTGTTATTTCCAACCAAGTCCCAGTTTCCTTCTTCCGTATAAAATTTGATAGCAAAGCCGCGCACATCCCGTTCGGTATCAGCAGCGCCCCGTTCTCCGGCAACTGTTGAAAACCGCAGGAAAAGCGGCGTTTCTTTACCGACTTGGCTAAAAACAGCAGCCTTCGTAAAAGCCGTAATATCTTGGGTTACAGTAAGAGTGCCAAAAGCGCCCGATCCTTTGGCATGCACGATGCGCTCCGGTATCCGTTCGCGATTGAAATGCGCCAATTTTTCCATCATCCAAGCATTCTGCATCAGCGCCGGGCCATGAGGTCCAGCTGTTTGGATGTTCTGATTGTCTACAACAGGTGATCCTGATTGTGACGTAAGTTGTTCTTTAAATTTCATAATGATAATTTTTTAGCAGTTATACAATATTTTTGATGTTTTATTTTTAAATTTACCGACCAATTGCACCTTGATTTCCTCCAACTCAAAATCATCCATTTTTTTAGAACACAGATAATTTCTTATCATTTCCATAAGAAGAGGATCATCAAAATCTTCTATCCGATGATCTTGTGCACTATATAAATGATGATGCTCATCCGTTCTGATATCAAAATACATTTTATTGTCTCCGGTCATAACCTTAGTTAAAATTTTGTTCTCAACTAAACATTCCAACACATTGTAAATTGTAGCTATTGTAATCGTTGGATACACCTTATGTATTTCAGTAATAATAGCTTCGGGGCAAGCATGCCCCAATACTTCCATGGCTTGATACACTGCTATTCGCTGTAACGTGACTTTCAATCCTTTAGAAATAAATAAAGCTTTTATAGACTCAACAGAATTCATATTTTCTCATTTAAGACTACAAAGTTAATTATAATTATTATAAAACAAGAACTTTTCTAAATATTTTTTCGTCGCCTATAAAAAAAATTCTTTTTTATGCATAGAAGCTGTATTCAATCTAATTGTGGGTACATTTTTGTAATTAGCTGATGTGCATGTTGCAAAATTTCAAACTGCATCATATCATTCGATTTGGAGAACAATGTTGAGTATTTTATTCTCGATTCCAACCATTTTTTTTGCATCTCACTTATTACATAGCTATTATTCATCATAATCGGACTATGAGGAAACAACCAGATTTGTGACATCACTCTATTATCAAATTCATAGTAAGCACAATTGGAATCAAGCGTAAAAGAGGATAAATAGATTGAATAATTACTTTTATTATGACTGGCGCCCGTTAGTATTTTTTCAATGAGAGCCAATAATCCAAACATATCTTTTTGTAAAAGGCAGAGATCTTCATTCGAAATAAATTTACGGTTGTAGTAATATAGTATCTCTTTCACCATTTTTTCAAAAATAGAATCATCAACAATGCAAGTAATATTTCTTAATTGATTGAAATGTAAAACACATTCTTTATGCAGGGCTTCCAATTCGGGCGTAATATGAATATCAGCAAAATTAGACGAAAATGAAATTTCTCCTTTGGAATGTAAATACCTGCAGTATTCGAATTTAAAAAGCATCTCATAAGGAAAAAAATACATAGGCAAATTATTCAGCGCTGCCATAATGCTTAATTCATTTGCTTGTCCCATCTGCTGCATAAACAAACCGGTATATTTAAGTTGATCCAGAAAATCGTCGTTTGATTCCTGAAAAATACTATCCATCTTTCCTGAAAAATTTTCTTTGTTGATGCTATTGGCGCCAATGATCATATCTAATGAAAATTTAAGATCCTTTGCGACTACTGCTATTTCTTCTACCGTAAATGGTATTTGATTTTTTATCCTGCGATAAGCTGATTCACGCCCAATATTTAATATATCCATCAAGTATTTAATCATCTTTTTGTTTGATGGAAGATTTTTACTAATCTCGTTCACAATTAGTTCATTTAATTCACTCATAACTTATTTTTTATTGTTGTTTAAAATTTTATCATAATTTTTCATATCTCGGCAAAAAAAAGGTGGAAACCACGGCACAAAGATAAAGAATTATCGCAAAACATACAATATTCTATGTTAAAATCAGGGATTATCGGTATATATTTCCGATTTTTTCTATCCTTTTTATTTTTTTTTCAAAATATGCAAAAGCAGATACGTAATAATCCCAAAGATGACAGAAGATGTGGCGGCAAGCGCAAAACTGCCGATAAGATATTGAATAAAATCTTGTTTTACAGTTACAAAACTGATCGTGCTCAGCTTGATTCCGGGAGAATTGCCCAACAGCAAGGCGCCTGCCGCATAACTCCCATAGAGGATAAACGGTATCATCGGCGGAATACTGATGTTCGAAGCAACCAAAGCGATGGCTTTGTTCAGTTTGAAAAAATGGGCCAAAGCATAAGCCACCAGCATCTGATAACCCCATATTGGAATAATTCCCAGAAAGATACCCAACATAACCGAAAGTGTGATGGTGCGGTTGGATTGGGTGGAGGCGAAAATATGTTTGTTGAGAAAGGCTTTTGCCGTTTCCTTGTTGATTTGCCTGAAAAAATGAAACGGTTTTACCCACAGGAAAGCAATCAGCACCAAAAAAGTGTTCAGTATGCTGATTCGTACAAAATCCTTGAACGGCTTGAAATGAGAAATACGTTCTTCTTCAGGGGGATAATAAACCGTGATGGGAACGGAAAGCACCGGCGCTCCGTTCCATGCGGAGCGAACCAGCGCCTCTAATTCGAAATCGTAATGGCGGGTAAAGAAATGCCGGTTGGCAACAAGTCGGAGTGGGTAAAGCCGGAAGCCGGATTGGGTGTCGGGCAATTTCCGGCCGGTTTCCACCCAAAACCAAAAATTGGAAAACCGGTTGGCAAAAGTGTTTTTGCCGGGCATATTTTCTTGGCGGAGATTGCGTGCACCGATAATAATTGCGTCCGGATTTCCGGAATGTTCTTCCAATAATACAGCTATTTCCGAAGGATAATGTTGTCCGTCACTATCAATGGTTACAGCGTAATCGAAGCCTAATGCGAGCGCTTTCCCGAAACCGGTCTGAAGAGCATACCCCTTTCCTCTGTTCTTGGGACAGGTACAAACAACAATATTTTCCATCCCCTCCAGAATGGATGCAGTCGAATCGGTAGAACCGTCGTTGACGACGATAATCGTTTCGGAATATGCTTTCAATCCGGAAATAAAACTTTCAAGTGTTTTCTCGTTGTTATAAGTCGGAACGATAATACAGATATTCAATTCGTGCAGCCTTTTCTTGATTTCCGCTTTGTCCGTCATGGATGGTCTGAAGTATTAAGTTCAAAAAGCGTTGCCTTCAACGACAGGCAGTCAAATTCGCCGGATGCGACCTTAGCTTTCAGTTGAAGCGTATCATTTTCCATGGTGTATTCACACCTGATTTTTATTTCTTCGTCGTGTTCCGGAAGTATCGGCCTCGAAAACTTGCAGTTCGACAATTCGCCATATCTCCACTTCCTGTCTAAGAAAATTTCTGTACATTCTTTAATCATTTGCAACGTAAAAACACCCGGAACAACCGGTTGTTGGGGAAAATGTCCCTTGAAAACCTCATGCAGGGGATTTATCAATACGGTAAAAATAACCGCATTGTCGGATTTTTCTACCCATTTCAACTGAAAGAAATTCGTTAATAACATTTTCTATAAAATAACAAATGTAATTCACAAAGATACTTCTTTCCATTCAACCGGCCAAAATATTTTCAAATGAGGCTAAATATTACTTTAATATGTCGACGCATTACTCCCTATTTATCCTTTCCAATTGCATTTTCAGGCCGATATGGCTGTGTTGTATTTGAATAAGGGCTGGAAACTTGTCCTTGTAGTCTGAAAAACGGTAGCGCCGGGCGTTGACCGGTTGGGGCGCTTCGATTGCGATGAGCGTTTCCGAAACCTTGTTTTTCAGGTAATAATATTTACCCGCTTTGATAACTTCCAATCCGGAAGCGGCATCGTTGACATAAATATCCGAAAGCGAACCGTCCGTTTCCGGGTTCAGAAAAAGCAAGGCGCTGAAATCGGCTTCCAATATTTGCAGGAAGCGTTTTTTATGCAGGGCTTCCAGACAATAATTCACACGGAAAGAATCGCTATCGACTTCAAAGTCAAAGACGCTCATTCCGAAATGAGAAGTAAACACCGTGCGATACCTGTCTTTTCCGGTTGATTTCACCAATAATATCCCACTGAAATGATTTTTTCCGAAATCAATCTGCATGTTAAACAACAGGACGCTGTCCGCCGCAGGAAAAAAAGGATAAAACGCTTCTTTCTGCACATGCATGGAAGTTGCTTTCCTGAATCCTTTGGTAATTCCGGGAGCGCATGATGCAAGCAATAACAAGCATATCAACAGGCTACTTGACACTAAATTTCGCATCGGGAATAAGCGGATTTTTCTTTTTAGCCGTAAATTCATATTCCGTATAATCGTCTGATGGTTCTGTTATTTTCAGTTTTTGTACGGAAAAATCTTTTTTGTCTAAATATATATCAATGGATTTCATGTACGATTTAGCGCTTCCGGAAGGGAGTACCCCAACGAGATACTGTCTGTCATTTTCGTTGACCGTCAGGGAATAAGCGGAAGATAGCTTGTCGATATCGCCGGTCATGCAAGCCGATATCAGGACATTTATCTGCGACATCATTTTGTTCCGGCCGAGGTCGTAAGTATTGGTTTTTCCATCCGAATCCACCCTGATTTTATCACCGTTGATAACAATCAGGTATTTCACGGGTTTTTGGTAGTCCAAACAGATTTTATCCGGTTTCCGGTAGTAAAACATGCCGGTAGAAACTATTTTTTCAGCTAACAAATGGATGTATTTCGTTTGTGTAAAGCTACTTTCCATGCCGGTCAGGGCAGCCGATTCCGCCTGCAAATCCGCTTTGAACCGGTCGAGTGAAGCAAGCGGTTTAAAACCGGTCTGCGCCTTTGCCGAAAGGTTCAGCAGGAGTATTAAAAATAGAAAAATCTTTTTCATCTGCTCTTATAAATTTGTATCCGTTTTCGAGGGCAAAGTTAATAACTCTTTCCAGAATCAAGGGCGTATTTGCCTGCGAATCGTGAAAAAGTATAATTTTACCCGGTTTTATCCTTTTTGTAACTCTTTCAATTACCTTTTCCGGTCGCCGGATTGTCGTATCCAAAGAACGCAGGCTCCATCCCATAATTCGGTAATCGCTGCCTTCCAAAGCCTTTTTCAGATTAGGATTGGTCACGCCAAAGGGCGGGCGGAACCAAAGCGGCGCATCCGGCAGATTGAAAGTTGCAATAACTTCCTGACAGCGTTTAATTTCTTCCCGCATCTTCCGTACGGAAAGCAAAGGAAAAGCATTGCAATGGTGATAGCTGTGATTGCCGATCAAATGTCCTTCTTCAACGATTCTCCGCGCCATGGATTTATGCGCTGTGATATGTTTACCGGTGCAAAAAAAAACCGAACGGATGCCATATTTTTTCAAAATAGCCAATACCTTGGGTGTGACTTCCGGATGCGGGCCATCGTCAAAAGTGAGGGCAAGCAGTTTTTCCCCTGTCGCTAAACGGGAAACAGTCTTTACGTAAAATCCGGACCGAATATCGGCTGAAGCATAAACCAATGCCGCTACTACCAAAAGAATAAGGACAATTATTATCCACATAAAAATAATTATTTATTTGCTTGAGAAAGAATGAATAGCGGATTTGTTTTTATTAAAAGTAAAAAAGGCAGCCACAAGTAAATGCAACTGCCTGATTATTAATGAGCCACTGACCAGACTCGAACTGGTGACCTACGCGTTACGAATGCGTTGCTCTACCGACTGAGCTACAGTGGCTTATTATTTATTTAATCAAATCTTTCAGAAAATCATCCAACTCTTCCTCAATATGCGTCCAAATTTCATTTACATCGTCCAATTTGATGGTATCATCGTCAAGGAAAAATAACTCTTCCACAACAACAAAATCTTTGTCAACCAAACTAATGGTAAAAGGTTTAAAAATATAATCCTTTTCAAATAACGCTATCATTTCCGGCTGTTGCAATAGAGATCGAAAAGTAGCGGAATTAAACGATTGATTATCCGGCAATTGAACTTTATTCAAAAGAATATCCATATCATCATAGATAAAAAGCACATTCTCACTTTCATCATAATACAGATATAAATCCCCTAAAGAATTATCTTCGTTCTTTGATTCGTAGTCATCCAGACTCTCCCTTAGAGCGATTTCCAGTACCGGAACCAATGTCTTACTAATTGTTTTCATTTCCGGTGCAAAGGTAATAAAAATTTTCGGATAGAAAAAATGGTTCAATGTTTTTTTATTATCAAGTTGCATGGTGAATCAAACAAAAGACCAAAAGAGAAAAGTAACAAAAAAAGAAGCCGCTCAAGCATATCAACCTGAACGGCTTCCTCTAAAAACGGCAGCTACCTACTCTCCCACTTACACGCAGTACCATCGGCGCAACCGGGCTTAACTTCTCTGTTCGGAATGGGTAGAGGTGGAACCCCGGCGCTATAACTACCTGAATGTCAATTATGAATGATTAATGATTAATGATTAATGTTTTTTTAATTCTTAATTCTTAATTCTTCATTTTTTATAACATATGGTAAAAACAAGAACAGTTGGAGTGAAAACTGCGAATTGAAGCATTTTCAATTTTCAATTCTCAATTTTCAATTGTTGAAAGACAATTATTCAGGTAATTAGTACTGCTCGGCTATGACGTTACCGCCTTTACACCTGCAGCCTATCTACGTCGTAGTCTACGACGACCTTAATATGGAAATCTTATCTTGAGGCTGGCTTCGCACTTAGATGCTTTCAGCGCTTATCCATCCCAAACTTAGCTACCCGGCCGTGCCGCTGGCGCGACAACCGGTTCACCAGAGGTCTGTCCAACACGGTCCTCTCGTACTAGTGTCAGATCCCCGCAAATTTCCTACGCCCACAACAGATAGAGACCGAACTGTCTCACGA
>JAITNQ010000094.1 GCA_031290435.1 Candidatus Symbiothrix sp. | reverse complement strand
GTGTATGGACATCTTGCCCCGTCGGAATTTCGGTTAGTGAAAAAACCGGGCGAATGGAACAAAATGAAGATTACGGCAAAAGGGAAGAAAATTCAGGTCTCGCTGAATGGAAAAAAGATTCTCAACATGGACATGAGCCTTTGGACTTCAGGGAAAACAAATCCCGACGGTTCGGAGATTCCGTCGTGGTTGCCGAACCCGTACTCCGAACTGCCAACAAAAGGGTATATCGGGTTTCAGGGAAAACATGGTGAAGCACTAATCTGGTTCAGAAATATCAAGATTAAAGAACTCTAAAACGTTATCATCCATGAATACACCTATTTCACGCCGACGCTTTTTACAGGCGTCGGCAGCGACGGCTGGCATGTTTTTGGTCGTGCCGAGCCATGCTGTCAGCGGTCTTGGACACATCGCGCCAAGCGATAAACTGAATATCGCAGGTATCGGTATCGGCGGTAAAGGCAATAACAATCTCGGGGCTATGAGGTCGGAAAATATTGTCGCCCTGTGTGATATCGACTGGTTATACGCCAAAAAATGTTTCGACGCATGTCCGGAAGCGAAACGGTATGTTGATTTCCGCAAGATGTTGGACGAAATGGGCAAAAGCATTGACGCCGTCGTCGTTGCCACGCCCGACCATACCCATGCTGTGTGCGCTTTGGCGGCAATGCAGTTGGGCAAACATGTGTATGTGCAAAAACCGCTGACCCATTCGGTGTACGAATCGCGCGTGTTGCTGGAGGCTTCGCGTCATTACAAAGTGGTGACGCAGATGGGCAACGAAGGTCATAGCAGCAACACTGTCAGCGAGGTATGCGAATGGATATGGAGCGGCGCTATCGGTGAAGTGACGCACGTTGACGCATGGACAAACCGCCCAATCTGGCCTCAGGGATTATCGCGTCCCGAACAGGGAATGTGGCTACCGGAGCATATCAACTGGGATTTGTTTATCGGACCTGCCGCCATGCGTCCCTATCATCGGGCATACCACCCGTGGGACTGGCGCGGATGGTGGGATTTCGGCACCGGCGCATTGGGCGATATGGCTTGTCATGTGCTTGACGTCGTCTTTTCAGCGATGAAACTGGGTCATCCTTCGGCAGTTGAGGCGTCTTCTTCGGCGTTCAATACCGAAAGCGCACCGGTCGCTTCGAATATCCGGTACGAATTTCCGGCACGTCCGAAAGAGGGCAAATTCAATCTGCCGGCAGTGAGCGTTACTTGGTACGACGGTGGATTGCAGCCGCCTCGTCCCGCTTCGTTGCCCGATGGCGTCGAGATGGGTGCAGAGTTGAACGGCATTATTTTCCACGGGTCGAAAGGAATTCTGATGTGCGACAATTACGGCGGGAATTATCGTCTGCTGCCTGCCGACAAATTTCAGAATTTGCCGAAACCGCCCGCGAGTTTGCGGAGGGTCGGAACAAGTCATGAGATGGATTTTGTACGTGCCTGCAAGGAATCGCCGGAAAACAGGGTGTTGCCGCTTTCGAACTTCGAATATGCCGGTCCGCTTAACGAAATGGTAGTGATGGGTAACCTCGCCGTCCGCTTGAAAAGTCTGAATAAGAAACTTCAGTGGGATGGCGTCAATATGCGTATCACAAATCTGTCGGATAGCGATGTGATTAAAGTCACTAACGGTATCCCGCATCAGGAACCGCGCACGTTGACTTTGAATGCAATACAAACAGCGCAGGAATATATTCGTCATACATATCGCGAAGGATGGGGGGAGTTAAAGATTTAAAAATTTAAAGATTGAGTCCCCTCTGAAAACCCTCCTTTTTTTTAATCGAAAAAGCATAACAAAAATTTTTGAGGGGGTAAAAATTTTTGAGGGCGAACATTTCGAATCAAAATTTGATAGATTTCGCGTCCTATATCTTGTAAAATGTCATCAAAAGCGTTAAAAAGTGTTAAAAAAGCTGTTTTGGGGCTTAATCCGCTAATATAACGAGAGATGCGGACATAGTTCACCCATAAACAGCGCATATTTGACCACATTTTGTGTTTTATTAATCCACGGTAGCGGGTTTTTGAATTTGGATATCGTTGCCCTAACTGAAATATAGTTGCTTCAACATTATTGCGCATATTTAATTCTGATTGAGGAATTTGAGCTATACTTCTGCGTAATAGCGAAGTTTCAACGTTTTCCTTAATAAAATATCGGTATTTCCCTGCTGCTGTTTTTATTACCCATCGTATTCCACCGTCTTTTCGTGCCACTATTTTTCTAACATTCATGTTTTCACCTGTTTGTGTGTCAACAACCTTTATTCCAACTTCATCATCGGAATAGAATAAGTCGAATTGGGACTGAGCCCCTTGTATCGCTGAAAGAATCAATGCGATGTTGTCGCCGCAAAACTTCTGATTCTCAGGACTATGGTAAGCGCCGTCGGCATGTATTTTCTCTATTTTATCAGTAAGAATTTCCTGTGATTTTTCTACTGCAGGTTGCAGAAAGTCACTATCGGAATGGGTCACAACTTCTACTTGTGTATTTACTATCAAGTTTACTTTGTTCTCACTGTCACACGTTTCTGTCAAATTATCGGAATATCCCTTTACTTTATTATCGTCTTTGTTACGATAATGACATTCCGTATCATGTGGCGATTGGACTGATTTAGAACTGATACTTGCTTTGGGTCGAGGGATTACCTCTTCTTTGACTTCAACGCCTTCAACGCTCTCTTTGCCTTCAACGCCCTCTTCATTTTTTTCAACTGTATATTGATCATCAAAGACACGCTGCAATAGTTGCATGTCCTTGTTTTCGGTTGCCCCCGTGATAGTTAATATTTTGTATATCAATGTGCCCAAAATCCCTATCCGGCTACTGACTTCCTCTTTCGTATGTCGGTAGATTACTTTTTCTCCTTCTTCACTAGCTATGCTTTCCAGAAATTGCAGTTCATTTTCCGAAAGCATGTCGGTGGCGAAACTATGCTTTGTATATGCCCGTTTCAAGGTTTCATGAATGATTTCATACCTGCTGTACCAGGCTATATTGCTACCTATCAATTTGCTATCCATACGAATACGTTTGCCTCTGACATCAAAATCTATCACCTGTCCTTTGGTGACTGATGCAAACGTTTGTTCTAACAAATTTTCATTTTCTGATTTCTCTCGGTCTACAATACGTTTGCGTAATAAATAATATGTAGATTCCGCCGGTACTGGATCATTTAAATCCTTCATCCCTAAAGCACTACGAACCAATAAATTATATCTTGCCTCCTCAAATAGTTGAGCGTCGCTCCAACCAAAACCTTCCTTGAGAACCATCATTCCGACTAGTAAGCGAACTGATGCATTTGGGGCGCCATTGTTCTCACAAAACAAGGGACTGAAAATGCTTTCATCTATGCGCATCAATACTTCCTTGTAGAAAATATTATGCCATGAATGACTGTCACAATAATAACGAAGAGATTTCTCCGACAAGATACTGGAAGGAGAGCTAAATATCTCTAATTGTTGAGTTAACGAACTTTTTCTAAACATATTCTTATCGTTTTTACGCCACAAAAGTACTAACTATTATTGAATTATGCAACT
>JAITNQ010000076.1 GCA_031290435.1 Candidatus Symbiothrix sp. | reverse complement strand
CTTGTTGTCAAAATCATGGTTTTTGACAAGGTTTGATTCTTAATCGGCAATCTGACTTTCAGGGTAGTTATCGTTTTGGCTATGCTCAATACTTTGTCAACACTTAGGTTTATTCCACTCAGTTTTAGTATGCGTTCCAACTCTTGGTAAACCTTGTATGCCACGAAACAAATGCAGACGTGGGCTTCTATCCGGCGGGGCGTGAAGTGGAACATCGGACGCATTTCCAATGTGCCTTTCGTTACTCTGTAAGTCCGTTCAATGACCCATAGCTCGTGATACTGTTCATAGACATCCTGCATAGAAAGATTTGTATTGGTAAGGTATCCTTTCAATCCGTCCCACTTCCCGTCCATGATTATTTTTTCCTGATTGATACTGACCCTGACATCATCGGTCAACTCCAAAAACTTGTTGTAGCCGCGACGATTGATATTATCCTTAGTTATTCTCCCATTTCCGTAAGCCTTTCTAAGCCGGCGTATCCCTTTTCCTCTGTTATATGCGTCTTTCTTTGCCCTGCTTGCCGAATAACCGACAATCAGACGGCAACCTTCCGGTTTTGTTTTCTCATAAAACGACCCGTCCTTTTTTTCAAGAGACATGATCCATTTTCTTAGTTCTTCGTTTTCATTTTTAATTCTTGCTCCGATAATATATTTGTAACCCCCGGCTTCCAATAATGCAATATTAGTGCGGTTCATCAAGACATCTTCGTCATAATAGCCCTTCAGATAATCGACTGTCCCGCTTTGCTCGACGGCTGACACAGACGGGCAAGGACCAGATGGCGCAACGACCCGTCTTCAATACGGTCAAATCCTGTCTGATGAAAAACCCGATTAAGTATCAACTCCGTACCCTTAATCAAAATCTTGTCAATCTTGCTTAAAAACCGCTCGATCTCTTCCTATTCCCGTACTGCCTTTTCATTTCTTTCAAGTAAAGCCTCTATATCCAACTGTCCGCCATGACGTCGATTTTCCAAGGTTCGATGAAATCGAAAAGACAGGGATAGAACCGCTTGTCGATGTTGAGAAGCTAATAATAAACCCCTTCTATTAATTTCAAATTCATCATTTCGGCGGATGGTTTGATGGCGGAGTCAAAATAAGGCGTCATGGGGAGAAACAAACCTGTAATGTCCGGCGCAAGTGGCAATTTTATCACGCTGACAGTATATTTTGCGTATTCAAAGGAAGCGTTTTCCTGTCTATTTTCCGGTACATGTTGCGCAGGAAGTTTCGCTGAAACGTCATGAAGATGCCCTGATATTGCTCGTCCCCTTTCGGCTGTTTGGTCATCGTGATGCGGTTGTCGCGCCGGATGAAAGCACATTCACTCTTGTGCACTCGCGTTTCGCCCCTCCCAACTTCCTCAAGCAACATCTCGCCCGAATAAACATACACCAGAGCATGTTCCCTCGACATGCGATTGCATTTCACATCATTGTTAAAGAGGTGAGTGAAAAATATATCCGAATACTTGAAAATCATCGATTTATTATGTTCAAAGTCCATAAATTTTATTGTTTTAAAATGTAAAGGTAACAATAATTCCGTACAGCCATGTCGAAGACTAATTTCTAAATAGGATAATGAATGTATTTGAGGCTATCAATATCATGCAGTCAAGTCCTGTCGATATATTAATCCTCGATATACAAATGCCGGATATGACCGGTATGGAATTTGCACGCAGTTTAAGTAAAAGTCCGGTTATTATTTTCTCAACAGCCTATTCCGAGTATGCTGTAGAGAGTTACGAATTGGAAGTGGCAGATTATCTTCTGAAGCCGATAGAATTTCCCCGTTTTCTACAAGCTATCAATAAAGCTACAAGCCGGATTGAAACAAAATGTACTGAAAATGACATCGTTCCTGACGTCGTGGTAAAACCTCCCATTGAAGATGATTTCCTTATTGTGAAAGATGGCGCAAAAATCCACAAAACACAATATTCCGACCTGCTTTACATCGAGGGACAACGTGAATATGTAACATTTCACACACTGAAACAAAAGATTACAGCCTTATACGTTTTAAAAACTTTGGAAGAAATTCTGCCTTCAAGCCTTTTTATAAGAATTCATAAATCTTTTATCGTATCCATCAAACACATTGAGTTAATTGAAGGCAACAGGCTGAAAATTGCCGGTAATAATTTGCCGATTGGCGGAAACTATAAGGATATTCTTCTTAAGCACTTAAATCTAAAAGGCAAATAAACAGTCAGGCACCAATTAATTTTTCTTATTCCTCGGATGATGTTCCAAAATCTCACTTCGCAGGAAATCCCTGTCCAAATGGGTATAAATTTCTGTTGTAGCAATCTTTTCATGTCCGAGCATTTGTTGGATAGCTCTCAGGTTAGCGCCGCCTTCAAGCAAGTGAGTAGCAAACGAATGGCGAAAAGTATGCGGACTAACCAATTTGTGAATTCCGGCCAACTCCGTATGCTGTCTGACGATATAAAAAATCATTGTACGGGTAAGCGTTTTCCCCCTTCGATTAAGGAAAAGTACATCTTCAAAACCTTTTTTCACCTCAATATGGCAACGATCGGATAAATACAGGTTGATTTCCTTGACGGCAACCGAAGAAATCGGGACCAAACGCTGTTTCCGTCCTTTCCCTTCGACTTTGATAAAACCCTCGTCAAAATACAAGTCGGAAAACCGCAAATTAATTAATTCGGATACCCGCAAACCACAACTGTAAAGGGTTTCTAAAATTGCCCGATTACGCTGTCCTTCAGGCTGAGACAAATCAATGCTGCCGATGATGTCGTTAATTTCCCGAAGTGTGAGAAATTCCGGAAGTTTCAATCCTATTTTAGGCGCTTCCAACAATTCTGTCGGATTATTTTGAATATGTTTTTCCAAAGACAAAAACTGATAAAACGATTTGATACCCGACACTATCCTCGCTTGCGAACGAGGACTGATACCTATTTCGTGCAATTCGGCAATCATCGACTGTAAATCGTCCAAAGTAGCTTCCTGAGGCATTTTACCGACATCATGCAAGTAGTTCAGCAACTTATTCAAATCATCTATATACGCCTCTACCGAATTAGGCGACAAGGACTTTTCGAGTAGCAGAAAAGTCCGGTAATCATTCGCCAAGGCAGAAACATCCGTATCCAAACTCATAAGTATTATGAAAAATTTTTAATTATATGAATAAAAATAACTAATTTTGCAAAGATATAAATTTATTTTGTAAAATGAAGATACAAATTATCAACGGGCCTAACTTAAATCTGTTAGGTATTCGTGAACCGGGAGTTTATGGTTCTTCTTCTTTTGAAGACTATCTGACAAAATTAAAGGAAATTTTCCCCGATATGGAAATCCGTTATTTTCAATCGAATGTAGAAGGAGAAATCATCAATAAAATCCACGAAACGGGCTTTTCTTTCGACGGAATTGTGCTGAATGCCGGGGCTTATACCCACACATCCATCGCCATTCACGATGCAATAAAAAGCATAGAAACTCCTGTAATAGAAGTGCATATATCCAATGTTCATGCACGGGAACCTTT
>JAITNQ010000023.1 GCA_031290435.1 Candidatus Symbiothrix sp. | reverse complement strand
CGCTGAAGCTAACGGAATGCTTTTCGGAGTTCAAAAAGATGAAAGTGCGCGGATATGGCTTTCAAATGGTTCTCTCCATTTTGATATCTATGGTAGTGAGCGGAGATAAAACGGTTCATTCTCATCTGTCGGGGATGTTTGGAGCAGGAATAAAGATGGGCAAGGATGTCTTTTACCGGCTGAAGAACAATGAATGCAGATAGGCTTCGCCGGACACTTGACGAATGGCTTTGTGGCTGTTTGTTGAGATAATACAGACCATAGTGGCCGTTTTGGAAATAGATGCGGACGAATTGCTTGAAAAATTAGTGACGAATCCTGCTGTTGAACAAATGATAGCCAATATGCTCGAAAATCAGCTCCAAGAGGCCGGTTGATGAAAATGGAAAATGTATTTTGTTTATATACATAGAGTTAATAATTTAACACTTCTCGTTATTAATTCTTTGTCAATGGAATAAAGAGAAGTGCGAAACATTAGTAGTTATTATATTTTATATTTTCAAATACTTAAAAAAGAAAAAAAATGAACTTGCATATTGAAAAAAAGAGGTTCTTAGATAGACTAAACAATCCAGAAGCCATTGATATTGACAATATGAGTTACCAATATTCTTTATTTGTAGCGAATGCAAAAAGATTTTTGCCTGAAATAAAAAAAGAAGAATATCGAAGATTATTCATTGAATTACTTTACCACAAATGGCTTTCAAGAATGGAACAATTTGATATAGAAACAATTAGAAATTTGAAAGTTATTAATGAATCAGCTTATAATTTAGAGATTCCAAAACAAAATGCGCCTCTAATTTTTGCTACTTTTCATTTGGGACCTTTCCGGCTTTTTAATTCCTATCTTTTTGAAAATGGATTTAAAATTGTGTTAATAATTGATCATAATGTATATATAACACAGCAACAAGAGATACTCAACGATGTTCGACCATTATTAAAAAATAACGACAATGCAGACTTTGTTATTCTAAATGTTAAAGACAAAGCTTCAATTTTTAAGTTAAAAAACTTAATTTTAGAAGGTTATGTCCTATCTGTATATTTGGATGGTAATACAGGATTGACAAGAACTCGTATTAATGAATTTGATAAAAGTTTCATTCCTATCAATTTTTTCAACAATACGATTTATGTAAAAAATGGTATAGGAAAATTATCTCTTTTGTTGAGTGCTGATATAATTCCTGTACTTTCTTATAGAGATCAAGACGAAACCCCAATTATTCACTTTAATAAAGAAATAAAAATAGCTGATTTCAAAGATAAAAAAACGTATCCAATTGAATCTATAGAGTATATATATAAAATTTTTGAGGATAAATTAAATAATTACAAAACACAATGGATTGATTGGCTTTTTATTCATAATTGGTTTAAAAGAGGAAAAAAAACGCCATATAAACCCAATCATAGCATTAAAAATATTTTCAACGAAGATAGATATACATTATTTATAAAAGGCAATTCTCATTATCTGTTTGACCTTTATGATTATATATCCTATCCAATTACTGCCGAATTATATGAGATATTGAAAAACAATAAATTATCACTAATTAGTGTGGATATAGTAACCGAATTGATTGAAAAAAATGTGATAATTTGAATTTTACAATGAAAATTTGCGGTTGAAATCCATGGATACCGGAGTATACTTCCACCGGTACATTGTAAATGACGGCTCCGGTGGTAGAAACATCCGTGGTATAGGGAATTGCGGCTGCACAGGGCAGGTTGATTACACATTCAGCCCGATTCCCGACTGCATCATACCGGTAGTTTGTGGGTATCACCCAAATCGTCAGTGACTTGAGAACGTCAAGTTGCGGCATCGCGGAACGATTCGGTAAATACATCTATCCAAGGATTTTCAAGTCTATCTCCCGATATATTTGAGTTGTGCCAAAGTGAAACATAATCTCCTCCTGATTTTTTACATTCATCGGTTAGTTGTTTTATTTTATGGAGCGCTTCCTCCGGACTTAACCGGAGGTGGCTTATCAGGGTCGAATCCATCATGACGGTCGGATGTAACAACAAATGACTTGTTTCTTCTTTTTCAATATCGTAAAAATAATAGGGGATAGCTGTTCCGGAACGAAAACCGGCGGCATGTGCAAATGCAAGGGTGTAATCATCGGCAAAACCGGCTATTGCCAATTCCTGAAAAGTCTCCGGACTGCGCATCCGCAGGTAATGCTGACGGGAAGTCGTGACGCTTCTCCCCAAGACTGCTTCGAGTCGCTTTTTTTCCCTGATTAACAGGCGCAGATTCAGGTAGGTAAAATAAGAAGGATGTAAGCCGATAGCGACTCCTTCAAGGTTTTTCAGGTATTTATAATAAGATTTAGTCGGATAAACGGTAGTCCTGCCATACTTGCCGCGCCCTCCCACAAGCACAAATAAATGATAGGCGACGCCTGCATTTTTGTGCACTTCCGCTATCCAACGAATGGACGCCATATAGGGGTCAGGATGGAGACGCAGGTGTACGGAGAAACGCAAAAAAATATTTTTAAAGTTGAATCTCAATACATCGCGAATGCTTCCCCCGGCTGTCTTAATCAATCCTTTTTTGAGGTAAAGATAGGGATGGTCGATATCAAAGGTGCTGACAAACTTGTATTTTCGCGTTTGAAAAGTCATTCCGGGATTGAGCGCCTCCAATTTTTCTTTCAACAGATAGACCCACCTGTCGATGACCGGTATTGCTAAGATTTGTTTCCGGTAAGTCAAAGCCGATTGCAAGTCAAAACGACCATGTTCATCATACTTTTTTATATAATATTCCTCATAAAGCGTGAGCAGGTAAAAGGCGGCGGAGAAGACGTCAAAGGGTATATCCCCTGCATCCTGCCTGAAAAAACAGAAAAAGCCTTGCCACTCCGATTCTTTCAAATCTTCGATTTCGCGCACACCGGTCTCGGATAGTAATCCTTGCGGTTTTATCCACAAACCGTGTTGCAAATCTTCGCCGGAATAATTGATGCAAAAACCCGGCTTTTGCAGAAAAACAGCCTTTTCTCCAATCAACTCAAAATCATCAAGCAGTATCTGCTTGAACACTTGGTTTGCTATATAATGCAAACGTTTTGTTTTTTCGAAAGGCGCATAAATAGAGACCATACTTCAATCGTTTACTAATTCTATTACTTCTAAATCCTTAATATCAGCGCCGTCTATCACCAAACGCATGATAGTCCGAACATGGTGAAAACCGCTTGTTCCGGCTGCTCCCGGATTTACGCAAAGCATCCGTAAGTTTTTGTCATACATTACCTTCAGGATATGCGAATGTCCGCAAATAAACAGTTTAGGCGGTTTTATCTCAATTTCCCGCCGGATTCCCGGCGCGTATCTACCGGGGTAACCGCCGATATGTGTCAACAGCACACTTACATCCTCCACCTGAAACCGCAAAATTTCGGGACAAGTCAGACGGAGAAGGTGACTATCTATATTTCCATAGACCGCCCGTACCGGTTTCAGGGCTTGCAACCGATTTAAAACTTCCTCGCTCCCAATATCGCCTGCATGCCAAATTTCGTCACATCCGGAGAAATATGTGGCAAATTTTTCATCCCAACAGGCATGTGTATCCGATAATAAACCAATTTTTTGCATAATCATTTGAAACTTTGAAACAAAATTAATACTTTTACACTCAAGAACGCAATAATTTATGAAAAAAATGTATTCTTATTTTAACAGAGACATCAGTTGGTTGTCTTTCAATTACCGGGTTCTCCTTGAATCGGAGGACTTAAGCATGCCGGTTTATGAAAGAATCAAGTTTCTTTCTATTCATGCCTCCAATTTGGAAGAATTTTACAAAATACGCGTAGCAGAGCACCGTAGCGTAATTATGAAAAAAGTTCATTCGGATGAAGATTCTGCTGAGGCAGAACAAATTCTGGAGGAAATCAAAAGAGAAGTTACCCGGCAACAACAGGAATTTTTACGGATATTTCAGGATGAGATTCTTCCGGAACTGGCGCGTAAAAACATTATCCTATACATGGATGATGTACCTTTGCCGGAACACCGGGCGTTTATCGGCAATTATTTCACGGACGAAATTTATCCGTTTTTACAACCGGTGATGTTGCTGAAAGAAGACATCCGTATTTTTATCCGGGACAACCGGCTGTATCAAGTAGTACAATTGCGGAAGAAAGAGACCGGCCGGATTTTTTATTCCATCATAAAAATTCCCTATGCAAAAATTCCCCGTTTTATCGAACTTCCTTCCATAGACGGCAAATATTATTACATGTTTGCCGAAGATGTGATTTCTGTAAATTTGTCGGAAATTTTTATCGGCTACACAGTCGAAGGCAGTTACAATATCAAGATTTCACGCGATGCCGATATTTTTATCAATGAAGATGATTCCCAAACCAATTTGGTGGAAACCATCCGGAAAAAACTCAAAAAGCGCAAAATCGGCGATTTAAGCCGTTTTGTCTACGACAAACGAATGCCATCCGAATGTGTCAGTTATATTTGCGAAACTTTTAATATCGGCCCTGAAGATATGATACCCGATCAGGTTCATCTCAATATGGAAGATTTGATAAAATTGCCGAACCCATCAGAAAAGACACTGGAAGTCGAGCCTGTCATCCCTATCCGAATTCCGGAATTAGACCGGGCGAACCGGCTTTTCCCCATCATCCGGAAAAAGGATATTTTTTTCCATTATCCCTACCATACTTTCGATTATTTTATCCGTTTCCTGATGGAAGCTGCGACCAATCCGCATGTAGCGGAAATTATGGTGACCCAATACCGTGTGGCGCAAGATTCGGAAATTATCAACAACCTGATAAATGCGGCTAAAAATGGGAAAAAAGTGACGGTTTTCGTAGAACTGAAAGCCCGCTTCGATGAGGAAAATAACCTTTTTACCTCCGAAATGATGAAAGACGCCGGAATCAAAATTATTTACAGCATCCCCGGCCTTAAAGTACATGCCAAAGTCGCGTTAGTGAGGGAAAAATCTTCGCCGGCAACAAACTTCGGCCGCTCTTACGCTTACCTGAGCACAGGTAATTTCAACGAGAAAACAGCCAAATTGTATTCCGACATGGCGATTTTGACTTCCAATAAGAAACTTATCCGCGAAATCAAACAACTTTTCGAAGTGCTTGAAACACAAAATATCAATGTAGAATTCAAACATTTATGGGTGACGCAATTCAACCTGATTCCCAACCTGAAGCAAATGATTGCCAAGGAAATATTGCAGGCGAAAAAAGGGAATAAAGCGCATATTATTTTAAAAATGAATGGATTGCAAGACCAAGTCATGATTGATGAATTATACAAAGCCAGCGAGGCGGGCGTCAAAATCGATTTGATTGTAAGGGGCATCTGTTGTATCATCCCCAACCGTTCTTACAGTCGGAATATCCGGATTACCCGGATTGTGGATAAATTCTTGGAACACTCCCGGATTTGGTATTTCTACAATGAGGGCGAGGAAAACCTGTTCTTGACTTCGGCCGATTGGATGAAACGAAACTTGTACCGGCGTATCGAAACGGCTTTTCCGGTGTTGGACAAAACCATCAAACAAACCATTATTGACATTTTGAATATCCAGTTAAATGACAATGTAAAAGCCTGTTTTATTGATGAAAAACTGAACAATGTTTTCAAAAACGACAACTGTACCGAAAAAGTTCATGCACAACGCGACATTTATACTTTACTGAAATGAACGGCGCCTTCATCCTCTTACTCATCCTGCTCTACTTTGGCGTCTTGTTCGGTATTTCCTGTCTGATTGGAAAAAAACATTCGGAAAATGCCGCTTTCTTCCTCGGTAACCGGAAATCGCCTTGGTATTTAGTAGCATTCGGAATGCTTGGCGCTTCTCTTTCGAGTGTCACTTTTGTATCTGTTCCCGGAATGGTCGGCGCTTCAGGCATGACTTATATGCAGATGGTGCTGGGTTTTTTGCTGGGTTATGCCGTAATTGCGTTCGTTTTGCTACCTGTATATTACAAATTGAATGTTACCAGTATTTATTCGTACTTGAATAACCGAATTGGAAAAAACGCCTACAAAACGGGCGCCGGTTTTTTCCTTTTGTCGCGGACTGTTATTGCATCGGTCCGACTGTATGTAGCGGTCATGATTCTTCAGGTTTACATTTTTGATGTTTGGAAAATTCCTTTTGCGCTGACTGCCGCCATTGTCCTGCTGATGATTTGGCTCTACACCCACAAAAGCGGAATAAAAACGATTGTCTGGACGGATTGTTTGCAAACTTTTTTCCTGATAGCGGCTTTGGGGGTTATCCTTTGGCAGGTGATACAGGGCTTACACTTGGATTTTCAGGGAATTGTCGCTTCCATCAGGGAAAGTCCCCAGTCGAAAATCTTTGTTTTTGACGATTGGCATTCACGTCAAAATTTCTTCAAACAGTTTATCAGCGGCGCTTTGGTGACGATTGCTATGACCGGAATTGACCAAGAAATGATGCAGAAGAATCTATCCTGCAAAAATTTACGCGAAGCGCAAAAAAATGTTTGTTCCTACAGTTTACTTTTTGTTCCGGTAAATTTCTTGTTCCTTTGTCTGGGTATATTGCTTTTTCAATACTATTCGGCCAAGGGTATTGCCATGCCTTTAGCGGAAAATGGGATGGTAAACGGAGACGCCATCTTACCTTTGCTGGTTACCCAAAATTATTTGGGCCTTATTGCGATTGTCTTTTTCATTATCGGAATTATAGCGGTTACTTTTGCGAGCGCCGATTCGGCGCTGACCGGACTGACAACGTCTATCTGTGTAGATTTGTTGGATTTAGCGCAATACAATGAAACGACAGCCCGTAAAATCCGTTTGGGCGTTCATTTTGGGCTATCGCTTGCTTTCATCGGGATTATGTTGCTTTTCAGGCTTATCAATAGCGTCGGCGTCCTCGACGCCATTTACACGATTGCCTCCTATGCATACGGCCCCCTGCTGGGCATGTTCGCTTTCGGCGTCCTATTCAAAAAGCGCACGGAAGACAAGGCGGTTCCATATATCTGTGTGATGGCGCCCATCCTTTGTTTTGCCGTCAACGAGCTATTGCAATCCACGGTTCAATACCGGTTCGGTTATGAACTGCTGTTTGTGAATGCCTTGATAGTTGTAACCGGGATGCTGGCGTTTTCACAAAACAAATAGGTGAAACCTCTACGAGGTTTTGGTGGAAGATGTCAAACATTTTTCTGTTTTTCACAACACACTAACGCCAACGTTGCTAAGGGACTTTGCCTCGCAGTCGCTAAAAGTAGAGACACGGCACGCCACATCTCTACAATGTCATTACCGGTTTTTCGCATCTGCGTTGTGAAAGACGACTTCACTGCATTGTGAATGACGACGAGTATCAGCAACAAACAAAAAGAACAGGCTGCCTCAAATGAAGCAGCCTGTTCCTTAATAAATCAAAAGATTTTGAAAGCGCTATTTCTTGATTACTTTATGAATCGTTTCATTATCTTTCGTAGCGAGTTTAAGCACATATACCCCTTTGGTCAAAGAAGATATATTGATTTCTCTTTCACGTCCCAATGATTGGGAATCTTTGTCTATAAAGACCACGCGGCCGTTTATATCCGTGATAACAATGCGGTTTATCGGCGCTTCGCTCTTGATAGTCAATACATCGGACGCCGGATTCGGATAAATCTTTATTGCATCGGCCGATACATTTCCTATGCTGACGATTGTGCTGAATGTAAGCTGTTGTTCTAAAACTTTACTGCTGCATACATTTGCCAATGATACGCGCAATAAACCATTACCTTCGGTAGCGGTAGTCGTCAGCGTAGCGCTTGTCTTTTCCGGCAGAACCGGACTTAAACCGACAGCGTTGTTAGAGAACGACCATGTAATATCCTGCGCTTCTATGGCGCCGGTTTCCGAACCCAAAACAATGGTATAAGTTTTGTTCGGACCTAAAATTGTCGGTATCTGCGCAAATTTCACATTTTCCACCGAGTTGACAACAACCAAAGATATCGTATCACTTGAAAGTTCGCTGTACTCTCCGAGTACCAAGACATAATATTCTCCTGCTTGCTCTTTCGTAATATTGGTAAGAGTTACGCCGCTGTCTTGGCTGGGTTGTGTTATTGGAATCTTGTTGAAGTACCA
>JAITNQ010000294.1 GCA_031290435.1 Candidatus Symbiothrix sp. | reverse complement strand
GGGGGGTAGAATGTGCTTACATTTATTCAACTTAATTTGAACGTAAATCCGTAGCCTAAGCGGTGTTCTAAAAGTTCCTGTTTCTTAAAATCAAATTCTTTGAGAAAATACCAATCCGCTTGTAGCGCCCAATCGCGGAAATCCGCTTTTTCACGGTAGTGTGGAATATATGCCAGAAATTTCTCAAAATCAAAATTATCCGCAACAAGGCCTGCTCCCGATTGCGCCGCCTCATAGGCATTACATTCTTGTTCAATATGGGTAGGCACCATTAAAGCCGGTTTTCCCATATACATGGCCTCACAAACCGATTCGAATCCGGCTGTCGTAGCATAAGCCTTACAGCCGGCCATATAATCAATAAACAACTGATCATTCAATTTATGAAATGACAAATGGTCGTTGATTTGCGTAACAGCCGCCGCGCCCTTCTTGTCCCAAAAAAAATCAATGAATATATCCGGATGCGTCTGCTGAAATTGAATAATTTCATCGGCATAAGTGTCGTTCAGCATATAACCATGCAAATAATCACCCTTGCTGACCGTAGCTGTCAACACTTCTTTTCGCAACAGGGGCGGAACAATAATAATATGACTTTCGGGTATATTTTCCAATTTTTTTACGGAAAGTGCAAACAATTTTGAAGCTTTGATACAGGTAAGCCGTGTAAAAAACTGCAACATTCCCAACTCAATTTTATGCGTATGCGGAAATTGATACGCAGGATGAAGGAATAAATATTGATGTGCTACACAAACATAAGGGATGCGCGGCGGAAAAACCGTATAAGTCAAACCGGTTAGCAATTCATAAAAATTGACGACGACATCTACATTTAAATGCGTAATCTGATTTCGGATATAATAAATACTTTTCAGGTAATGACCCGATTTCAACAGATTGTATCCTATGCTTTTCCAAATATTTGGCCGTTTGTTTTTCGATGATGGCAAAAAGTTAGGACTGTCAAAACGCATGATTTTCGATTGAAAATTTTTGATAAAAAATTCGGGAAGTTCCCTGTAATTGCTCTTCCCTACCAAAACGGCCACAATCTCGTGCCCGTTTTTTGTCAATATCTCACTCAAGGCAATTGATTGTGTCAAATGTCCTCGCCCCTCACCCTGAACTATAAACAAAAATCTCATCGAAAATAAGCTGTTTTTTTAAAATTTCAGGACAAATATACTTCTTTTCTTAAACAAAATAAAAAAAGATAGCGAAAAATTTCGTTTATAAGGAGAAAAGATTTACTTTTGCAGTCCGAAACAATAAAATTAATGATAATTTACAATGGCAAATAAAGGAAAAATTGCGCCGTCACAAGCTGAGGCTAATGTCGGCGAAATCCTTTCCCGATCGGAAAGGTTCATCGAAACATACAGAAACTTGATTATTACCGTAGTAGCGGCTATTATCATCATTGTCGTGGCCATTCTCGGTGCACGTCAATATTATTTTCTGCCGAAAGAAAAAGAAGCGCAAGAAGCTGTTTTTCCGGGAGAAAATTATTTGATGAATAATCAGTGGGAATTGGCTTTAAATGGCGATAGCTTGGGCTATATCGGTTTCTTGGGTGTTATTGATGAATATGGTATCACGAAAACGGCGAAATTAGCGGAAGCTTATGCCGGAATTTGTTACTATCATTTGGGTAAACCGGAGGAAGCGCTGACGCATTTAAATAAATTCAACGTTAACGACAAAGTGATTTCTCCAAGCATTACCGGATTAATCGGTGACTGCCATGTAGACATGGGAGAGTTGCAAGAAGGTATCAAATACTTCAACAAGGCAGCTTCCAAAGCGGGAAGCGAACTGCTAAGCCCTATCTATTTGAAGAAATCAGCTACTGTTTATATAAAATTGGCGGATTACAAAAAAGCGATAGAGATTTACAATACCATCAAAAATAAATATCCCAACTCAGTGGAAGCCAATGATATTGATAAATATATCGATCAGGCTGCCGCTAATATTAAATAATGGCAAGCCAATTTCAGAATTTGTCCGATTATGATCCGGAAAGTGTTCCGGATGCAAGTGGCTTGCATTTTGCTATTGTTGTTTCGGAATGGAATACGTTCATCACCGAAAAGCTCCGGGAAGGCGCTTATGAAACACTAATCAAACACGGAGCAAAACCGGAGAATATTCTTACGGTTTATGTGCCCGGTAGTTTTGAGTTGATTTACGCTGCTGAACGTATAGCATCCCGTTCAAGGGTAGAAGCCGTAATCGGGTTGGGCTGTGTAGTCCGTGGTGAGACTCCGCATTTTGACTATGTCTGTTCGGCTGTTACTCAGGGATTTGCAGAACTGAATACAAAAGGAGAAATTCCTTATATTTTTGGTCTTCTGACGACTAACGACATGCAGCAAGCAACCGACAGAGCTGGAGGGAAACACGGAAACAAAGGGGACGAATGTGCAATTGCCGCAATAAAAATGGCGCATTTGGCCGGTCTGTTCAAATAAATTTTGGATAGATAACAGTTGTAAATTTGCAATTTTAAACAGAATTTCATATTTATATGCGTATGAGAACATTAGTATTCACATCTTTATTATTATTTGCATTTATGTCGGTATCTTGTCAACAAAAGGGAGAGACGTACACAATTGAAACAAGCCTTGGAAATATCAAGGTAAAATTGTACGACAATACACCTTTACACAAAGAGAATTTCGAAAAATTAGTCAGTGAACATTTTTATGATGGCGTTTTATTTCACCGTATCATTCAGGATTTTATGATTCAAACGGGAAATGGCGCTACAAAAAATGCAAAAGCGGGGAGGGGGTCTGCGGAGGTAGAAGGTCCCGACTATACTGTTCCGGCTGAATTTGTACCGGAATATTTTCATAAAAAAGGCGCTTTGGCGGCCGCTCGCACAGGTGACGCGGTGAATCCGGAAAAACGTTCCTCTTCTTGCCAGTTTTACATTGTCCAAGGTCATACCTATACCGATACGGAATTAGACAGGATGGAAGAACAAACCCAGATTAAGTATTCTGACTTTCAGCGAGGCGTTTATAAAACAATGGGCGGAACCCCTTTCCTTGATCAGGCTTATACTGTTTTCGGAGAGGTGGTACAAGGCTTGGATATTGTAGATAAAATTGCTGCTGTTCCGACTGGAGTCGGTGATTGGCCGCAAGCCGATGTGCGCATTCTCCGAATCGTTAAAAATTGAATTGAATGACCGATACCCTTAATGATAATTTTTTTATGAAACAAGCCCTGTCGGAAGCTGAAATGGCTTTTGACAAAGGAGAAGTTCCCATCGGAGCTGTTGTTGTTTGTGATGGACGTATTATTGCCCGCGCACACAATCTTACCGAGAGGCTGAACGATGTTACTGCTCACGCCGAAATGCAGGTTATTACGGCTGCTGCATCTGTTTTAGGCGGTAAATACTTAGATGCTTGCACGCTTTACGTTACCATTGAGCCTTGCCCGATGTGTGCAGGCGCTTTGGCTTGGTCGCAGATCTCGCAAATCGTTTATGGAGCAGATGATGAAAAAAGAGGGTATTCGAAAATTCCTGTTCAGGTGCTTCATCCGAAAACGCTTGTTAAGAAAGGAATACTTGCTGAAGAAGCAAGTGATTTAATGAAGCGTTTTTTTATCACAAAAAGAGGATGAAAAAAATATTGATTACCGGTGCAAGCGGTTTCATCGGGAGTTTTTTGGTTGAAAATGCGCTCGAAAAAGAGTGGGTAGTATGGGCAGGCATCCGGAAATCAAGCAACCTGAAATACCTTCAGAATGCACGAATTTCTTTCACCGACCTGAATTATTCCGATAAAGAAAAACTCAGGCGACAGATCAAGTACCATGTCATCCAATTTGGGAAATGGGATTATATCATTCATAATGCCGGTCTTACAAAAAGCCTTCATTCACAGGATTTCGATAAAGTCAATTATCTGTATACAAAGCATTTTATCGAAATATTGCAAGAAGTTAACGCTATTCCCGACAAGTTTATTTTAATGAGCAGCCTGAGCGCGTATGCTCAACCGAAGTCGGTTTACGGAAAAAGCAAATGGAAAGCGGAGCAATTTTTGAAATCTCAAACCGGATTTCCTTATATCATCTTACGTCCTACCGGTGTCTATGGGCCGAGGGATAAAGATTATCTGATTTTGCTGAAAAGTGTTAAGAAAGGCTTGGAGGTAACTGCCGGTCTTGAAGCACAAAAACTCACATTTGTTTATGTGAAGGACTTGGTTAAAGCCGCTTTTCTCGCTTTAGAGAGTCCTTTCAAAGAGAAAACTTATTTCGTGACCGATGGCAAAGAGTATTCCGATACAGCTTACACACAGATTATAAAAAATGCCTTGGGGAAAGAACGTGTGCTCAAGCTAAGAATCCCGTTATGGATAGTGAAAACCGCTTCGGTACTTGCTGAAGTCTTTTCTATAATAATAGGAAAAGCATCCACATTAAATCGCGACAAGTATAAGATTATCAAGCAACGCGACTGGACATGCGACACTCTCCCTTTAGAACAGGAACTGGGGTTCCATGCCGATTTTGATCTGGAACACGGTATGCGGGAGTGTGTGGAATGGTACACGGCACACGGCTGGTTGTGACGTATCACTAATTGCAAAGAAGCAAAAAGCACAAAGTGTCTTACTTTGCGTTTCTTTGCTTCTTTGCGGTTTATTTATTCCTTTTATACATTTACCAAAACCACCAAATACTTGGTCAGGCTCCAGAAATTTTTCGGGTCTAAGACTTTCAATTCTACTTGGCCATTCGCATCTTTGGTAAATTCATAAGAACCTTCCGGATGTTTGGAAACCAATGTTCCTTTTTTGGCATATAGCGGTACTATTTGCAACTTACTGAAATCTTTTACCCTGATAAAATAATCCCGGTTGAAGTTCGCGCCTAAATTACCATTTTCCAGAATTTTTTGGTTTTTCAATTCTTTAGATGTGCCGAAACAATAAAAAACCGTATTTATTTCAGTTTGTTGCTGGCTGATGGTCTGTTGTTGGGTATCCGACTGACCTTTTAAGTCTTGTACGTTTCTCGAAAGCGTACTAACACTTTCACTCAATTCTGAAATTTGTTGATTTTTCCGTTCTAATTCATCATTTAATGTAACCAAAGCCATGGTTTTTTGTTCTAACTCAGCACGTAAGTCATTGACTACCTGCTGTAATTTAGAAGAATTTATAGACGATTTTTTCAATTTTTTCTCCAATTCCGCAATTTTTTCTTTGTTTTTATTCAAAGTTTCCGTAACAAATTGCATATCGGAATGGATTCTTGTACGCGTAGAAGGCGATAGCTCTCCGGGAGCATTCGATTGAACCGTTAAATAATTTTCCGCTGATTTAATACTTTTGAAATTATCTTCCACTTCGTTCAAAAGCGAAACAATTTCATCCAATTCACTTTGGCTCTTTGTATTGGCCAATTGCAAAGAATCCATTTGCGCTTGAAGCGCTTTGTATTCAGACGAGTTTTTTACGCAAGAAGAAAAAAACACTGTCAATACTACACTGATTAAAACTACTTTTTTCATTGTTTTATAATTTTTATAATTTAAATAATTAAAAATTTTTCATTTGAAATGACCGCTCCCCCGACCCCTCCACGACTATTACAAATTCGCCACGCGGTTCGTTTTCAATAAACAGAGAAATCAACTCATTTAAAGTTCCGTGTACCGTTTGTTCGTACAATTTGGAGATTTCCCTTGACACGGAAGCTTTTCGTTCTTCGCCCAAGTGTTCTGCTAATTGCGTAAGCGTTTTGACAACCCGGAAAGGGGATTCGTAAAAAATCATTGTTCGTTTTTCATCCGCCAATTCATTTAAGCGTGTTTGCCGTCCTTTTTTTTGCGGAAGAAAACCTTCAAAACAAAATCTGTCGGCCGGTAAGCCGGAATTTACCAAAGCCGGTATAAGCGCTGTGGCTCCCGGAAGGCATTCTACTTCAATACCTTGCGCTACGCATTCCCGCACTAACAAAAAGCCGGGGTCAGAAATGCCGGGGGTACCGGCATCGGAAACCAAAGCTGCACTCTCACCTGCTTTTATCCGGGAAATAAGCCAATCGACCGTTTGGTGTTCATTGAATTTATGATGGGACTGCATCTTGTTTTTGATTTCAAAATGTTTCAGTAAAAATCCGGTCGTTCGCGTATCTTCCGCCAAAATCAAATCAACTTCTTTCAAAATCCGTATCGCTCTGAAAGTTATATCTTCCAAATTACCCACCGGAGTGGGGACCAAATATAGTTTTTTCTTTTCCGGCATAGTTTATGTAAACCGTTTGTCCAACAATTCCCAGAATGCAATACCTGATTCGCTCTCCCAAGAGATGGAATAATTTTCATTTAAAAAATGCAAAGCCTCATCCGATTGGAGAAAAGAATCAAGTTGCACAAGCGCCTTGTTCATTTCTTCCGTATTTCCCCGGAACAAATCCCGCTGAAACATAAACCTTTGATTGAGACTCAAGGATTTGCTGAATTCGGCAAAAATTTTTTTACCGATTGTATCACCCAAAGAACCGTTTGTTGCAGCAGAAGGCGATGTTTTTTCCGCTACCAAAATCGCTACGGGTGGAAGCGGCTGTTCCGGTTCCGTCACTGTGCTTACTTGCGTTTCAAGTATGAGCGGTTCGGCCGGTTTTAGTACCGTTTCTATATTTTCCAATTTTCTTTCACTTTCTTTCAGATGCTTCGTCATGATTTGGAGTTGGGCGGACTCCAATTCGTAAACACCTGTTTTCAATTTATTTAGTGCATCAATAGAAACGCTGAAAAATGATAAAGGAAGCGTATCCAAATCTTGTACTTTCCGAAAAGTTTCTTCCAATTTATAAATTTCTTCCAAGTATAGTTCTATTTCTTTCTTAAAAGTCATATCAATAAGCTATTATGCGGCAAATTTAAGTAAATAATTTCAATTTCAATCAACTTTTCAATAAATCTTTCGTAGGGTTGACCAAAAATAGTTGATCCGACGCTCTTGTAAAGGCCGTATAAAGCCAACGATAGAAGTCAATTCCCAAATATTCCCGTGGTACATAAGACAAATCCAAAAAAACATTTTTCCATTGTCCTCCCTGGGCTTTGTGGCAGGTTATCGCATATGCATACTTCACTTGTAGAACGTTGAAATACGGATTTTCTTTCATCTGTTTCATCTTTTCCCGTTTACCCGAAATGTCGGCATAATCTTCTAAAACATTGTAAAACAACTTATCACTCAATTCTTTCGGTAAAGATGGAGAATCTGCATGAAGTGTTTCCAACAAAATTTTCAAATCCATTTCAACGCCGTAATCGGGAAATCTGACAGAAACATCGCAAAACCGGAAACCGTACAGTTCCTGCACTTTTCTGACTTTAGTCACTTCCATTAAATCGCCGTTGGCAATAAAATCTATGGATGCTTCGTTTTTCGCCCAATAATAATTGTTCTTGGCGACCATCAATAAATCTCCGGAAGTTAGTTCTTCTTCCCGGAAAAGGATACGGTTCCGTATGCCCTTGTTGAAAATACCTGTCCGTTTATTAGAGCGGGTAATCACAATTGTTTCCGCTATTCCGTCACGGTTATACATATCACTGATGGTTTCGATTAACTCATCGCCTGTTACCACCTTTACATCAGTATATTGCTTTGTCTTAATCTGCGGAAATTCATTTGCCTGACCTTCCTCCAAGGTTTTTCGTAAAAGTGTAGCATTCATCAGTATCCCCGATTTTTCTGCTTGACGGACTACTTGCGTTAATGTAATTGTATGAATTTCAAGGCCATATCCTTTCAGTACATTGCTATCCAAGGCCGGACTTTCTGTTTCGGAAACCGGCGGCAACTGAGCCGAGTCGCCCAATAAAATCAGTCGACAACCTTCTCCACTATAAACATAGTGAATCAAATCGTCCAATAGCCTTCCGGAACCGAAACCGAAGGAATCCGATCCGCCGTTGGAAATCATAGAAGCTTCATCCACAATAAATAAGGTGTGTTTATGTAAATTATCGGCTTGCACAAATCCGACCGGTTCGTTGGAGAAAACTTTTTGACGGTAGATTTTTTTGTGAATGGTATAGGCGTTTTGGCCGGCATAAGCGGCGAAAACCTTGGCGGCACGTCCTGTGGGAGCGCATAGAACCGATTTTTGTTTCAGTTCATTCATGGTTTTTACGAGCGCTCCAACCAAAGAGGATTTTCCGGTTCCGGCATATCCTTTCAGTAAAAACAAAGCATCATCGTTCCGGTCAAAAAGAAAACTACTCAGTTTTTCCAGCGCCAGATATTGTTCTCCGGTAGGTTCAAATGGGAAGTTTTTTAGGATTTGCTCCAGAAAAAAGTTTTTTAACATAACGATTCAATCCATTCAGAAGGTAAAGTTACGCAATTATTTCTTACATTTGCATAATAAAAGAAGTCCTTTTATGAAACGAATTATAGGAACAGTATTGTTTATTATAGTTATTTTGTTGATTTATATGTGTATAGCGAGTATTGTAGTATGAAAATAAATTTGCCTGAAAGTATCGACTTGAGACATCCGGAGCAATATATTTTTACGATTTATTTCCGTCCGGAGTGGTTTTCGTTTTCACTTTATAATCCGGTGGAAGACGATTCCTTTTTTTACAGGGAAATTGAAAAAGGAAAATATGCAGATGCATTTTCTCATTTCAAAGAACTAATCTTTGAAAATGATTTTTTTACCTTTTCTTTCAAGAAAATTCAGGTAATGAATCATACTGCGGTTTTCACTTATATTCCGAGTTTAATTTTTGAAGAAAAATACAAACAGAATTTTGTAAAATTCCTTTTTTCGGAAAGTGTTGGAAAAACATTGCACCATACTTTATCGACAGCCGGAATTACCATTCTGCATCAAATGCCGGAAGAAATTTATAATTTTTTTCATCGGACATTTGTCAATCCGGAAATCATTCATCATTCCGCACCGCTGATTGCTTATTTTCAGGGAAAGAGCAAAAGAACGAATGCCAAGCAGATGATTGTCAATAGAAACAAACGCGGAATGGATATTCTTTGTTTTGCAAACGGAACTTTTTTGTTGGGTAACCATTTTAAATATGACAATCTTCCGGATGCTGTCTATTATATTCTTTTTGTTTGGAAACAATTGAAATTTAATCAATTGAATGATATTTTATATCTTGCGGGAGACCCTGTTTCAAAAAAAGAACTACAGGAAAAAACAAGTTTGTACATTCACAATATTCTTCCGGTAAATATTCTGCCTGAAGCCCATTTCGACCCAATAGACATGAGAAATATTCCATTTGAATTAGCAGCGTTGCCGTTATGCGAATTATAAGCGGAAAATACAAAAGCAGGAGATTCGATGTTCCCCCATCATTTAAGGCGCGTCCGACTACCGATTTTGCCAAGGAAAATCTGTTTAATGTTATCGGAAATCTGATTGATTTAGAAGATATTGTCGCATTAGACCTGTTCTCCGGAACGGGCGGTATTTCTTTCGAACTGCTCTCAAGGGGATGTAAAGAAGTAATTTGCATTGAGAAAGACGCCGCTCATTATGCATTTATTAAAAAAGTGAAGGCCGAATTAAAAGCGGATAATTTAATTCCCCTTAAAACAGATGTATTTAAATATCTTGAATCGGGTTCACAAACTTTCGACTTTATTTTTGCCGACCCGCCTTATGCTTTGAAAGACTTATCCCGGATTCCGGACTTGGTGCTTTCTAAAGAATTACTGAATCCGGAAGGGATTTTCGTAATGGAACATTCAAAAGAATATGATTTTTCTCAATTATCCGGCTTTACCCAAAAACGGGTTTACGGAGCGGTCAATTTCAGTATTTTCAGGAAAAAAAATTAAGAAGCGCCCTCCAGCAATGTTCTGGCATTTTCCATAGCGGCGTCTGTCAGTTTTGCGCCGCTTAACATTTGGGCGATTTCTATAATTCGTTCTTCTTTAGATAATTGTCTGATACGGGTTTCTGTGGAATCCTTGTTTTCTTCCTTGTAAACCCGAAACTGAGTTTGTCCCTTGGCTGCAATCTGCGGCAAATGGCTGATGACGATGACTTGCATGATGTTCCCCATCCGGTGCATGATATCGCCCATTTTATCGGCTATTTCTCCGGAAACACCGGTGTCGATTTCATCAAAAATGATAGATGGAAGCGCCATAGCGCCGGCAATCAATGCTTTGATGCCCAACATCAGACGGGAAATTTCTCCGCCTGACGCTGTTTGGGCGACCGGTTTCAATTCTCCGTTTTTATTGGCGGAGAACAGATACATCACCTCGTCCTGGCCGGTCGAATCAGGATGTTCTTTTCGAGATAATCCGGCGGAAAAACGCATATTGGGCATTCCCAAAATACTGATTTTTTCCGTCAATTGTTTTTCTAAGAGCAGGGCGGCTTTTTGCCGGGTTTCGGAAAGCGTTCCGGCTATCTGCAAAACTTTGGTATAAGCTTCCGCCGATGCTTTTTCCAATTGCGCCAAATCTTCGTCATAGTTTTCTATTTCCTTGATTTGCAAGTCTAAACCATCACGCAATTCGATTAGTTTTTCAATCGAATCCAAGCGGTGCTTTTGCTGTAGGGAATAAATCAAATCAAGACGGTTTTTGACTTCCTGAAATCGTTCCGGATTAAATTCCAATTTCTCCTGCCGGATGCCGGTTTCCATGGCCAAATCTTTCAAATCGAAGTAAGCCGTTTGGATGCGCTCTGCTATTTCCTCCGATGCGGGGTAGATTTTCCGCAAGGATTGCGCCTGATTCAGGGCATCTTTCAATGCAGCAATGACGCCGACTTCATCAGACGACAAAATGTGTTCAATTCGGTAAAGGCCGGATTTTATCTCTTCGACATGGGAGAGCATTTCCGCTTCTTCCTCTAAGGCAAGTTGTTCCCCGGCTTGCAGGCGCGCTTCATTCAATTGTTGAAATTGAAACCGGATATAGTCTTCTTCCGTTTTTTGCGCATCGTTTTTTTTCTTTAAGTCTTTCAATTTCATATTGATAGACGTATATTCCCTGTAAACTGACAGGTATTGATTTTTTAAGTTCCCGTTTTTAGACAGCACATCCAAAGCTTGTAGCTGGAAATGGTTGTCGGCCAACAGCAGGTTTTGGTGCTGGGAGTGGATATCAATAAGGAATGCGCCCAATTCTTTCAAATCGTTCAATCCGACCGGACTGTCGTTGATAAATGCGCGAGATTTCCCGGATGACCAAATTTCTCGTCGGAGAATACAGGTCTGTGAGTCATATTCCAAATCTCTTTCTGCAAAAAAAGATTCCAAGTGGTAGGAAGAGATATCGAAAGCGCCTTCAATAAAGCATTTATCTTCGTTTTGTTTGATAAATTTGGCATCGGCTCTCTGTCCGAGGATAAGCGATAAAGCGCCTAAGATGATGGATTTGCCGGCTCCTGTTTCGCCGGTGATAACAGAGAATCCCTCCGGAAAATTGATTTCCAGTTGGGAGATGAGTGCATAATTTTTGATAATCAGTGATTTGAGCATTGGTTAAACGATTATTTTTTTAAGGATTCCAATTGTATCGTTGAGGCCGGATAGACAGCCCGCAACAAATCATAAGTTATTTTTTTTTCTTCAGCGGTCGCTTTTCCGGCAATGGCGACGATTTCATCCAATTTGCAATCGGAGAACATCTGTAGAATGATTTCGGAGTTACGGACGGTACGCATTTCTTTTAATGCCGGTAAAGCATTCAGAATGGTAGTCCTTGCCCTATCGGAATTAGCTGCCATTTCATCCAAGCCTTTCCGGTGGTAGGTATACAGCAATTCTCGGTAGGATTTTAACGATTCATCCAGAAACGCATTGATGATGGAGGTGCGGCTGCGATTGTCATCAAAAGCAGACCAACCTTTCCAATTAGAATTGGATTGCGCCTGTGTGGCGATAGTCTGTGCCTGCCGGTAAAAAGAACTGCCTCCGGAAAGCGAAAAGCTGTCAAAATCCAAAGCCAGCATCAGGTTGCAATAGAATGCCATTATCGCTACCAAATTATTGTCTATGGCAGTCTGAAGAATCTCCAAAGGTGCATTTTCCATGTATTCAAATTCAACATTTGCATCTCTGTAATTCAAGATGGGGGTCACATACGAGGAATTATAAACCGGACGCCGCGCTTGAATAAACAATTCGGCTTTGAAATTGTGGTCCGATATTTGTTCTGCGATTGTAAGTGAAATGGTACAATCTATTTTTTCGTTTGTTGCAAAAGTTGCATTACCCCATTTCGTCCCATTCACAAATTGATTCAAAGAACGTTCCATGGTTGTAAAAACATTTCTGTTGGTACCTTGTATACGATCGCTGTTCACCGATACTTTGGCATTGAATTCCTGCGCCTCTATTTTAAAAACGGCGACCAATAAAAGTAAAAAAAGAAAGACTACTTTATTCATGATGGCTAAGTATAAAATCAATAATATCTTCTGCAACCGCTTTCTTGGATTTTAGCGGAAAATCAATTTTTTCTCCTTGAGCTGTCAGCATACTTATTTTATTTGTATCTACTTTGAATCCGGCGCCTGCATCCTGCAATGAGTTGAGAACGATAAAATCAAGGTTCTTTTTTTGCAATTTGCTTTTGGCATTTTGCATCTCATTATCTGTTTCCAACGCGAAACCGACCAAAACTTGGTTTTGCGTTTTCATTTTCCCCAGACCGGCCGCAATATCCGGATTCGGAAGCAATTCCAAGTACAGGGCTTCTCCGTTTCTTTTTATCTTTTTCTCAGCAGCAGCAGCCGGTCTATAATCGGCAACAGCCGCACACAATATCGCTGCATCCATGGTGGGAAAAATCTTTGTCGCCGCTTGGTACATTTCCGCCGCCGATTCCACATCTATCCTTTTTATACCTTGATGTTTCGCCTGTAACTGAACCGGTCCGGAAAGTAAAAACACTTCTGCTCCCCGTTCTGCGCAAGCTTCAGCCAGAGCAAAACCCATTTTCCCGGAAGAATAATTACTTATATAACGTACAGGATCTAACTTTTCATACGTGGGGCCTGCCGTTATCAGTATTTTTTTTTTTGATAGCTGTTGATTTTTCTCAAAAAACGTTTCTAAACGCGCTACAATCGTTTCAGGCTCTTCCATCCGACCCTTTCCTTCCAGACTGCTTGCCAAGAAACCATTTGCCGGTTCGATGAGATGATTTCCGTACGATTTCAATTTTTCCAAATTGGCTTGGGTGGAAGGATGGGCATACATGTCCAAATCCATAGCCGGAGCGACAAAGACCGGCGCCTTCATCGACAAATAAGTTGTTATCAGCATATTATCGGCAATACCGTTGGCCATTTTTCCTATGGTGGAGGCTGTAGCCGGCGCAATCAACATCGCATCTGCCCAAAGTCCCAAATCCACATGACTGTGCCAAGTACCGTCGTTGGCTGCAAAAAAGGCGCTGATAACCGGTTTATTCGTCAGCGCCGACAAGGTAACCGGCGTGATGAATTCTTTTCCTGTAGGTGTAATAACAACTTGTACCTCAACTCCTTTCTTTATAAGCAAACGGCACAGGAAAGCTGCTTTGTAAGCGGCAATACTCCCCGTTATACCCAAAACTATTTTTTTTCCGTTCAACATAAATTTTTGTGCTGCAAAATGCGCTGCAAGTTAGTCATTTTTGTCCGAACCGGCAAATTGTTTTAAAAATCTTCCGGTTTTCAGCGGCGGTATTTGGTTTTTTACCTGTATAGTATTTCATACTAATATCCCCAAAACAGTCCGACGATTATCCACCTTAGGACATGTTTCCGGAACCATTCCGGATCAAAATTTCCGGTATGAAATACCGCTAAGATAAATCCGAAAAGAAGGGCGAAAAAAGCAAATTCCCGGACGGATAAATTGAAAACAGGCTTCTGAATAATTTTCATAAATGCATTACTTCAATAGTGTATTAGTGCAATAGTGCACTGCAAATGTATGATGATATTTTAGAGAAGCAAAAAAAATTGCGTTAAAAATATTTAATTCATCAACATTCTTTTGATTTTACCAAGTAAGTAATCAAAA
>JAITNQ010000181.1 GCA_031290435.1 Candidatus Symbiothrix sp. | reverse complement strand
ATACTTGCAAATAAGAACATCCATTTCATGGAACTTACGGCGCTGTAACGGTTGATAAGCGTTTTAAAAGCAGTAAGGTATATGGCAAACGACAGGCTGCTTAGTATGCACAGTAAGTTTCCCGCTGCACTTGCATTCCCGTGGTGTACTGCTTGACTGTTTAAAACCAGCAACAAAGCTCCGGCTGCACCGACAAAAACACCGATTGCCTTTTTCCATGTGATAGGCTCTTTGAGGAAAAAAGCCGCCAGCATCATGGTTAATAGCGGAGATGTTGTGGTGATGACTGAGGCATCAATGGGAGAGGTCAATGAAAGCCCGACGATAAATGACAGTTGATTAAAAAGTATCCCGAACAGCGATGCGATAAACAGCCAAAATATGTCTTTTGCCCTTATTTTTTCTTTTTTTACAAACAAGGACACCAACCAGAAAAGCAAAGCAGCGCCTGCAAAACGGAAAAACGTCAGCGCCAACGCCGACACTTCTTCGTCAATGAGTACTGCTTTTGATATAGGTGTATTCAGACCGAAGATAATGTAAGCCACAAACAAAGCTGCATGTCCTTTGAAATTTTTGTCCTGCATATTATGAATTTGCCTGCAAAAGTAATCAATACTTGTTAATTTCAATCAAAAATCATTACCTTTGTGGTCTATTTGCCGGATAAACGCAAAAAAAATTATTGGGAATAGAATATGAACATAGTTATCCATCCTCAATATCAGCATTTATGCTCTTTTCTGGAAAGTTTGCCGCAAACTTTTGGGAAAGAGGGTGTGTCTATTTACAAAGGAAGGAATGAAATCAAGGTTTTCCCTACCCTTATAGGGGATGTAGCCGTCAAATCATTCAAGGTGCCTGCTTTATTTAATCGGTTGATTTATACTTTTTTTCGCGCCTCCAAGGCGAAACGTTCCTATGAACATTCTTTGCTTTTGAAAGCCAAAGGGATTGAGACGCCGGTACCGGTGGCATATATGGAGGAAAAGAAATATTTTCTGCTGGCTTCTTCTTATTATGTTTCCACCTATCTGGATTATTCGGGTATATTACGCGAACTGGCTTACCATCCGCTTGAAGAAGTGGAAGACTTAGTCGTCGCTTTTGCTCGTTTTACCGCTTTTCTCCATGCAAACGGAGTCTTGCATCTCGATTATTCGCCGGGGAATATTTTATACAAGAAGACCGGAGATGAATATCATTTTGCGATATTGGATACCAACCGGATGAAATTCGGCGCCGTTGATTGGGAGACAGGATGCAACAATCTGCGTCGGCTATGGGGAAGCCAAGAGACCATTGCCCGTATAGCAAGGGAATATGCCTTGGCAAGAGGTTTTGACGAGCGACGCACAGAAGTCTTGACGCTTGAAAAACATGCGCAATTTTGGAAAAGACATGCCAGAAGGCACAAGGGAGTAAAACCATATAAAATAGAACAACAAGACAAATGACTTTAGTAACGGTAGTAATTCCAATATACAAGAACAGACTCTCGGAACTTGAAAGAAAGTCTTTGTCGCAAGCCTGCAAGGTGCTTCATGCTTATCCTATCGTGATTGTCAAGCCTGAATACTTGGATGTATCCGCTATTCTGCAAGAGTTTCCGTGTTTATCGGTCTCTTCGTTCGATGATTCTTATTTCAGGGGAATTGAAAATTACAACCGTTTGATGCTTTCTTCGCAATTTTACGGACGTTTTTTGGGAAGTCATTATATCCTTATTTATCAATTAGATGCTTATGTATCCCGGGATGAGTTGGCCGTTTGGTGTGAAAAAGGATACGATTATATCGGTGCGCCCTGGTTGGAAAAACCGGTTTATCGCTTGCCATTTGTTTCCGTTTATATGCGTTTGTTACATCGCTACAAAATCAAGAGGGGAATATTGTCCAAGCAGTCCTTATACAATAAGGTTGGAAATGGCGGATTATCGTTGCGTAAAGTAGAAAGTCATTATAAAGCAAGCATCGTTTGTCAAGAGACAATTGATTATTATTTAGCACAGAAACGTTCGCACTTTTTTTATGAAGATGTTTTTTGGGCGACGGAAGCGCCGGAGTTTAAGTATCCGGATGCCATGGAAGCCTTGTGCTTTTCGTTCGATAAATATCCGGCTTATTGTTATCGTTTGAACGGAAAGCAATTACCTTTTGGATGTCATTCATGGTATAAGCGAAAAATGAAAAATTTCTGGCGACCGATCATTGGTTTCTAAAATATAATATATATGCGAAAGATTGAGAGAATATTAATTCTGCGATTTAGAAGAGTAGGAGACGCCGTGTTGTCCGTGGCTCTTTGCAGTTCTTTACGTAAGACTTTTCCGAATGCTGAAATTGACTATGTACTCAATGCCGGAATTGCTCCGTTATTTTGTCAACATCCTGATATAGATCGGGTTTTAAGTTTTTCGGACGAAGAAATGGATAATTTTTTGATTTATCTGAGCAAAATTTACAGGATCATGCGACAGGATCATTACGATATTATCGTGGATACCCGTTCTACTTTGAAGACACTTTGGTTTTCCCTTTTTTCGCTGGGCACTCCCTATCGGCTCGGGAAAAAGAAATGGTATAATTTTATCCACAACTATCGTTCCGATACGGAATTAGATGATGATATGGTTGGACGTACCTTGAATTTACTTTCACCTTTGGAAAAGGAATTCAAACTTGTTTATGACAGAAAATTTTCCATTTGCATTACAAAAAAAGAAAAAGAAATTTTCCGTAAGAGAATGCAAGCTGCCGGTATTCGTTTTTCCAAACCGGTGATTGTTTGTGCCGTAGCAACCCGCCTTCCTTATAAGATGTGGCGCAAAGAGTGGATGGCTGAACTTTTATTGCGCTTGCTTCACAGATTCGATGTTCAGCTGATTTTCAATTATGCAGGCGAAGAGGAAGAAGCGGTCGCGAAAGAAATCCACCGGGAGATGAAAGATCATCCGGCTGTCTTTACCAACCTAAAAGCCCACGATTTACGGGAATTATCCGCCATGTTGTCTAATGCTGATTTTTTCTTCGGCAACGAAGGCGGCTCCCGTCATATTTCACAGGCGCTGGATATCCCTTCTTTTGCCATATTCCCGCCGAGAATCAGCAAAAAAACATGGATACCCAATGCTTGCGATCGTTATCAAGGTGTAGAACCCGGCGAAATTTCCGACAAGGCCCAAGATAAAAGTCTGTCTTATACAGAAAAGTTTGAGTTAATTACGGTTAATGAAGTTTGGAAAAGGTTGCGGCCTATGTTGAAAAAGCACCTGACAAAATGAAAGTATCCTATCCGAAAGAAAAGTTAGTAAAAATAATTATTCCTGTCTATAAAAACAATTTAGACAGTAATGAATCCTTGTCTCTCAAACAATGCTGTACTATTTTGGCTAAGCGCCCCATCGTGATTGTTAAGCCGGAATCATTGGATATGGATGCAATTTGTCAAATGTATCCACAATACATATCTACATCCGGTTCTTGACTTTATTGCTTATATGCCTGAAGATATATTCTGGGCCTTAGAGCCTCGCCGGAAAAACTATCATTTTCCCGTTCCTGATTATAAAGAAGGACTTCTTTTTTCATTCGACAAATATCCCAAACAGTGTTTTCAAATAACAAAAGCCATCCCGTTTGGTTGTCATGGATGGAACAGGAAAAAAACATTCCCGTTCTGGAAAAAAATAATTTTAGGATAAGTAGTATTTGAGGTAAAACAATAAATAGGCCGTCACGCGATTCAATCCTAATTTTTCCCGGCCGATTTTCAATGTTTCTTTTGAAATGGGATAGTTGTATTTTTTATGAATATAAAGCAGATCTCTAAAGGCTTTTACATTGACCAGTTTTATTTTCTTTAGCGCCGGATTAATGGTTGCCGGTAATTGTTTTTCCCATTTATGATAAAAATCATAAGCAGCTTCAAGCCATTGATTATTAAGTGCACCACCGGATGAATGTTCTACAATAACGTCGGAAATAGCATAAATCAAATAGTTTCTTTCATGAATTTGCATGGAAATATCCAAATCATAAAAATGAAAGTTATTAAAGGTCTTTTCATCAAAAGCAACTTGTTTAAAAACATCTTTTCGTGAACAAAACCAGAATCCGTCCACACAAATCACTTCTTTATCCTCCGGTATAACATAATGCTTAGCTGGTCTTGATCCATCTGAACGCGATTGTATCAGGTTCTTCGCATAAGGCTTTGCTTTGAACCAAGGCGAAGGAATTGCTAATAGATAATACGATCCGGCTAAGCCGATTAAGCCTGTTTTGGGATTCGATAAATGTTGTATTACACTTTTCCCCCAATAATGAGAGTGATACAGTATGTCTTCGTGCATAAAACACAAGAAATCGCAAGAAGCTCTTTTCACGCCTTCATTGTAGGCTTCAAATATAGAATACGTGTTCTTTGCATTATCAATTATGATTAATTCATAAGGAACGCCAATGGTATTTTCTATATTTAATTTTAATTGTTCAGAAATGTCTCCATTTTTGGAGCAAACGATTAGTGAAATCATAAGTTTTATTTTATTTTCTTCCGAAATCGGCGGGAATTTCCCCCCATTTCGCCGTTTCCCATTTCAGGATTGTGGTTGTGTATGTATTTTCTTTCAGCCAATTCTCTGCACGTTGGATCAAGTCAAAAATTTTGCCGTTTTTTTCGGTCGCTTCCAATTTCGTCTTGCATTTTTTGTTTTTCACCCACAAAATAGCATTGACACTGTCGGAATAAATCGGCATATCGGAATTTTGCTTTTTCAATAGGGCTAAGCCGTGGACAAGCGCCAGAAACTCACCGATGTTATTGGTTGCTTTTTCAAAAGGGCCGATATGAAAAATTTCTTCACGGCTTTTGGTATAAACCCCCCGGTATTCCATCAAACCCGGATTCCCCGAACAGGCGGCGTCTACCGACAAACTGTCCTGAATAATCCCTTTGGATTCAGGGAAAACAGCAGCTGTTTTCTTTTTGTTTTTTCCTATATATTGCCACGCGACGGAACGATAAGCCGCCATAGCATCATCCCGTGTGTCGAACGATTTATAAAGTGCGCCTTCAAATCCTTCCGTTTGTTTTTTACAATCCGGCCATGAATCGAATACACCTGTTTCAAGCCCTTTCCAGACTACATACCATTTTTTTTTCGCCATTTTATGGTCGTTTTTCGCAAATTATTAAAATAAATCAATAAAACCAGCGTTAAATAAACAAATATACTTAACTTAGCGTATTGAAAAATACACTCGGTATTTAGATGAACAAAGATAATAAAGATTTTCTGTTTATACACAATAAACATAGAAAATGGATTTTGATTTTATCCGTTATCGTGGTACTGCCAAATATCTATCTTGCTTTTTACGATAGTGATATTGGCGGTTCTTCCTTTTGGAAGATTGCTATTTATTTGGTAGCATCCGGTTTTTTGTTTATTCTGCCTTCTTTATTTCTGAAAGCAAGAATTTTTTTTATTGTACAGGGGATTTTTGTCATATTAGCTCCCTTTGAGATTGCGCATATCTATTTGAACCGTATGCCGGCGACGATGGCTTTTTTGCTTTCGATAATAGATACGGAATGGAACGAATCGACCGAAATGCTGTCTTCTCTAAGGTTACCCCTATTCTTTCTGCTATTGGTCTGGATTTTCTATTTTTATGTTGTTTTCAAAAAAATAAAGAACCGATATTTTATCCGGTCAAAAAAAATACGCCTTTATATTTCAGTCTTTTATATTGCATTTGTATTGACAGGATACAGCTATTATTTTACAAAAATGTATCCGCAAAACGCACATACGGTGGACACATTTAAGGCTGCCAATGAAGAAGTCCTGCTGAAATTTCAAAAAATTTATCCTTATGATTTGCTGATTCGCGTCTATCAGGTTTACGACACTAAAAAGTCAATCAAAGACGGTTCTGAGAAAATTAAAGCTTTTAGGTTTGGCGCCGTAAAAAAAGAAACCTTGGAAGAGAAAGAAGTTTATGTGTTCGTTATTGGAGAAACAGGACGTTACAACAGTTATGCACTCAACGGATATGAGAGAAACACTTCCCCCTTATTGGCGAAGACGCCCAATTTGATTTCTTATTCCGATTGTTTTTCCGAAGCCAATATCACGACTTCCAGCCTGTCGATTCTTTTGACACGCGCCTCTGCGATAGATTACAAGCGTTCCTATATAGAAAAATCATTTGTCGATGCTTTTCAGGAAGCCGGTTTCAGCACCTATTGGATTGCCAATCAGAGTGCGAACAATAATTTCGTGCGAAGGATAGCAAAAGATGCGACCGGTGAGCATTTTACAACACAAAGTATTTCCGATGAAAATTACGATGAGCAGTTATGGCCTTTTATGGAAGCGGTATTAAAAAAAGACGAGAAAAAAGTATTCATTGTACTCCATACTTTAGGCAGTCATTTCAGGTATAATTTTCGTTATCCGGAAAAATTTGAGGTGTTCGAACCTTGTTTGGAAGGCGCTTTCGATTATAATTTGATTTCGCCCAAAAACAAACAGCAATTCATTAATTCGTATGATAATTCCATATTGTATACCGATTATTTTTTGGCGAATACGATACAAAAGATTGACAGCTTGAATGCCGTGAGTACCGTTATCTATATGGCAGACCATGGAGAAAACCTGTTCGACAGGGATGATAATGTTATATTCCATGGAGGGGGAAAATACACGGAATATGATTTTCACGTTCCGTTATTTGTATGGACATCTGACCGGTACAAGTTGCAATATCCCGAAAAGGTAGAAAACATGCTCCATAACAAAGATAAAAAACTAAGCGCTACTGCTATTTTTTATTCTTGGTTGGATATTGCTGCTATTTCTTTTCCGGAACAGGAATTAACCAAAAGTATTGCCTCCGAATTTTTTAAAACCGATTCGGTACGGTACATTATAGATACAAATTTGGAGGTGAAAAGGCTCAAATTTTAAAAATAAAGCGATTTTTTCTCCAATATTGCGTGTAATTAAGAAAAAATAGTTAACTTTACATTTGTAATTGCGACAGTAGCTCAGTTGGTAGAGCATCAGCTTCCCAAGCTGAGGGTCGCGGGTTCGAATCCCGTTTGTCGCTCAGAACATTGAAATCAGTCTTCGTATGGAGAAAAAACATGCAAAAAATATTCTTGATCGGTTATATGGGCGCCGGAAAAACAGCGGTGGGCAAATTACTTGCAAAAAAAATGGATTTGACGTTTATTGATGTAGATGTTTTTATAGAAAATCATTATAGAAAATCCATTACAACTATTTTTGAAGAAGAAGGAGAACCCGGATTCCGGGCAATCGAACGGCGCGCTTTATTAGAACTTATCGCATTTGAAGACACTGTCATTTCTACCGGAGGAGGCATGCCGTGTTTTTTTGACAATATGGATATCATGAACAAAACGGGTATCACTGTTTATTTGAAAGTTAGCGTGGAAGAATTGGTTCGACGACTTCATTCGGGGAAACAGAAACGCCCTTTGATTAAAGACAAAAATGCTGAAGAGTTGTATGAATTTGTAAGTAGAAGTTTGGAAAAACGGGAGGTTTTTTACGGAAAAGCTGCTGTTATTTTTGATGTAATGGATGGTAATACGGATATTGATGCGGATGTAGATAAGCTGATAAATAAACTATATACATAATGAAGCCGGAGAAGGAAAAAATGAAAGGGCCTGTTCGTATTCCCCAAGAACTATTGAAAGAACTGTCGAATGCAAGGCATCCTATGACCCTTGGAATTCCTAAGGAAAATTTGAAAGTCGAAAAACGTTTGGCATTCACACCGGAAGCTGTAGATATGATTGTTGAAGCCGGTCACAGGGTCATTTTCGAAGAAGGAGCCGGGGAGGGCGTTAATTATTCCGATGCTTTATATGCAGAATCCGGCGCTGAAATTGTTTCCCAAAAACAAGTTTTCGAATGTGATTTGATTTTTAAGATTGCACCGGCTACCTCGGACGAGGTAGGGTTGATGAAAAAGAAGACGACTATTTGTAGTATGTTGCAATTGCCCGATATTTCAGGAGATACGATTCAAAAAATGGCGGAAAAATCCATTAATGCCGTTGGATATGAATTAATGACGGCCGATGGCCTGAGTTTTCCGGTGAGAAATTCGATTTCGGAAATAGAAGGCGCTGCCTCTGTTTCGGTTGCATCCGAATTGTTGAGTAATGAGCGCGGCGGGAAAGGGATTCTTATGGGCGGTATCCCGGGTGTTTCTCCTACGGAAATCGTCATTATCGGAGCGGGAGTCGCAGGGACGGTCTCGGCGCGCGCCGCTTTGGCCTTGGGCGCTGTAGTAAAAATCTTTGACAGTGATATCCGTAAATTGCGTAAATTGCAGACGGATTTGGGTCAGCCTGTATTTACTTCCGTTTTCCAACCCAATGTGTTGATTAATGCTTTTCAATCGGCCGATGTAGTAATTGGCGCCATGCGGTATATCAATGACCCTGTCCGGTACGTAATTTCGGAAGAAGTTATCCGTACCATGAAAAAAGGCGCTTTGGTAATTGATTTACGTATCAACCAAGGCGGTTGCTTTGAAACGACCTGTTTTTTGCCGCAAAATCACCCGAAAATATTTGAAAAATGCGGTATACTCCATTATTGTGTTCCCAATATCAGTTCGCGGGTTGCCCGAACTACCGCTATGGCCTTGAGTAACTTTTTTATCCCGCTGGTGCTTAAAATGGGAGAACTGGGAGAAGTGGCCGGTATTGCGAAAGCAGATATGGATTTCCGTTCAGGTCTTTATATGTATTCCGGTAAATTGGTCAATTCGTATGTTGCGAAGTATTTTAATCTGCCGTCTCATGATATCGGTTTGTTCTTGTCGGCGTTTTGAGGGGTAAATTCTGAACTTAATGCCTTTTGGATAACTTAATCGACAAAAGCGGTGCTACTCACCCTTTATACCTTTGATAGCAGCACTTGCAACCTAATCTCAATAAAAAATTAGATATTCTTTGAAAGGTAGTTTGCTGATTGTTAAGTTGCATGCGATAATTTTTTCAAAAGAATGGATTGAAGAAGTTGCCAAATCTAAAAAATCGGATAAAATACTTGTAGAGAAACTCGTCAACCGCTTCCGATTCGCTTCATGTCGCCATATCCGCTTTTCTTCCTTGAGCCAACAATCAGAAGGTGGAAGCGAATCGGCAAGAATGAAATGATAATAGTCACTCATCCAATTGGTAATTGTTGGTACCAATCTTTTCGCTGATAGATGAAACCTTGTTGAATGAGGTGTAGCTAATTTGCATTTTTTACTCGGCCTAAACTATCATATTCTATGGACTTTATCAGTTTTCCCCTTTCATCATAATATTTCCATATTCCAATTGGAACGTTGCCGTCTCCATGACGACCGCCAGGTCCCCATTCTCCCTCTTCTTTTTTCTTTCCATTTTCATAATAATAAATCCAATGGCTTTTTTTTATTTCATTAGAAGGTTCATCCGCAAACATATAGCCCTCACTTTCTTTTTCTCCATTTCTGTAATAATTAATACAATTACCTGCTTTTTTCCCCTTTTTCATTGTATACATCCTCTTTAATTTACCATTCTCATAAAAATTATACTGTTTTCCTTCTCCTAAATTATTAACGACATTGAACAAAGATAGTTTTTCGCCATTTTCATAGAATAGTATTTGCTCGCCATTTTGCATACCATACTCATAATTCCAAATAGAACATGTTTTACCATTTGAGTAAATTACTTTTATTATCCCTGAATATTTATCCTGAGTTTCTTTTAGAAATATGATTTCATTTTCTAAATAAAAGTATTCATCAAATTTATTTTGAAACATTGGGTCCAGCATGTGATACCCTGCTTCATTTGATGCCACCAAAATAATTTCCTTTTTTTTCATATCAATATATTTATAATCTGAATTGTTATTATAAATAGATAATAGCCAAAATACAATATAAAAGTATATCTCATTCATTATTAATATTATATATGATTATCAAATAATACACATTATCGAAGTATTTACATTATGGTTTAGGTACTACATCAGGATAATCTGATTGAATCCTTTCCCATTGCCATCTAAAAAAAGAATGGGCTGAAGCCGTATAATCCATTACATTCTCTGTTTTATCATCAAGTAGAACCATATTGCGTTCACGAAAAGAACACATATATTGGTTAATGTCATCTCCGTCTTCAATAAAAGTATGATAAAGCCCCAAAGAATGTGCTCCTTCATGGGTTACTTTACGCAGTATTGTTTCACGCTCCCAATGTAGCACAGATACTGTACTTAATTGACTATATCCTTATATTCAAGTTTTACTCTATTACTTTCAATGCTAAATTCTACGGGTTTAACTTCATTATCTATATCTTTTTTCATAATCTGTTGATAATTATCATCTAAATATTTCATTTTTGCAAGATATATAATATCAATTATTTCATAATTTCGTTCCTTGAAATCATAATACTTTGATAAATTTGTTTGCGTTTTAATGACTTCTTGAGGTTTTAACACAATGTACTCTTCTTTAATGCGATTGCTAAGAAATAAAGAATCATATGGATTGAAAGATAGGTTTGGTTTTGTATACCATGGATTAAGGTGAAAAATATGATTCCTTAGTTTATCTCCTCCAAGTTTATTTTTGTCAATCATTACATTTTTGTCGCTTGTATTCATTAACGTTAAATGAGCGAAAATTCCTTTTTCGTTTTTTTTAATATCCAATAAAGCCAAGATGGGACTTTCGATACTTATAGTATCGGGTCTGCGTTTAATGCCAATTAATTCTTTGTCTTTTGTTTTCATATTCTCTTTTGTTATTTGTCCAAAACAATTGCTGCTAAATAAAATTATACCTATTACGCTCAATTTTATAATTAATATTTTTTTCATGTGCTATTCTTTATTACTTAACAACCATATCCACTTTTCTTCCTTGAGCCAACAGTCAGAAGGTGGAAGCGAATCGGCAGGAATGAAATGATAATAGTCACTCATCCATGTCTCGGAATTATTGTCACTTTTCAACAAATACTTCAAAGATATCTTTTTAATAGTCGTTTTATCAATAATTTTATATCTTTCTTCAGTAAACGACCAACCTCGCCAAAAGGAACCTTTTACAAAAAAATTTCCAATGATTGTATCTCCCTCTATTCGATAGACCCCCCAGTAATTTCCCCACCTGATTTGTTTATCTTCAATCCATGTATAAATCCATCTGCCTATATTGTTTGAAATACTGTCTTCCGTTGCATCTTCTCTAAATTTAAATTGCCAAACATAAGTTCCGTCCGAAAAAAATATCACATTAGCCCTTATACCAGAGCCAAAATCTGCGTTAGAATAGTATCCATTAATATCAATAAAATCACTGATGTTAGTTTTGTTCCCTTCCAACTTGATGGTTAACTTGGATATAATTTCCTTCCTTTGTGATGCAGAAGAAAAAGAAAAAGAGAAAAATAAGCACACTGTTAATACAAAGTATCTCATATCAATTCAATTTCAAGTATTAATGATCCCATAAAGACAACGGATTGTTGTAACCAGTATAAAAATATGTGCCCTTTCTAAAGAAGTCGTATGACATATAGTAATTTTGTTTGCCAAAACCTTTATGTACCCAATTCTGCGTTATATTATGAATCCATTGGCGACTGGTACCGATACGAGTTATTTGATTCCCCATTTTGTACCCAATCCATAGTGGTGCTGAATATACTTGCCCATTTGCCCATGTGCTAAGTCCTTCATTCTTATTTTTTCCAACCGGCCATGGGGGAACACAATTTTCACTATCATCTTGAATATTATTACTATCATATTCTCCCCAACCAGTGTAAAGATAAGTCCCTATTGAAAATTTTCCAATAGTCAATTCTGCTGCGCTTGTTCGCCACCTGTCTCTTTTGTCTCCCCATAAATCATTAGAAATTCTAAAAGAAACATCATCCAATAAGAGAGAATAAGTACCTACTTTTTGTGAGCCGAATTGGTGTCCCATCACTTCAGAACTCTCATAAGTGGTTTGCCCATATCCAGCGCCATAACCACCAATGTCAAAACCTGCGTTCCATCCCGAATAGTTATCTCCAGCACCGATACCAGCAGCAAGTCTGAAATCTCCATTGGTATATGTTCCTGTCAAATTGACTCC
>JAITNQ010000176.1 GCA_031290435.1 Candidatus Symbiothrix sp. | reverse complement strand
TTCTTAAACTTCGGCAATTCGACAAATATAAAATTCAATTTCTTCGAATACCTCGTTTTCGTCCGGTCTCGCATCAGGTAAATGTGTTCTATACAATAATCTTCATCTTCTGCCTCTTCAAAAAGAACGAAATCCAATAGTGCAACCGTGTAAACGGCTTTTAATTGAAAATTCCATGCTCCTTGAGGCGCTTGATTCTGTACCGGACAAGTGGAATAAAATAGACTCCGATCTACAAAATAGGGCTGTTTGGCCTTCTGCATCTCCACTATGAAATATTCCCCTTTCTCATTTTTGCAAAAAATATCGAATACCGCTTTCCTGTTCTGCTCAGCATTGCCCAACTGAAAAGTCGGCTGGTATTCAATATCTGTGATACACCCTTCTTCTTCAATGATTTCATTCAAGAAATCTATCAAAAACTCTTTGTTTTTTTCTTCCGAAAAAAGTAACTTAAACCCAAAATCCGTTAACGGATTGATGTAGGTCGCTTCAATTATATCATTCATAACTTAATAGTTTGGTTAAATGTTTCTTTATATAACAAGACAAAGGTAAAACAATTTTTATGAAAAACAAATGAAAAGAACTCAAAATTCAGACTTCCAATACTAAGCCACTGAAATGCCAATAAAATCGCATCTATATCGCAAAATGTAGAGTGGGGTCTTGTGCGTTATTTCGGAAACAAGGCTTTATGTACTTTGTGGGCAGGAATAAAGGTATTTCTTCGCAGCGGATACATATCAATAGAAGACGCAATGACATTCATTTTAAGATTCACATTGTTTGACCGCAAACTATTGCCTTGTATCTCGTTCAGCACGATATTCAACAGATATTCATCCGTATCGCCCAAAGGCCTTGTCTGTAGCGGATTTTCGGATGCTGTTACATCAGGGGTAAAACCGTTTGTGAAATCCGAGAATCCTTGGGCATTGGTAAATCTAACGATGATAGGCTGCATTCCCCATTTATTCGTTTTTTGCTTTTCGGTATCTTCTTCATAGATAGTGATAGAACCTACATTTTTCCCGTAGGTCGTTTCGCCGATAAGCTTTACGTTCATATACGGACGAAGACCGTTGATCAGAATTTCACTGGCCGAAGCGGTTCTTCCCGATACAATAAAATAAACCTTGCTCAAACCTTGCAATTTGTTGATAGGCGTTTGTTCAATAATGTTTTCGTGAGCATCCCGTTTTTCAATATTATTTGGAAAATATGTTTTGTTGTAATCCGCCCCATATGTTTTTCCTAAAGCTGTGGCAAGGTAAGTATTGTATTCTTCTGTCCCGAACAAATCGGAAGCAGACCGATTGGAAATCATCGCGGCTAAAGCCTCAGTGGTACTCAATGTCCCGCCGCTATTGTAACGTAAATCGACAATCAGTTCGTTGATACCCTGACTTTTGAATTGCCCGAAAGTGGTATTCAATTCATTGATATAATGATTGCTATTATCGCCATTGTCATCCGCAAATAGATTGTACACTAAATAGGCAATTTTCTTGTTCTGCACAGTATAAACCGTATCCAGCAAGATGGGATTTTCAGCGTAATTAACCACAGGAAGCGTAATTGTTTTTGTAATGATCAGACTTCCGTATGTAGCCACTAATCCGAGTGTGTGTTGGTTACTCAATTGTGTCAACAACGATTGATAGTTATCGTAGGTTATTTGTTGGCCGTTGATAGCTGTAAAAAGGTCGCCGCGGTGCAGACCGTTTTTTTCGGCGGGTGAATCGGGCTTGATATAAGTGATATAGCCATTAACGTTCTTATTATCCAATCCGTATAACTGAAAATCGTATCCGGCCTCCATATTAATACCTGCTATAGAATTCATCAATTCGATAAAATCATCCTGAATCCATGAAAACCGGTCGATATTTTTGCGGTCATAGATCAAAGTTTCGAAATAATCGGAAGGAGACAAAGTTTTGTCGGTACTCTTTGGGATATGATCGGTCCAGAGATAATAAGTCTGCATATTTTCCAATATCCAATTGTTAATTGATTGGATTTCTCCTATTTTATCTGCCGGATCATCTTCTTGGCATGTCGAAAAAAGCAATATTCCTATCAGGAAAAACGGTAAGCCTATTTTTCGAAATAGCGCATCTTTGGCGTAATTTTTGCGTATATGTTTCATTTTGCTACTAAATTTTGAAGAGATTGCGGCAAATAGAAAGTATTGTTTTTATCTACATAGACCACCACACTGTTCAATTGCACTTCTTTCCCATTGTGTTTGATAATATTTGTATTCGGTTGGATTTCCAGTACCGCTATATCGTCCTTTTTTACCTCCAAGACCGGAATACCATTCCGTGTTTGGATAGAATAGGCGTAAGCTTCAAAAACATCCGTGTGTTTGGCGAAATATTCGTCGGTCATTGATTCCAAATTTTGTTTGAAACCAAGTGAACGGCGGAGGTAAGTATTCAGTTCGATATTGGTATGGTGGCCGGTCATGCGTTTGGGCGTAGGATCATAAACGGCCAAAAATACTTCCTCTCCGGTATGGCCTGTTGTGGTAAAATCGAAGCAGGTGCGTTTATCCAAGATTCCGGCAACTACCTTTGTCAGTTGTGTTCCCCGCATCCGTTCCTCGTCCGAGAGGGAACTTCGTTTGTAATCGGCGCATTTCAGCATTTCGTTGTGTTCTTCATCATCTAAATAGATACCGGTCAACTCGTTGACAACTTCTCTCAGGTTGGCTGGGTCTGTGTTGTGCAATTTGGCGATAAGGCCTTCTACGCTGGTTTTAAACTGGGAAATATTACCGAACAATTGTTCGGCCGACATGGTTGAATACCCCGGACATTTACGCGAACCGATACTGAATCCGCTGTTTCCGTGATCCGGAACGACTATTACCAAGGTTTTTCCATTTTTTTTTGCAAAATCAAATGCTACACCGCAAGCTTTATCGAAAGCGAGCATATCGGTAATAATGGCTGCGGCATCGTTGGCATGTGCCCCCCAGTCTATTTTACTGCCTTCCACCATCAGGAAAAAGCCGTTTTTATTCCGGGATAATTTTTCAATGGCTTTTTGTGTCATTTCCGCCAGCGAAGGTTCTTCGTCCGGGTTACGGTCAATGTCGTAAGACATATCCTTATCTTTGAATAAAGCCCACATCTTATTGCCCTGATAGTTGCGGAAATTATCAATGTCATTCATAAAAATGCCGTATCCTTCATCGGAGAGATATTGTTTATCTTCATCCCTCAAGATGCCGACCCCGCCTCCTATCACAACATCTAATTTATTGTGAACCATTTGTGGAGCAATCCATTCATATTTACTTCTGCTATAACTATGCGCCGCACAATCGGCAGGGGTTGCATGTGGAAACTCGCAAGTGAAAACCAAACCGGTCGATTTGTTCAAAGAAATCCGGGCGGCTTCCATAGCAGTCATCATTGGCTGATAGGCTCTGTCCGGATCCGTTGGGACAATATCGCTTTTCGGGTCGGCAACCGGATAAGTAGCCACATAACCGGCACGGCTCGGATAACCTGTCATATAACAGGAAGTAGTGGGCGCCGAATCTCCGATAGGTGCATTAGATGAATAGGTCAGGATAGTCCCGCAAAGATAGGGGTCGATGTTCAATTTCGTGATTTCCGGATGGTTATACCGCTGATACCAGCGTGCAGCCGATACGGAAGCCAAGGATGTTCCATCGGGAATTAATACAATAACGTTTTTGATGTCCTTGTTCTGAGCCATCAAACTTATAGCGAAAAGTGCAAAAAGTAAAATACTTGTAATTCGTTTCATTTTTGTAATATTTGAATGATTGAATAATTGAGTAATTGAATGACTGAATAATTGAGTAATCAATATGATAGCAATTACGTTGCAAATATACGAAAATAAACGCGGATTATCATAATGGGTGCAATTCAAATTGTTGTTTTTATTCCATTCCATTTTTGTCCGGTGTAGTGGCAACCCTTGCGGTTGCCCTCCTTACTGCGAAAGAAGTGATGAGTTGCTGAATAGAGTAGTGAATAATTAGTAATAAATTTTAGATATAGGTGAATAATTTATCGGATATTCGGAAATTTCATGTACATTTGTAGTCATTATCAGATTTAGACTAAATTTGTTTTTTCACTTAACGAATTTGTAAATGATGAAAAGAAAATATTCCGTAATCCTTATTTTATTGTTTGCGATACTCTCCTCATTTGCCCAAGATAAGGATACTCCTCAAAGCGGAGAAGGCATTTATGCGTTTTTAAGGCGTCATAACAGGGAGGGAGCCGCTAATTATGATGAATTTATAAAATTGAATAAAAGCAAGTTAGGGAAAAATAACAGTTTATTGAACGGGGTCACTTATCTTTTGCCGACGCTTGTCGACCCAACCGAAACGAATAAACAACTATCCAAACAAGAACTTGAAATTCTTGAATCACTTGATTACGAACAGCTTACTAAAAAGTCTCCTGACCCTCAAACGAAGACAAAGCAACAAACGTATCGCTTGCCTTTGTTTGGAAAAAAGTATGAAGAATATACGGTTAAGGATAATCTGCTGTCGGGCGCTTGCTTTTTCTTGGTGAGCGGACATGGAGGCCCGGACAGCGGCGCTATTGCCAAGGTTGATGGCCATAGTTTGCATGAAGATGAGTATGCATACGATATTGTACTGCGTCTTGCCCGGAGTTTATTAGAGCACGGAGCCACCGTTCACATTATTATTCAAGACCCTAAAGATGGGATTCGGGATGATAAATACCTGAATAATAGCAAAAAAGAGACTTGTATGGGAGAACCGCTCCCACTGAATCAGTTGGAAAGGCTGAAACAACGTTGCAAAGCAGTTAATACTCTGAGCCGTAAGGCGAAAGAAAAGTACCAACGGGCGATTTTTATCCATTTGGACAGCAGAAGTAAAAAACAGCAGTTGGATGTGTTTTTCTATTATCAGAGTGAGGCTGCCAATAAGAAAAAGAGTAAACTGCTGGCAGAAACCATGGCAAAGACATTCGAGGAGCAGTACAACAAACACCAGCCGGGCAGGGGATTTTCAGGGACAGTGTCTACGCGTCCGCTTTATGTGATGAAAAAGGCCAGTCCTGTAGCTATTTTTGTGGAGTTAGCCAATATGCAGAATGTAAATGACCAAAGGCGTTACTTGTCGGACAACAACCGTCAGGCCTTGGCCAATTGGCTCAGCATGGGATTTATTAAGGACTATCAGCAGTCTCAATAACAATTTTGCAAGTATCTTTCGGCTTCCAAAGCCGCTTTGCAACCGCTACCTGCAGCTGTAATGGCTTGTCGGTAGTGCGGGTCGGCCACATCTCCGGCTGCAAAGACGCCGGGAACAGGGGTTGTTGCAGTTCCGGGAATCGTTTTGATATAGCCTTGTTCGTCTACAGTTAAATAGGGTTTGAAGACGCCTGCATTAGGGGTGTGTCCGATGGCTAAGAAAAATCCGTCGATAGCGATATCTAATTTTTCTTCGTTGGCTTCCCCTTTAAATTTTATTAAATGAGCGCCTTCTACAGCGCCTTCTCCAAATAGTCCGAGGGTGTTGGTGTTGAATAGCGTCTCAATTTTCGGATGATTCAAAGTTCTTTCCTGCATGATTTGGGATGCCCGCAGGTAATCTTTGCGGACTATCAGGTAAACTTTCTCTGCCAATCCGGCTAAGTAAATGGCTTCTTCGCAGGCCGAATCGCCTCCACCGACTACGGCAACTACTTTTTTGCGGTAAAAAAAACCATCGCAAACAGCGCAGGCCGATACGCCCAATCCCATATATTTGGTTTCATCGGGGAGTCCTAAGTATTTGGCGCTGGCTCCGGTGCAAATAATCAAACTTGCCGTTTCTATCGTTTTCTCTTCATCAATGGTTAGCTTATACGGCGCTTGTGACAAGTCGCAAGCAGTCACGACCCCGGGACGGATATCGGTTCCGAAACGAACCGCTTGCCGCCTGAAATCTTCCATCATGGCGATACCGTTGATTCCGTCGGGGTAACCCGGAAAATTCTCTATCTCGTTGGTCGTTGTCAATTGCCCGCCGGGCTGTATCCCTTCGTACAAAACCGGCGACAGATTGGCGCGTGCGGCATAAATAGCCGCAGTGTAGCCAGCCGGACCTGAACCGATTATCAGACATCTCGTTCTCTCTATGTCCGCATTTACTGGTTTTTTATTTTCCATGAAATTTAGTTTTTGCTTTGCGACAAAGATACAACAATAATTTCGGAACCGAAAGATTTTTTATTTGTAATCACGTTTTCCATCATGAAACGATTCCCATACAAATTGTCATTATAAAGCATGATATTCGCTTCATCTTATTTTGCAAAAAATAGCGCCTCAAAAAAATGTTAGCCCTTTTTTCGTTTGGATTATTAAAAATAATACTTTACCTTTGTAGTATAAAGAACATATTTATCTGATGCGAGACCGGACAAAAACGAGGTATTCGAAGAAATTGAATTTTATATTTGTCGAATTGCCGAA
>JAITNQ010000171.1 GCA_031290435.1 Candidatus Symbiothrix sp. | reverse complement strand
GATTGGTATCGCCGTTCGTCTGACGATGTTGTAGGCCCTGCCGAACAATTGCCCGCTGTTTTAGGAGTCGCTGCTCCAAGCAAAAACAATGCTTCTTTGGAAACCAAAGGATTTGAATTGACTTTGCGATGGAGAGATCAAATAGAGGCTATTGGTTTGAGCTATGGCATCCGGGGTACTTTGGCAGATTCGAAGAGTGTCGTAAAAAAATACCCGAACGCCACCAAAGCCATCAGCACCTGGTATGAAGGCGCCGTCATCGGCGATATTTGGGGATATGTAACCGATGGTTATTATACGCAAGCCGAACAGGATGCCGGTATTGACCAAAACATTCAGGGAAGCGCAACCGGACCCGGTAAAAACTGGTCGGTTGGGGATATCAAATACAGGGATTTGGATGGCGATGGACTCATTACCCGCGGAGGCAATACCGTGGATGATCCCGGCGATAGAAAAATAATCGGTAACAACCGGCCGCGTTATACCTACGGTATTACTTTAGACGCCGAATGGAAAGGATTTGACGTCAGCGCTTTTTTCCAAGGAGTCGGCAAACGCGATGCGTGGATAGATGCCGGAGGTCCCGGACAATTTTGGGGAACCCAAAACAGTGAATGGCAAGCGAATTTCCTTACCATTCACTTAGATCGCTGGACGCCTGAAACCCCCAACGGTTATTTCCCTAAGTACTATTTGAACAATACTACCTCAGGCAACGCAAAAAATCAAGTAGTGCAAACCAAGTATTTGCAGGACGCCTCTTACCTGAGATTCAAAAACCTGCAAATCGGCTATACCATTCCGGCAAGGCTGTTGAATAAAGCAGGAATAAGTAAATTGAGGGTGTATGTCAGTGGTGAAAACCTGGCAACGATTACGGATTTTGTAAAAACCATTGACCCTGAATTTGCAACACTTTCCAGAGGTATTGGTTATCCTTTACAACGCACATGGTCAGTCGGTTTAAATCTTAATTTTTAAAAATAAGAACAGTATGAAAAATAAAATAATATTTGCCTTGTTTGCAGGGCTTCTTTTAACAACTTCATGTAATGATGACTTTTTAGAAAGGTCACCGGAAAATGAAATCAGCGACGGAGCGGTTTGGAAAACGCCGTCGGATTTACAATTGTATGTCAACAATTTCTACAATCGCACAGGTTTGTTGCTTCGCGATGAAGCCGTTGGCGCAGGTTGTAATATGGGCATCTATACCTTGGACCGTGATAATGGTAGCGATACGGAAATTCCCCAAATTTTCAGTTCGCGCATGAACGGTCAGGCGTCGCTTCCATCGACCGGAGGAGGCTGGGCGCAGAGTGATTGGGAAGCGCTACGCGACATCAACTACTTTTTTGCCAATTACCATAAAGCAACGGGCGATCCGGCAGAAATCAACCGGTATGTGGGCGAAGCTTTGTTCTTTCGCGCTATTTTTTATTACGACAAACTGTGTCGTTTCGGTGATGTTCCTTGGTATGATCATCTGTTGAATCCGGACGATGAAGATTTATTCAAAGGTCGCGATCCGCGCAATGTGGTGGTCGATAATTTGATGGCTGATTTGGATTTGGCGGTTAGTTATATTCCTTCCAGAGACGGCAAATGGGACGGACGGGTAAACAAAGAAACCGCTATGCTGTTGCAAGCGCGTATTGCTTTGTTTGAAGGTACTTGGGAAAAATATCATGCCAAGAAAAATACTGCTTTCAAAGTAACCGGTTCCGACGGCTCAAAATTCATTCAAAAAGCCGCCGCTGTAACCGATGCGCTGATGGCTTTGGGAACTTGTGATTTAGACAACAAAGGCGTGGAAAACGGCTATCAGAAACTGTTTAACCTAACGTCTTACGCCAGTAGCAAAGAAGTGATGTTTTGGAGACAATACAGCATATCCTTGGGCTTAGTGAATGGCTGGCAAGATTTTAGCACCTACGGCGCAAAGACCGGACTAAGCAAACGAATGGTAGATACTTATTTGTGTGCGGACGGAAAACCGATTGCCGGAAATTCTTTGTACAAGGGCGATGCTACCTTGTTGGATATAGTTGCCAACAGGGACCCTCGTCTCAATCAAACCATTTATGTAAATGATGACAAACATATCCAGTTTCCGCCGAACCAAATGTTTAATTATCCGGCATTTGATAATGGCGATAGAGTGTGTATAACCGGTTACCAAATCTACAAAGGGCATCTTCCGGGCACAATGTTATCAGGCGCCAACAGCGAACAAGCGATGATTTATTTCCGTTATGCTGAGGCGCTGCTTATCAATGCCGAAGCAAAAGCCGAATTAGGAAGCATTACGCAAACGGATATTGACAATACAATCAATCAACTGCGTCGGCGTTTGGTAGGAATGGCTGATATGAAGTTAAGTGACGTAGAGGCATTACCTGCTTCGGGTAACGTTTTCCCCGACCTGTCCAATATCATCAATGAAATACGGCGTGAACGGACGGTGGAATTGGCGGTTGAAGGTTTCCGCGTGGATGACATCTTCCGCTGGGCTGCTGTGGACGTATTGATTAAAGGATATGTACCGCAAGGCGCTAAACTGGCGCAGTGGCAAGGTACGCTTAATCCTGCACCCGGAACCGGTTTCGCTGCTGCTATTGCCGGTTTGGTAGCAGATGCAAATGGTTATATCCTTCCTTACGCTAAGCAAAGTAATTTTCCGGCGGAAGGATACAATTTTAATCTTGATAGAGATTATTTGAGACCGTTGCCAACAGAAGAACTACGGTTGAATCCTGCTTTAGAACCCAATAATCCGGGTTGGTAAAACGCGGACAGCACACTAAAAAAAACGGTTTACGGGAATTTTCCGTAAACCGTTTTTTTTACTTAAAACATGAATTATTTATACAAACCATTAATGGCGTCAATAATCTGTTGCGCGCTGCCTGTGTGTAAATCAGCATCCGTAAATGTCACGTACTGATTGGCTTCTACAGTAACCAATTTCGTTGCATATACAAATTGCTTTCCCTTCGGATCTCCCGAAATAAAAATGAGAAACATTTGATAGCCAATGGGCGCTATTCCGGTATGTTCCGTAAAATATTTTACTTCTTTATCATACACATCAAGCGAGGCAAGTGTGTTGGGCTGCGTCAGAAATGCAGCATAGATCGAAGCATTGGTATCATCGTATCCATTGGGCACTTTCACTCGCAATTGCGTTTGTTCGCCCGGAAGTGAATAGAGCCAGTCGATATTAGTCCAGGAGAAAGGCAACCAACAATAATAGTAGCTTGTGGCACCACTGCCGCCCGGTTGGTCTACACCTCCAGGGAGAGCCATTTCACCTCCCCCTTCTACCCAAACTGTGGACTCTTCGTCACTTGTCCAAATAGACATCTCGGCTGGATCTGCTCCAATTGTATATTCCACAGGAACTTGCAAGTTTGCATTTCCGTCGAGTTTTGTACCGTTTTGTGTTACCTCAATAAAAAACTCACCGCCTGTTACCAATGGCAAAACCTTTTCCGTAAAATAATCTTTGCCCATTAAGGGTCTGTTGGCAAGGGCCATCGTTCCAATGTCGAAAAGTTCGATATATCGAAGTTGTACATTGCCCGTTGCGGACAGTCCGTAGATATTAACATTCACGCCTTTGGGCGAAGTAAATGCCAATCCTTCTGTGGCGTCAAAAGTTTGAGTTTGCGTAAGCGCATCTAAAAAATTTTGCCTGATTTCTGCAAATTCCGTTGCACTTGGCGGTTGATAAGCTGGCGTTTCGTCATCACCGGTTTTGCAACTTGTGAAAGCAAGCGCCAAAAACATTCCCATTAATAAATAATTTAACTTTTTCATTCTATCTTTTTTGTTTAGTTAATAAATATTCTCTCATTCGTACAAATAAATTTGTAGCTATTGTAAATTTTGTTGCAAAAAATGTGCCAAAGTAATATTTTTGGATAATTTTGTCAAAAAAAGTTTGAGAAAAGCTAATAGAAACATTTAATAAAAATAGCTTATTTCAAATAGAAACGATTACCTTTGCAGAAAATTTTTTTGCTTGGCAATAGAGAAAGCAATCGAAATGAACTACGAACAAACAATCACATATCTCTACAACTTCGCCCCGATGTTTCAGCAAATCGGGAGTAGCGCGTATAAAGAAGGCATGGAAAATTCTTTTCGTATTGATGAACATTTAGGGCGTCCGCACATACGATACAAGACGATTCATGTAGGCGGAACCAACGGAAAAGGTTCTACTTCCCACTTGTTGGCTTCGATCTTGCAGGAATCCGGATACAAAGTCGGCTTATACACTTCTCCGCATTTATTGGATTTCAGAGAACGAATCAAAATCAACGGAGAAATGGTTTCCAAAACGTTTGTCGTTGATTTCATTGCCCGGCACAAGGATTTTTTTGAATCTATCAAGCCTTCTTTTTTCGAACTGACTACCGGAATGGCATTCGCTTATTTTGCTGAACAGCAAGTCGATGTGGCGGTTATTGAAGTTGGTTTGGGCGGGCGTTTGGATTGTACCAACGTTATCACGCCGGTTTTGAGTATCATCACGAATATCAGTTTTGATCACACAAATCTTTTGGGAAATACACTGACTGCTATTGCCAAGGAAAAAGCCGGTATTATGAAACCCGGTGTCCCTGTCCTTATCGGCGAAGCGGAAGGTGAAGTGAAAGAGGTTTTTCGTTCTTGTTATTGCGAGGTTAATTTGCAATCAGCTGCTTCATCTTTAGTCTTTTCACAGGGGGTTGCGGGTCAGGCCCGCAATGACAGAAAATTCGGATACTGGGTATTTGATACGCCCGAATACCCTGAATTAATCGGAGAATTGGGCGGTTTTGCCCAAGAAAAGAATGCGGCGACGGTATTGTGCGCCGTCGGCTTGTTGAAAGAAACATTCTCCATTCCACAAAAGGCTGTGTATAAAGGATTTCGATACGTAATTGAAAATACCGGCCTAATGGGGCGTTGGCAAATCTTGCAACAGCATCCGAAAATTGTGTTGGATACCGGCCATAATACCGGCGGAATACAATACATTGTGCAACAACTAAAAACGGAAAGATATGACCGGCTGCATCTTGTTTTCGGGATGGTAAACGACAAGGACATTTCCGCCGTACTCCGCTTGTTGCCTCAGGATGCTGTGTATTATTTTACGCAGGCGAATATTCCAAGGGCTTTGGATGCCCGGTTATTAGCGGAACAAGCAGCAAAATTCGGATTAAAAGGAGAAATTTTTTATACGGTCGGCGAAGCTTTTTTGGCGGCAAAGTGCAATGCTTCGAAAAAAGACTTTATCTTTGTAGGCGGAAGTACGTTTGTGGTGGCGGAAGCGATGGAAAATTAGGAATTAGGAATTGAGAATTAGGAATTAAGAATTAATATAATTTATATGGTAACACTTAGGGATAAGAAAAGAACGCGGTGGGCGGTATTACTGATAATCTCGTTTACGATGATGGCTGCCTATTTTTTCTACGATGCGATGGCGCCGTTGAAAGGGATGCTCGAAAGGACACAAGGTTGGAGCAGTGTTGATTACGGAACATTTACAAGCGCTTACGGTTGGCTTAACGTTTTTCTGTTGATGCTGTTTATGGGCGGCATATTGCTCGACAGAAAAGGAATTCGTTTTACAGGCAGTTTGGCCGCAAGTTTGATGGTTATCGGCGCTTTGATTAAATATGCCGCTCTTTCCGGAATATTGCCGACGGAAGGCGAGTTATTCGGATTGAAAGCCCAAGTATTTTATGCTTCAGCTGGTTTTGCCGTTTACGGTGTAGGCGCTGAGGTCGCCGGCGTGGTTGTCAGCCGGACAATTATCAAATGGTTCAAAGGCTATGAATTGGCTTTGGCTATGGGATTGCAGGTTGCCATTGCACGAATTGGTACGGGGATAGCCATGTTAACCGCCAATCCATTGGCTGAGTATTTCAAAGGCATTCCCCAATTGATATTGTTCGGGACATTATTGCTTCTCATCGGATTAATTGCCTTTTTGATTTATAACATCCGTTTCGATAAAAAACTTGACGAACAAATCGGTCGGGAAGAATTATCATCGCCGGAAGATAAGTTCCGGTTTGCCGATCTGGTTGCTGTTGTCGGTAACTATGGCTTCTGGTTGATTGCGATACTTTGCGTATTGTTTTATTCCTGCGTTTTCCCGTTTCTGAAATTCGCTCCCGACTTGATGACCAATAAGTTTGGCGTTGCCGAAGAATGGGCGGGAGCGATTGCTTCCTTGTTGCCTTTCGGTACCATATTATTAACGCCTCTTTTCGGAAATATTTACGACAAAAAAGGGAAAGGGGCTACCATCATGATAATCGGAGCTTTGATGTTGGTTGTCGTGCATGGACTTTTCTCCATACCCGGTATTGATAATTGGATTTATGCTGTTGTGTTGATGATAGTTTTGGGAATAGCTTTCTCGTTAGTCCCTTCGGCAATATGGCCTTCCGTTCAGAAAGTTATTCCTGAAAAACAATTGGGAACGGCATTTGCGCTTATATTTTGGGTTCAAAACATCGGATTGTGGGGAGTGCCATTGCTTATAGGCGGGGTGCTGGATAAACAGGTTATCGAAAGTGTGGAAAAAGTTGTGGATGGCACAACTGTAACCGTGAAATTGTATGATTATACGATACCGATGCTTATTTTTACCGCGTCGGCCATTTTATCGGTATTCATTGCTTTTCTGCTGAAATATGAAGATAAAAAGAAAGCTTACGGCTTGGAAGAAGCCAATATAAAAAAATAAAACAAGATGAAACGTGTAATTTTTTCTATCGTTTTTCTCTCCGTTTTCTGCATTTTCAGTTGTACGGACAACAAGTTGAAATCTATCACTCCCGGTAAAATATGGCCTGACAATAACGGAGTTCACATCAATGCGCATGGTGGAGGTTTGCTGTTTCAGGGCGGTATTTATTATTGGTACGGGGAGCACAAAATAGGCGGTAAAGCAGGAAATACCGCTCAAGTCGGCGTGCATTGTTACTCGTCGAAAGACTTGTATAATTGGAAAGACGAGGGCATTGCTTTGACTGTTTTTCCTGAAAATTCGGGCAGCGACATTGAAAAAGGATGTGTCCTTGAACGTCCAAAAGTGATTTACAACGCTTTAACCGGTAAATATGTGATGTGGTTTCATCTGGAACTCAAAGGAAATGCTTATAATGCCGCTCGTTGCGGAATGGCAATTGCCGACAATCCGACCGGACCCTATCAATTTGTGAAAAGTTTTCGTCCCGATGTAGGGACATGGCCTATCAATTTTCCTTTAGAGAAGAAAGACGAGCCGGTAGGTGGAATGAAAAGTTTCTTCGGAGGATCTTCCGTGCCGCAACATCCCGATTCGATGAACATCGTCAGGAGAGATATGGATTCCGGGCAACAATCGCGCGACATGACGGTATTTGTCGATGACGACGGCAAGGCATATCATATTTATTCTTCGGAATCGAACAGTACGCTGCACATTTCTCTGTTGACCGATGATTATCAGGATTATGCAGGCAAATACGCCCGTTTTTTCTCCGGACGATTTATGGAAGCGCCTGCCATCTTCAAAAAAGACGGGAAATATTACCTGATTATGTCGGGTTGTTCGGGATGGACGCCCAATGCTGGCCGGTCGGCTGTTGCAAGTTCAATCTGGGGACCTTGGAAAGAATTGGATAATCCGTTTCAAGGCGATGACGCCAACACTTCTTTTCATTCGCAAAGTACTTATATTCTGCCTTATCCGGGAAATAACGATCGGCTCATTTATCTCGGCGACCGGTGGAACCCGGAAGATGCCATCGATGGAAGATACATTTGGTTGCCTATTGAATTTGATGGTGAACAGCCGGTTATTCATTGGAAGGATGAATGGAAACTGAATTAAAAAATCCGTAAAAAAAAATTCGGTAAGAATTTGTGTATGTGTTCAATACAGATATTTATCTCGGGTTTTTTAAGAAATCATTTGCACAAGTGGAAAAAATGTATTTACTTTGTAGTCCCTAAAAAGGGTTCCTTGGCCGAGTGGTTAGGCGCCGGTCTGCAAAACCGTCGACGGCGGTTCGAATCCGCCAGGAACCTCTGTGTCGAAAAAGCCGATAGATTATGGATCTGTCGGCTTTTGTTATATTAAAAACTCCGATACCAAAAGATCATTCAACAGGCTATTGAACGAGCTGTACTTTTCATTACATCTGAAATGTCACTCAGTGCATCAGAAAGAACTTTTAATTCCTCTTTACTGAAAGATGCCGGTACTCCGTTTACAATATTGTTATTTAATCGTTGAGTAAACCAAGACCGACTTTTATGAAAGTACTTTTCAGATATATAGGCAATAGAAACTATATCCAATATTTTGTCCATTTTTAATCGGATATCGATGTAATTGGCTATCTCTTTTGCTTTTTCACATTCTTGTTTAGCGCCTTCAAAAAAAGCGCCGGCAAGTTCTTTTTTTCCTTCTTTAGACTGTGATGCAATGAAATTTTTGAACCGGGCATCAAATTCAGCCTTTTTTTCGCTTGTCGCATTTCGCAACGTAGCAAATTCTTTTTTAAATTTTTCTATTTCTTTTTTTGCGTCCATAATAAAAATGTTTTAATCAATCATTCAATTGACGATAGAGAGGGATCAGAATGTCTAAACATTCGTCAACTGCTATCTCCCATTCCCTTTTGGATTCGAATTTTTTGAATTCTTTTTCGTAAAGGGCAAAGAATCGAAGATATTCTTCTTCTTCTTCAATGAGAGCCTTTAGCTCTTGTCTTTCTTTTTTGTTCAACATGTTAAATATCTCTTTTTGTTTGTTCAACATGTTAAATATCTCTTTTTGTTTGACCTTACAAAGGTAATAAACATTTGTTTATTATCCAAATTTTTTAGATATTTTTTCCAAATTTTGCCATATTTGCGATGTATGGAAATTCAGGAGGTATAATAAAGCTAAGCATTTTAAATGCGTTTTCCCTGAAAAAAACCTCATTTTTTGTTAGTTTGTATTATTTTTTTGTACTTTTGTAAGCAAATTTAATTTTTAATAAATCATTGATTTTTATGAATATTTTTTTTCAAAATAAATCTTTTAAAAACCCGTTTTTGACGAGGTTCGGCACAGCTCTTATTTTATCGTTAATCGTCTTTACAACTTGTATTGATGACAATTACGATAAGAATTACACGACTTTCGAAGAAGAACAAATTGCTTCTTATCTGGAAAATCATCCGGAGTTGTATTCCGAATTTTATGCTTTATTGAAAAAAACAAATGTAGCAGACCTGCTGAACGCTTACGGAACTTACACCTGTTTTGCGCCGACCAACGAAGCAGTAAAAAAATACTATGCCGAAAAAAATACTTCTTTAGAGCAATTGACGGACAAAGAAACCAAAGAAATCGTTTACAATCACATTCTTCCGAGAAAACTCCCATCGACCGAGATTCCGAATGGAGCTATTTCTTTTCCCAATATGGATGACCGCTATCTGTATTTTTCTTTCGGAAATGAAACCAATTCTTCTTTAACGGTTTATGTCAACGAAACCATTCGCATATTGGAATTAGACCAGAAAATGCACAACGGCATCATCCATACTGTTGACGGTGTGATTGTACCTTCTCACTCCCGTTTGCCGGTAGTAATTGCGAAACTGGAACGGTA
>JAITNQ010000118.1 GCA_031290435.1 Candidatus Symbiothrix sp. | reverse complement strand
GTGGAGCTTATGGAGAAACACTATTCTCTGCAGGTGAGCGTTTTAACGCTCATTTGCTTGATTATCAGTATATCTTCAGGGGTCGCACTAAAACTGTCTATGACAAGGCAGTGTCTTATGTCCGGGGATTCTTATGGGCCAACTGTCCAACATAGAACGAATCAGTGAAGAACTACAGGAGGATTATCATCGGATGCAGCATTTTATTACGGAGTCCCCGTGGGATTCGCGTAAGTTGTTAGACCATATAGCAAGGGATGTGAGCCGTGTACTTCCTCAAAGGAAACTGACGGGTCTGATCATAGACGAAAGCGGTTGGGAGAAAAAAGGTGATAAAAGTGTAGGCGTTGGCAGACAATATTGCGGTAATGTGGGGAAAGTCTCAAACTGTCAAGTCGCTGTATTGGGTGCATTAAGCAACGGTGATTTTGCTTCGATGGTTGACGCCCGGTTGTATTTGCCTCAAGACTGGTGTTCGGATACCGCCCGATGTGATGAAGCAGGTATTCCTCAAAAGTATAGGACGTTTAAGACCAAAACAGAACTTGCCCTTGAAATGGTGCAACATCAAGCTGCATTGGGGACTGTTTTTGATTATGTCGGAGCCGATGGTTTCTATGGAAACTCCATTGATTTTGCGGAAGGGATAGACGCATTGGGCTATTTGTATATGTTGGATATTCACTCCAATCAGACCATCTACCTTGAAGAACCGGGCTTGGAGATACCACAGAAAAAAGGAAAAAAAGGACGTACTCCCACGCAAATCCAACCCACCGTACAGGGTATGAGCGTACGCCGCTATATGAACTCCCTGTCGGATGATGAATGGAAAAACCTGACAGTTCGTAATACAGCTAAAGGGAAATTGACAGGCGATTATCATTTTAAGAGAGTGTTCATTTGGGATAAGGAACGCAATCTGATTTTGCGTCGTTTGTTAGTCATTCGCAGGACATTTACTCCCTCTGGGGAAGCTGAATACAAATATTCTTTCACCAACGCAAACTTGGAACAATACACCCAAGAAGGGTTGGCCTATATGCAGGCTCAACGTTTTTTTGTAGAGCATTGCATCAAAGAATCTAAACAAATACTTGGCATGGATCAGTTCCAGACCCGTAAATGGATGGCCTGGCAGCATCAGATTGGACTCAACTTCCTTGTTTGCTCTTTTATGCTCAAAGAGAAGATTCGATGTTTTGAAGGGGTGCCTTTGCTTTCAGCACGGGATATAAAAGACTTGCTGGTCTTCAAACTCTACAAACAAATGACAAATAAACAATTCTTGGAGATGTTGTTTAACAGATATTTAAGACGACAACAAGATATTAATAATGCTTTCAAAAGACAAGAATTTAATCTGTTAAAGTAGAAGTAGGTGAGCATACCTTTGAATTGGTTTCCCAAGGCGATTCCACGGTCTTTAAGCAAAGCGAGCAATTTATAGGTATCCTCGTCCCTTTGTTTGGAACAAAGAAGACTCAAAAGGGGTTTGAACAGATGAACTGTAAATTGAAAGAATTATCCGAGCAATAATTGGTTTGTATTTCGGTTTTAATTATTATTTTTGCGCAGTCTTTTGGAACTGTTAGCTCAGTTGGTTCAGAGCGCTGCCTTGACAGGGCAGAGGTCGCCGGTTCGAGCCCGGCACAGTTCACATTTCTTTCAAAAACAGTATTTCCGGTAAAAAAAACAGGAGCGGTTTTTCGCATGAAAGCATTGGTGTAATTCACTTTTTTTCAATGGTCTGGGAAGAAAAATATATGTATCGTTGTCTGCAATTGGCTGCTTACGGGAAAGGTTTTACGGCTTCTAACCCTTTGGTAGGCGTGGTTATTGTGCATCAAGGTAAAATTATAGGGGAAGGTTTTCACCGGAAATACGGTGAAGCGCATGCTGAGGTTTTGGCCATTGCTTCCGTCACAAACAAAAATTTCCTGAAAGAGTCTACGCTTTACGTCAATCTCGAACCCTGCGTCCATTACGGTAAAACGCCTCCTTGCACGGAACTGATTATCAAAAAACAAATACCACGGGTAGTCATCGGACAAGTTGATCCGTATCCGGAAGTGGCCGGAAGAGGCATCAGCAGGCTCCGTGAAGCGGGAATAGAAGTCATTTGCGGCGCCTTAGAGGCTGATTGCAAAAAACTGAACAAACGTTTTCTGACCTATATCCAAAAAAAACGACCCTATATTATACTGAAATGGGCGCAATCGTCCGACGGATTTATGGATTACCAACGAGAAGAAAATGATGGACAAAAACCGGTCAGATTCTCGAATGCTTTTACACAAACGCTGGTACATAAACTAAGGGCACAGGAAGCATCTATTATGGTTGGGAAGAGAACAGCCTTATTAGACAAGCCCTTACTGAATGTCCGCTACTGGAATGGCAATGACCCCCTAAGAATAATCGCACAAGACAGAATCCCATTAAAAGAACTGATGGCTACTTTATATGAGCAAAAAATTCAATCCCTCATTGTCGAGGGCGGCGCTACGCTTTTGCGTTCTTTTTTGGATGAAGCATTATGGGACGAAACACATATCGAAATTTCTCCGCTTGTTTTGGGAAAAGGTTTGGCAGCTCCTCTTCCCAAAGGGCAACTCCAAAGTGTTCAAAAATGTGAAAATTCGCTGAATTTCTACTATGATAATGCTGCCAAGACCTAAAAAATCATAAATATTGAACGAGATAGTGATTATAGTCAAAATTGTTTCTACTTTTGTAGCATAATAAATATACTTTTACCGATATGTATTTAAAAAATAGATTGTGTATTTTATGCTCCCTGCTGCTGGCTGGCCTAATGGCTTCTTGCTTGGGGGATGAAGAGGAATATGAATATGTCGTATCCACCGATGCGGAACTTGTAGGTTTCATCATTTCTCATGATTCGGTACCCGAACTGGCAACGACTCTTTTTACGATTGATCAGGAACGGAATTTGATCTATAACCGTGATTCCTTACTGTATACTACGGTTATACCGGACAGTATCAAGGCGATCGTGACTTACATAAGCGGCTCCGGCTTAGACGGCAATGTGTTGGATATTACAAATCTGGCAGAAGGCGACTCTACATGGATCGCTTCCGGGGATTCCCTTGATATCACAAAACCATTGAAACTGAAAGTCTATGCGCCTGATCAGGCAACGACAAAGGTGTATACTTTCCGGTTGAATATCCACACGCTGAATCCGGACTCAATACGATATGACAAAGTCGCTTCCGGTTTGAGCTTCTTGCAGACGGACGAAACAAAAACCATTGCGTACAATGGTAAATTTTTCACCTATTCAAAAATTGCGAATCAACTGCAACTCTACAGTTCATCAAACGCCATAGACTGGCAAGCGGAAACACTGTCGGGATTGCCGGAGAATACGGTGATAAAGGATATTTTACCCACTACGAATCAGGTTTTTGCCTATACGGACAATGGAGACTTGTATACCACCAACGATGCCAATGCCAATTTATGGCGTAAG
>JAITNQ010000067.1 GCA_031290435.1 Candidatus Symbiothrix sp. | reverse complement strand
CTACTCTATTGGAGGAATTAACGGAACATCCCTATACAGGAACCGGTAAACCGGAACCTTTAGGTTATGATCTCAAAGGAAAATGGTCGCGACGAATCACTCAAAAACACCGCTTAATATATCAGGTACACGACAAAAGCATCACAGTGGATGTTCTTTCTGCTTTCGGACATTATGATGAAAAATAAATCCTGCTTTTTATCTTTTAGAATAAACAGTCTTGTCAAATTCGCTCAAATCAATCGCATACAGATACGGAGAAGGGTATATGGAATATGCATCTTTCAGGCAACCGCCTACGATATACAATTTTTCATCGGCACAAAACAGTTCGGCATAGTATAACTTCAAATCAATCGCATACAACTTTAATCTTTGCGTTTCGGTATCATATACCTGCATTTTGTCCGCTATAGCGATACCATTCGGATTTTTGCTTGAAAATGAGAAGCCATAACAAAAAAGAAAAAACGGCATATTTAACTACATAATTCATATCACTACCTTTTATTTTGCATTAAAAAGAGTTTTAAATTTTCAATATATCTATCAGATTCTTGCAATAATCCATGACAATGATCGCCGGATAATTTCAAGAAAAATTTTGGATTATGGGCATTATTATATAAAATTTCCCCCATAGAAAATGGGCAAACTTTGTCATTTATACTATGAGCTATAAAAATAGGCAACTGAATATCTTTAATGAATTTTTCGGATGGATAAGGAGATTGGATGAATTTTGCAGTCCATTTAAACAACCTTGGTACAGTTACATAAGCAATATTCCGATGAGATGTAAATGCGCCTTCTATAACCAATACATCAATTTTAGATTGGTTTTCAAATGCTAATTTAACGGCTAAATTGCCTCCCAAAGAGAATCCCCACACGCATAAATTTTCATGATCTTTTTTATTGGCTATCACATAATCTAACATCATTTGAGCGTCTTTCAAAACATTCGTATTGTCGGCCTTCCCTTCCGACTCTCCGTATCCTTCATAATCAAATAAATATGCATTATAACCGGCATTAACCAAGGGTTGCATCAATTTTGATAGAATACTTGAATTGCCTCCATTAGGAGGGATAAAAAGGATTGTAATATCATTATTGTGCTTACTCGTAGACAAAATATGTGTTATTGCAATCTTTTTGTTTTCACGGTTATTAAAAAAAGTTTTTGTGACAATTGCATTATCCAAAGAGATTTCCACAATCTGTTTATTAGGCCTGTAAAAGTATTTGCGTCCTGAGCAAGAAAAGAACAAACTGAGTGAAGTCATTATAAGAAATCTTATTTTTTTATGTGCAAAAGTAGTAACAATTTCGGAACAAATCAAATGCAGGAAGAATATTCACCAATAATTTGGTAGTTCAGAAAAATGTAGTACCTTTGCGCTCAACATGCCTCCCCCGCTTCCCGCAAGAACAGCGCGCTCAGGGGAGGCTTTTTATTTTTATATCATGACAAAGATTCTTTATACCAAACCATTCTTCTCACATCGGGAGCAATTGGAATCGCTCAAATCGCGAGGCATGAAGTTTGCCGACGAAGACAAAGCCTTGCACCTGCTCAAAAACATCGGCTATTACCGCTTTAGCGGTTACTGGTATCCTTTGCTGGCAAACAAGCAACAACCTGTATTCAAACCTGGTGCTACTTTCGAACTGGCGTTTAGCTTGTACAAGTTCGACCGTGAACTACGTAAACTCATCATCGCCGAATTGGAGAAAATCGAAGTTGCCGTGCGCACGCAAATGGCATACGCGCTTTCAATGTCTCACGGATCGTTTTGGATGGAAAACGAAGATTTGTTTGCCAACCACGTAAAACACCGTGTCACGCTCGACAAAATAAACAGCGAACTGCAACGAAGCGACGAGGACTTTATCCTTGCCTTTGTCTCGAAATACGCCAATCCGCTGCCGCCTTCATTCATCACGCTGGAGATAACCTCGTTTGGTGCATTATCTCGACTGTACGAGAACCTGAAAGCCGGACACGTCAAGCGAGAAATAGCCAAAGCCTTTGGCTTGACAGACCATCTTTTTGCCTCATGGCTGCACGGTTTGGTATACATTCGTAATGTATGTGCCCATCATGCACGTATTTGGAACAAACTACTGCAAATTCAACCTCTCTTTCCACGTCGCACTCAACATACATGGCTCATAGACCGAAATGTACAGAACAACCATATTTACTATATTCTCTCCATGATGATATACTTCCTGAATACAGTAAATCCACAACATACATTCAAACAAAAGTTGAATGACTTGTTCACGAAATACCCCAATGTGGACAAACGCGCAATGGGTTTCCCTGTCCATTGGCAGGACGAACCTCTTTGGGAACAACAATAAACCAATACATCTAAGTATCAATCAGAACAAAGAACCTCACTCGTTTCTATATCGTTACCCATTTATACTTTTCTTTCAAGCAAAAAGTTGTTTTTTAGAGGGTTGATAAGAAATTTTTTTTTACCTTTGCGGAAAAATTGCGATTATTATGAAGACAGTATTAAGTGGAATCCGCCCTACCGGAAACCTGCATTTGGGAAATTATTATGGGGCGATGGTCAACTTCCTGAAAATGCAGGAAGAAAATAAATGTTTCTTTTTTATCGCCGATTGGCATTCATTGACTACACATCCTGACCCTAAAATGTTACACGTCAATGTCAGAAATATACTTTCCGAATATCTTGCCTGCGGATTAGACCCGGAGAAGGCTACCATTTACATCCAGAGCGATGTGCCTGAGATTGCCGAACTTTACCTCCTGTTGAATATGCATGCCTATTTGGGTGAATTGGAGAAAACCGTTTCGTTCAAAGAAAAGGCGCGCCAACATCCCGACAATGTAAACGCCGGTTTGCTGACTTATCCGGTACTGATGGCTACCGATATTCTGATTCACAATGCCGATTATGTTCCGGTGGGAAAAGACCAGGAACAACACTTGGAAATGACCCGCAACTATGCCAACCGTTTCAACTACAAATACGGCACGGATTACTTCAAACAACCGACTGCCTATAATTTTGATCAAGAGTTGATTAAAATACCCGGATTGGACGGAAGCGGCAAAATGGGAAAATCGGAAGGAAACTGCATTTATCTGATTGATGAACCGAAAGAAATTGAGAAAAAAGTGAAGAGAGCCTTGACGGATAATGGCCCGGAAGGCCCCAACACCCCTAAACCCGATTATATCGAAAATTTATTTACCATCCTGAAAGTAGTTTCAACGCATGATGTGGTAGCTTATTACGACAATCTGTGGAACAACGGCGAGACGAAATGGTATGGGAATATGAAAAAACAATTGGCTGAGGATATCATCAAAGTGACAAGTCCCATCCGTGAAAGAATCAACGATATCAAAAACGATGCGGCTTATTTGCACAAAGTGGCTAAGGAAGGCGCCGAAAAAGCGCGGGAAAGCGCAGGCAAAACCTTGCGGGATGTTCGTGAGATAATGGGATTCAAATCTTTTTAAATTAGCAATATGGAACCGATTCTGATGATGGATTTAACCACCCAATACCGGCGGATACAAGCCGAGATGGACGAAGCCGTTTTGGGGGTTATCCGTTCGGGACAATACATCAACGGGGATGCTGTCCGTGCATTCTCGGATGCCTTGTCGGAATATACCGGTTCCGAATTTGTGATTCCTTGCGCAAACGGCACCGATGCACTTCAAATAGCCCTGATGGCTTTTGATTTACAACCGGGTGATGAAGTGATTGTTCCGGCTTTTAATTATATTGCGGCCGCTGAAACCGCCGCTTTGCTGCAACTGAACCTTGTTCCGGCAGATGTTGATCCCCGTACATTCAATATAGACGCACAAAAATTGGAAAGCCTTATCTCTCCGAAAACAAAGGTCATTATTCCGGTTCATCTTTTCGGACAGACCGCTGACATGGATTCCATTCTGTTTATAGCCCGGAAATACGGCTTGTACGTGCTCGAAGATAACGCACAGAGTATTGGCTCGGTATATACTTTTCCGGATGGGAAACAACAACAGGCGGGAACGATGGGCGATATTGGAATTTTGTCTTTTTTCCCGACTAAAAATCTGGGTTGCTACGGCGATGGCGGCGCATTACTGACCGGCAACGCGTCCCTTGCCCGGAAGCTCCGGATGATTGCTTTACACGGCCAGTCTCAAAAATATTTTCATGATATTCTCGGATGTAATTCTCGTTTAGATACGCTTCAAGCCGCTGTATTATTGGTGAAATTACGGTACTTGGACGCCGCTATTCAAGCGCGTAAGACAAGCGCCATGCAATACGACGCCGGTTTGTCGGCGTGTATGGGTTTGCTGGAAACGCCTTACTGTATCCCCCGGTCGACGCATGTATACAATCAGTATACATTGAAAATAAAAAACGGCCAACGGGATAATCTGCAACAATACCTGAAAGGAAAAAGTATTCCGACTATGGTTTATTACCCGATTCCTCTACAAGACCAACCTGCTGTCGGCAAACGCCTAAGACCGGGAGGAGACTTGAGCGAGAGTAATAATCTTTGCCGTTCCGTACTCTCTTTACCGATGCACACGGAATTATCAGATGAACAAATCCGTTACATTGTAGAACAAATAATCAGTTTCTAATTTTTAGTTTTTAGTTTCTAACTTTTAATTTTTAATTTTTAATTTTTAATTTTTAGTTTTTAGTTATGAATAAGTTTCAAGTAGATGTTACGGCTGTTGTAGACGAAGGCGCCGTTATTGGAAACGGCTCTAAGATATGGCATTTTTCCCATGTCATGTCCGGCGCTGTCATTGGTGAAAACTGCATTATCGGGCAAAACGTGCTGGTTGCTGAAGGAGCAGTCCTTGGAAATAATGTCAAGGTACAGAACAACGTTTCGGTTTACACGGGCGTTATTTGTGAAGAGGCTGTTTTTTTAGGTCCCGGCTGTGTATTTACCAACGTAATAAATCCCCGGAGTTTCATCTCCCGCAAGGAAGAATTTCGCCGGACATTGGTAAAAAAAGGCGCGACGATAGGCGCCAATGCCACCATTATTTGCGGCGTTACTATCGGTGAATATGCCATGATAGGGGCCGGCGCCGTCGTCACCAAAGATGTTCCGGCTTATGCCCTGATAGTAGGTAATCCGGGCAGACAAATCGGGATGGTCGATAAAGAAGGAAATACCATCACTAAGGAATAATCTTTGAATTGAGATATACCAACACTTCAAAACATCCTTTTGGTATTTCAAAACTCCGATTTAGCACTTCCAAACTTCGATTTGGTACTTCAAAACATCGTTTTAGCACTTCAAAACTTCGATTTAGATGTTCCGAACATCGTTTTTTAATACTTCCAAACATCGTTTTTGATGTTTTGAAGTCCGATTGAGTACTTCCGAACGCCGATTTTGATGTTCCGAACATCGATTTTTAATACTTCCGAACATCAAATTAGGACTTCCGAACATCAAATTCGAGGTTAACAAAGCCGTTTTCGACGTTATGAGTATCTAAAACGGCTTTCTGAGCATCTCACACGACGCTTTTAGAAACGGGTTCCTATTTTACACTGTAATTTTGGGCGCTCATGTTTGTTTAAGAGACGAAAAATAAATAAATTATCCTAATGCTTAGCAAGTGGGTATTGAATCCATCTGAATTTCATGCGTACTTTTTTTATTGTTGCCAATCTTTTACTTGTTGAGCCATAGCGATAGCCAGCGCATCGCATTTACCATAATCTGCATCTGAAGGAATACCTTTTAATTCAACAGAATCAGCTACCTGTTCCCATTTGATATCTTCTGCAAATTTATTCAGGTTTTTCACGCCTCCTCCATTCCAACTGAAGGTACCGAAAATCCCTAATTTCTTGTTTTGGATACCAAAATGCACAATTTCCCTGCAAATATGTTCCATCAGAGGAAACATTTCGGAATTGTAGGAACAACTGCCCAAAATCACGCCTTTATATTTCCATATATCCCGGATAAGATACGAGATATGAGTCTTTGAAACATCGTGTATTTTAATGTTTTTGATACCGTTTTCCGCAATTTTCCGCCCGACGTAATCCGCCACATCTTCGGTATTTCCGTACATAGAGGCAAAAACAATCACAACACCCTCATCTGCCTCATACTTACTCCATTTATCGTACAAATCCATTATCTTTTGGGGATTGCTGCGCCAGATAGGACCATGAGTTGAGCAGATACATTTTATATCAATACCGGCGAGTTTCGCAAAAGCTTTCTGCACCATTCCCGAATATTTTCCGACAACATTGGAATAATATCTAAGCGCTTCGTCTTCGTATACATTAACGTCGATTTCGTCATCAAAAACGCCACCGTTCAATGCGCCGAAAGTACCAAAAGCATCTCCGGCGAACAGCACTTTTTCCGTAGCGTCATACGTCATCATTGTTTCCGGCCAATGCACCCAGGGCGTCATCACAAAACGGAGTTTATGGTATCCGAGGTCGATTGTTTCACCTTTGCTGACATCCAAAAAGTTGGCAATCACACCGAAATAGGACTCGAAAATTCTTTTCGTACTTGCATTGCCGACAATTTTGACATCGGGATATTTTTTCAGCAAATTGACGACTTCACCGGTGTGGTCAAGCTCCATGTGATTGATTATAAGATAATCCAAAGTTTTTCCATTAAGATATTTTTCAACAACAGCCAAAAAACTCTTTCCGGCGCAGAAATCAACAGTGTCGATTAAAGCAGTTTTATCATCTACAATGAAATAGGAGTTATAACAAACACCTTCGGGCAATGGCCAGATATTTTCAAACAATTGTTTTCTGCGATCATTCACCCCTAACCAAAATATTTTATCAGAAACCTGTATTTTACCAAACATTTCACTAAATATTATATTATTATTCGGCAACAAATGTACATAAAAATTATGAATTGTTTCCCAGATATTCCAAGTTTTAAAAACTTGGAATATCTATAAGCCCAACTTATACCTATGTTTAGTAAAGTATATTAATATGCTTGAATCAGTACATTTGTCGGAATATGAAGTCGTTTATTTAATTGACGTATCATATTAAGGGAAAGCTTTCTTTTCCGATTCATAATTTCACTTGTCCGACTTTTTAATCCGACAATTTCTGCCAAATCCTTTTGATTATATCCCAACTGTTCCATTCTGAATTTAATGGCTTCTATTGGGTCAGGCAGATCAATGGGAAAATGCTCCTTTTCATATTGGTCTATCAATATTCCTAACACTTCAAGTTCATCACCTTCTATAGAACCGCTCTTTACGTCAAAAATAACCTCAAGTCTCTCAAGGGCTTCCTGATAATCTTTTTCCGTTTTTATTGCTTTTATATTCATCGCTTTCTTTTTATATTTCGTTTGCATTAATTTTATCATACTCCGCATGAGTCCCAATATATCGAATCCAAATCATTTGATAATCATAATTAATTTTAACTATCAGTCTGTAAGTATTACCTTTGATATTGAACACAACTCGATTATCGTTCAATATGCTGATACTTGGATATTCTTGTTTTATCTGATTAGGATTTTTCCATTCGCCATTATTTGCTTCCTGATACCAAGATTCTATTTGTTGTTCACAATCCTCATGAATATCCCAAAATTCGCGTAATATTTTTTTTGCTATTACTCTCACTTTACATAAAAATTTTATACAAAGATAATATATAATTCCCAAATCGGGAACTTTTTTTTGATTTTTCTTAAAAACACTATTTAGATAATCCTCTTTATTTTGTGAGATGAGGCGCTCCTTTGGTGAAAAACCGGTAATGCCATTAAAAACAAAATACAATTATTTATCAAAGTTTGCGTTATTATTACGAATGAAAAAATTTCTTTTCATAGTAATAAGCGGTTTAGTCGGAATCCATTCCCTGACGGCGCAATTCGATTCGCAGTTGAGTAATTATTGGGCGGTCACTAATTACTACAATCCGGCCTATGCCGGCCAAACGGAAGATTTGCAGTTCACTTTGATAAGCCGGATGCAATGGTTGGGTATCGAAAATGCACCAAGAACAACCATTCTGACAGCCCAAGTGCCCTATCAGTTTATGGGGAAAGTTCACAGTGTAGGCGCCTCCATGTACAATGACAGGGCAGGTTTATTCAGCGTATCCGTTTTTTCGGGACAATACGCATGGAAGAAAAAAATCGCAAAAGGACTCTTCAGCGCGGGTTTACAAGTCGGGTATATCAACCAGACTTTCGATGGCAGCAAAGTAGAAATTCCTGATAACGACGAATACCACGACCCGAATGACCCGGCCATTCCTACTTCGGAAGTATCCGGCAAAAGCTTTGACGCCTCCTTGGGTCTCTTTTATTCCAAGGGGAAATGGTTTACCGGTTTATCTGTAACGCATTTGCTGTATCCCAAATTGGAATTGGGCGAAAATTACATTTATGAAGTCCCCAGAACATATTATTTTACGGCCGGATACAATATACAGTTAAACAATCCGTTATTAGAATTACGGCCTTCACTCTTGGCAAAAACGGTAGAAATGAGTTCTTTATATCTTGACCCGGATTCTTTGACGGAAAAAGTAGAAGGAAATATGATGAAAGCGATGTGGCGGAATGCGCAATTAGACGTCTCTGTAAGAATGATTTATAACAAAAAATTCTGGGGCGGTCTTTCTTGGCGAAACGGAGACGCTATGGTGCTGATGCTGGGAGCGAAATTCAAGATGATTGAAGCCGGTTATGCCTACGATTTCCCTATTTCCAAGATAATCAAGGAATCGACCGGAAGCCACGAGGTATTTATCAGGTATGTTATGGATATGGATTTTAAGAAAGGTATTAAAAACAAACATAAAAGCGTTCGAATATTATAATACAATGAAACAGACATGTTTAACAAACACTCAAAAGCATGAAAGTCCCACCCTCTCCTCCCTTTGTGGGAAGGGGTCGGGGGAGAGGTCTTTTCGCATGAAAAATTTGATTTTCTTAGCCCTGGCTGCTATCATTTTCGCATCATGCGGAAGATCACTATCAGGCGACGGAGGAGAACTCACCGGCGTAAGCGCTCCTGTTTGGGGTGAACCAAGCCCGCATGGTATGGTATTGATTAAAAGGGGATCCTTTGCAATGGGTCCGGCGGAAAAAGATTCATTATGGGGTAATTATCAAGACCAAAAAGGCGTTTCGATTGATGCTTTCTGGATGGATGAGACCGAGATTACCAACGCAGAATACCGCCAGTTTGTTTATTGGGTGAGGGATTCCATCATCCGCGAACGACTTTATGACCCTGCCTTCGGTGGAAATGAATTGTTCAAAATAATAGAAGACAAAGACGGAAATCCGCTTGATCCCCCCATTTTGGATTGGAAAAGACCAATTCCTACGGAAAGAAGGGCTACTGAAGAAGAACTGGCTGCCATGCTCAGTGTGAACTGGACAAACCCGATTACCGGAGAAGCCAAGTTAGACCCCAAACAGATGATTTTCCGCTACTCTATCTTCGATGCAACCGGATACGCCCTGCGGAGAAACCGGATCGACCCGGCCGAAAGGGTAAGAAATACGGATATTACGGTAGACCCGAACGAAATCGTAATCATTTCCAAGGATACGGCTTATATCAACGAAGACGGAAAGATTATTTCCGAAACAATCACCCGCCCCCTGAGTTCTATCTGGGACTTTCTCAATACTTACATTGTCAATATTTATCCCGATGAAACGGTTTGGGTAAATGACTTCAACAATGCTTATAACGAACCGTACATGCGCCTGTACTTTAATCATCCCGGTTATAATGATTATCCGGTAGTGGGCGTCTCATGGGAACAGTCCAATGCTTTCTGTCATTGGAGAACGGAATACTTGAAAAAGTCTTTGGAAGCAAATTTCAAAAACAGCATAGAACCTTACCGTTTGCCGACGGAGGCCGAATTTGAATATGCAGCCCGAAGCGGAAAATCGGAAAACGCTTATCCATGGAGTTCCAATGGTGTAACCGGAGATAAAGGTTGCTTCTTAGGCAATTTCAAACCGGGAGACGGAGACTATACCAAAGACGGGCATTTTATCCCGGCCAAAGTAGCTTCCTTCTCACCTAACGAATTCGGTCTGTATGATATGGCCGGTAATGTGGCGGAATGGACTTCCACCGCATACTTGGAATCAGGACCCGAAATCATGAGCGATATGAATCCTGAATATCGCTACAATGCTGCCAAAGAAGACCCTTACGCCTTGAAGAAAAAAGTTGTCCGCGGCGGTTCATGGAAAGATGTAGCGCACAATATTCGATCCGACGTAAGAACTTTTGAATATCAGAATGAGCAGCGCTCCTATATCGGCTTCCGCTGTGTACGCACACAGGTCGGATTTTCGAAAGTTAAAAACAAAAAATGATAATTCACAATTTATAATTCATAATTTATTATGGGATTCAGAAGAAGATATAAAAATATTATTGAAAAATTCTTATCCGGCGACCAAGGGAAAAGATTTTTTCAGGTTTTCTATAGTTTGGGGGCTGCGATAATTATTATAGGTGTATTGGCAAAATTGATGCACTGGCCTTATGGTTTGGGAAACATCTTGTTATATGTTGGTTTCGTCACAGAAGCCATCGTGTTCACAATTTCCGCATTCGACCACCCGACAAAAGATTGGCAATGGGACCGTATTTTCCCATCATTGGAAACGGAAGATGAGATGGAAAACCAACCGCTTCTCGGCGTCAATAGAGCAAGCGCCGGTAGCAGTTCCATACTTATCGACGGCAAAGGTACAGGCGTAAACATGACTGGAGCAGGAGCAGGAACCGGAACGGGAGCAGGAGCAAATGCAGGTGGCGGCGGTGGAACTGTCATCATCGGCGGAGGCGGTTTCGGCGGCTTTAGCGGCGGCGGAACAAGCGGAACACAAGCCCCGACAAGCGCAAAAGAAGCGGTTGAAGCCATGTCGTCCGGAGAAATCCGGCAATCGTTCGGTATTCCCAATGCGGTAGGAATTTCGGAAGAAGACAGCAATGCCCTGACAGCCAGCATCAAAAAGATGGCTGCCGCAGCCGACCAACTCTCCAAAATGGCCGAAATGACCGATGCTACCCAGCAATACCTCGACCAACTGACCGACATGTCGGAAAATATGCAGAAATTCAGTTCGGTCACCAACAGTCTGACGGGCGTATCGGATATATTGCTCAACGCTTACAAGAGTATTACAGACAATTCCGACGGTATCAACCAATCTTCGCGCGGATATGTACACCAGATGGAGTCTTTGAACCGCAATATACAAGGTTTGAATACGATATACGAGATACAACTGAAGAGCGTCAGTTCGCAAATCGACGCCATAGAACGAATCAATGCCGGCCTGATGCGAATCAAGGATTTATACGAAGGTTCCATCGTCGACAGCTCTGTGTTCCGTAGCGAAACCGAGAAAATGGCGCAACAGTTGCATGCCCTCAACAGCGTTTACAACCGTTTGTTAAATGCAATGACCATGAATATGTACGGAGCGGGCGGAAACCCAAATTTCACCCAAAACCCCTACAACCCCGGAATATAAATTCATAATTCATAACTCATAATTCATAATTTAAATAAGGATGGCAGTAAACAGTCCGAATTCACCGAGGCAGAAAATGATAAACCTGATGTATCTGGTTTTCATCGGCATGCTTGCACTTAACGTTTCGACGGAAGTATTGGACGGCTTCGAATTGGTTGAAGAAAGCCTGCTTCGTTCCGTCAAATCATCCACGCAACGCAACGACCGTATTTTCGAAGATTTGAAAGGATATTTTGCCGCAAACGAAGAAAAAACAAAGGCTTGGTATGAAAAAGGAGATCACGTAAAAAATAGAACAGACTCATTATTCAATTATATACAGGATTTAAAAACCCGGATTGTCAAAAAATCCGATGGGAAAGATGGGGATACCGAAAAATTGAAACATGCCGACGACCTGAATGCCGCCTACGAAATCATGTTCGAAAGAGGGAAAAATGATGGGGCTAAACTAAAATCGGAAATAAACAGCTATCGCGAATATGTTATTTCCATGGTGAGCAACCCCTCTATCCAAGAGATAATCAAAAACAATCTCAGCACCGAACCTTCCAGAAAGGCAAAAGAAAACAAACAGACATGGGAAGAATCCTTGTTTGGGCAAATGCCTGTAGCAGCAGCTGTAACACTATTGACCAAATTACAAAACGATATACGTTACGCCGAAGGAGAAGTCTTGAGCGACTTGGTTAAAAATATCGACGTGCGCGATTTCAGGGTAAATAAAGTCGAGCCGTTCGTCATTCCACAATCTCAGGTGGTGATGCGAGGCGGTTCTTATCAGGCAGACATTGTCCTTTCGGCGCAAGATTCCACCCAACGCCCCCGTGTATTTGTGAACGACAAATATTTGCCGGATGAAGCCAATGGTCATTTTACGGTCGGTACCGGCTCTACCGGAACTTTCCCGGTAAAAGGGTATATCGAAATGCCCCAACCGGACGGCGGACTCAAGCAATATCCGTTTTCAACCCAATACAATGTCGTAGAACCCAATGCTACCGTTGCCTCTCTGCTGATGAATGTGATGTATCCGGGTATTGAGAACGAACTGAAAATTGCGGTTCCGGGCATACCCAGTCACAACGTTACGGCGACAATGACCAATGGTACGCTGACACGCAAAAACGACGATATCTGGATTGCCCGCCCCGCGAAAGCCGGAACGGAAGCCATTATTTCCGTACAAGCAAAAATGGCTGACGGAAAAATTCAGGATATGACTAAAAATACTTTCAAAGTCAAAAGTTTACCAACTCCGTCAATTTTCTTGATGACGACAGACGCCAAAGGTAATCCGGAAAAATTTGAAGGAGGCGCTTTGGGTAAGTCAACATTGCTCGGCCTTAATGGAATCACGGTGGCCATTGACGATGGTTTGTTGAATATCCCGTTCACTGTTTTGCGATTTGAAACGACGGTTACCGACAAAATGGGATATGATGCAAAAGAGGTCGCCAATAACGCCCGTTTTACACACAATCAAAAAGCAATTATGAGAGATTTAGCCCGCGTAAAACGACTCTTAATCAGAAGTGTTGTCGCCCGTGGTCCCGATGGTAGCGAAAGGACGTTGAAAGCGCCGCTTGAAATCATAGTCAATTAGATAATGTTTTTAAATGATAAAAATATGAGACCAATTTATTATATCAGTTCGTTATTTCTACTTTTGGCATTCACTCCTGTAGCCCAAAGTCAGACTTCTGTGCGAAACCAGCGCGAACCTGATCGAACACAGCAAAATCAGAACAGGAATCAGCAAAATCAGGGACAAAGCGCCGTTCAGCCACCACGAACAGCGCCGACTGCAACTCAACAAGCCCCTACCCGACCACCGCAACAACAACCGCCGCAACAACAACCGGCTCAGACACAAACGTCGGATAGAAGAATACGCCAACAGCAAAACGCTTCGGATAACAACAAATCATCCAATCTGACCGAAAGAGCAAGAATAAAAAACGAAGAAAATTCGAAAGCCCCTTCACATATCGTTTGGCTTCGTGAAATATATCGCGTGATCAATTTGGATTCGGCAAACAATGCTGCGTTAAAATTTCCTGTTCAGCCAATCGGAGACAGGGTCAATCTCTTCACGTTGTTATTCAACTTGATGACCGAAGGGAAGATAGCCACTTACAATTATTTAGCCGACAAAGAACCCGATTTTTCGGAAAAGGAAAAAGTTAATTTTGAGAATGTCCTGAAAAACAATCAGATACCTTATACCATACAGGGTTCGGGCAATAACGCCAAGTTTATTGTCGACGAAATAGACATTCCAAGTCAGGACGTCACGGAATACCTGATAAAAGAGGGCTGGTATTTCGATGAAGCCACCGGCGCTTTCAATTCAAAAATAACGCTTATCTGCCCTACAATCGTTCGTTTCGACTACAATGACAACACAACGCACAAAACAAATTTCTGTTGGATCCCATACGAAAACATTCGCCCCTACCTTTCCCGCGCCATGATTATGACTTCCGATTACAACAATGCGCTAACTTACACAATGGACGATTATTTCATGAAGAAAATGTATTCGGGAGATATCATTAAAACAGTTAACATGAAAGATGAAACCTTGATACAACAAGTTGGCGATGAACCCGAAGCGTTGAAACACGCTCAAGACAGTATTGAACGTCAGTTGAAAGCTTTTGAAAAACAACTTTGGGTGCAGGAAGATACCACAGCAGTCGCTACTACCAAGAAATCGCAGCAGAAGACAAGCAGCGGCAAGAACGAGAAGCCCAAGAAAGAGGAGAAGCCCAAAGAGAGCAAAGCGGAAAAATCGCCGGCCGCCCCAACCAAAAGTGTCAGGAGAACCCGGTAATAATGAATCTCTATTGGCAAATATTCCGTACTTTCACTAAAATCGGCGCATTTACCATCGGGGGCGGATACGCTATGTTGCCCTTGATAGAGAAAGAGGTTGTCGAACAAAAGAAATGGATTGATGCAAGCGAATTTATTGATATGGTTGCCATTTCACAATCGCTTCCGGGCGTATTCGCTGTCAATATATCCATTCTTACGGGCTATAAATTAAAAGGAAATGCAGGCAGTATCGTGGCCACCTTAGGCTCCATATTGCCTTCTTTTGTGATGATATTGGCTATTGCTCTATTTTTCAGACATTTCAATGAAAACAGCTATGTAGTGAAAATGTTCAACGCCATCCGGCCTGCCGTGGTTGCCCTGATTGCCGTCCCTGTTTTCAAAACAGCCAAAGAAGTCGGCATCAACATACGTACCGTATTGATACCCATCGCAGCCGCCCTCCTGATATGGATTTGGGGTGTTTCCCCAATATATATTGTTTTGGTTGCCGCAGTCGGCGGCCTGATTTATGGAAAACTGACACAAAAATGATTTATCTGCTTCTGTTCTGGACATATTTCAAAATCGGACTCTTCTGCTTCGGCGGAGGATATGCCATGATTTCCCTGATTCAGAACGAGGTAGTAGACAATCACGCATGGCTGAGCAATCCCGAATTTACCGATATAATAGCCATCTCCCAGATGACGCCCGGCCCTATCGGTATCAATTCGGCCACGTATATCGGATATGCGGTAACCGGCAACGCCATTGGTTCGGCCATTGCTACGATTGCCGTCTGCCTGCCCTCATTCATTATCCTATTGCTGATTGCCAAAGCCTACAAAAAATTTCAATCCAACGAATATGTCCGCAATGCCCTGCTGGGTTTGCGTCCGGCTACCGTAGGCCTCATCGCATCCGCTGCGTTGCTGTTGATGAATCGGGAAAATTTTATCGACTACAAAAGTCTTATCCTCTTTGGCGCCGCATTTGCACTGACCAAATACGCCAAAGTGCATCCTATCCTGATGATTATCTTAGCGGGAATTTCAGGATTATTTCTCTACTAATAATCAATTTTAAAAAATACAGATATGAGTCAATTACTGATAAAAAAATTAAATGCCGAGAACTTGAAAGTCTCCGAATTGTCTTTCATCTTTGACAAAGAAAATGTGCCTTTCCATTCCATCTCTTGTATCAACTGGGATGAATATCCGTATCAACCGGATGTTAAGTTTCGTATTGCCCATACCGGCAATACGATATTGCTCAATTACCGGGTGGAAGAATCGGATATAAAAGCGGTGTGTGACCAAGACAATGGGAAAGTCTGGGAAGATTCCTGCGTAGAGTTTTTTATCTCATTCGAGAAAGATGCTTTTTACTACAATATTGAATGTAACTGCATCGGCAAAATTTTAGTAGGGACAGGGATAGACAGACAGATGCGTGAGCCGGTTGCTACCGAAATTATCCGGTCTATTGAGCGTTGGTCAAGTATAGGCGATTCACCTGTTGAAAATCAATCCGGCGCTTGGGAGCTATCACTGATTATCCCTTTACCTGTCTTTTATTTAAGTATGATAAAAAGTTTTGACGGTTTACGCGCCAAAGCTAATTTTTACAAATGTGGCGACAAACTGGCAGTTCCCCATTTTTTATCATGGAATCCAATCAAAAGCGAAAAGCCGAATTTTCATTTAGCAGCGTTTTTTGGGGAGATTTTATTTGAATAGGTGCGGTTATGTATCTGGTTAAGGGAATAACAAAGTTTGGCTTCTTTAAAGATTAAATCTATGTCAACAAAAAAAATTATATTGAGTATATTGTTTTTGATTATATTAGATCAAGTAGTAAAAATCATAATTTATTCGTATTTTCTTGATACAAAATATAGTATTATAAATTCTATCTTAGAATTTAAACCGGTATTTAACAATAAATATAGTTATATGAACGTATTATTCCATTTAAATATAGGTTTGTTTCCGCATATTGCTGCTCTTTTGATTTCGCAAGTATTTCTGATTTTTTTACGGGATTTTTTTAAGAGTATAAAGACGATTACTATACTTTTTGATGTTGCATTCATTTTTGCAGAGGCTGCATTTATATGTGTTTTTATTGGTTGGATTTTTTGGGAAAAAGGGGTTCTTGATTTTATTTATCTAAAACCATTATTTATTTTTGATTTTAAAGACCTATATCTGAACTGTTTTGCTTTTTTATTGCTCATTTATTGGTTTAAAAACAAAACAAAGATACAGTCCTGTAAAAAAAGTTTAACAGGACATTTGAAAGAACGTATGCTTATTTTTAGAAAGAAAACAGATAATTAGTATGTATATCATTGTATGCTTTGCTCATAATTTATTGAATAAATTAAACTGCTTATCCACAATAAGCAAGTAAGATTTATGCTTACATTAATTTTTGTCCGTCAGGACATACATATCAATAGAAATAATCGCCCACCCACACCACACCAACTCCGTAGGAGTTGAACTCCTACGGAGTTCCGACAAATAAGAGAGCCTGCATTTCTATTGATATGAAAATCCTACGGATTTTTAATCCAACTTGCTTATTGTGGATAAGCCAGTTAAATTATATACGGCTCAAACGAATACAATTTGTTGCGTTGCGCACCTGTTATTTATTTTGCATTTGGAATTTTCACAATTTTCACCTATATTTGCCACATCATTATAGATAACAATTCGTTGTTGTTGTTTTGATAGACATAATGGAAGCGTTTTAGCTTATCTTCATCTTGACACCACCAGTTTCAGACTTCATTCCTTGCGCTACTGAAAGTAAAGCACACAAGGACATTTTCCGACAGGTACTTCAATGAACACCCACACAAATACAATTTGCTGGGTCTCTCCAAAATGCTGTCGGACTATGGTG
>JAITNQ010000008.1 GCA_031290435.1 Candidatus Symbiothrix sp. | reverse complement strand
ATGATAAAATTTTTAGATTTACAAAAAATAAACGCTCAATACGCCATCGAACTGAAACGTGTTGCTGCTGAGGTGATTGATTCGGGTTGGTTTTTGCAGGGAGACCGTGTGAAAACCTTTGAACAGGAATTGTCCGCTTATTTGGGCGTTTCTCAGGTAGTCGCTTGTGGCAACGGTTTAGATGCTTTACGGCTGATTTTAAAGGCCTACCTTGAGATGGGCCTTATGCAGGAAGGGGACGAAGTAATCGTCCCGGCCAATACCTTCATCGCATCTGTGCTGGCTATTACGGATAACCGGTTGAAGCCGGTATTTGTGGAGCCGGACATCCGCACGTATAATCTGTCGATTCCGGATATAGAAGCGCATATTGCCGCCAAAACGAAAGCAATATTGGTCGTGCACCTGTACGGACGAACCTGTTGGTCGGAAGAACTCGAGACCTTGGCAGCAAAATACCGCTTAAAGATTATTGAAGACAATGCACAGGCAATAGGCGCTTTTTATCACGGCAAGGGGCTTAGAAAACGGACAGGAAGTTTAGGAGATGCTGCCGGCAACAGTTTTTATCCCGGAAAGAACTTGGGCGCTTTGGGTGATTCCGGCGCTGTAAGCACAAACGATGCGGAATTGGCAACTCTTGTGCGGGCATTGGCTAACTATGGTTCCCGGAAAAAATATATATTTGATTATCAGGGTTTAAATAGCCGGATGGATGAAATTCAGGCTGCTTTTCTTTCCATAAAATTAAAATACTTGGATAATGAGAATGAAATCCGTAAAAAAATCGCAGATTGTTATGTAAAAAAGATAAAAAATGAAAAAATTATTTTACCTTTACTCCCTGAAAATAAGGATGCGCATGTGCATCACTTGTTTGTAATCAGAACAAAGAACAGAGATGAATTGCAGGCCTATTTGGAAAGCAACGGTATACAGACCTTGATTCATTATCCTGTTCCTCCTCATAAGCAAGCAGCTTACAAAGGATGGAATGAGAGGTGTTTCCCGGTTACGGAAGCCATACATGATGAAGTCCTGAGCCTTCCGATAAGTCCTGTAATGGAAGAGAGCGAAATAGAGAATCTTATTAAATTGTTAAATCAATACGAATAATGTATTCTTTTTTATCAAAAGGGAAAAGACAGTTTCGCAGGTTTATTAAGTCGGTACAGATAAAGTATCGGTTGAAAAACGGATATTATGCGATTGATATTGATACATTAAATATGGGGTTGGGCGCGAGAATTGTGAATATGCTTGAAATATTGCTGTATTGTGATACTATGGCTTATACGCCTGTGCTTCGATTTAATTACAAAGAGAAGAAAAGTCATCCGGATTATTTCAAGGAATTATTTTACTACAAACAGTTGCCTGCATCTGTTTACGATCATCTCAAGTTTACTTCCATAGAAGATACTAGCGATTTGCTATGGAAAAATTACGATAAACGCTTACGGCTTGATATGGCTAAAAGTTTATTTGATAAATATTTAGGTTTTAATCAAAATATATTGGACGAGGTTGATTCATTCACAAGTCGCTTTTTTACCGGCAAGCAGGTATTGGGCATTCATTACCGGGGTACGGATAAGGTAAACGAAGCGCCTGCTGTTCAATTTGATAATTTGATTCAAAATATAGCAAAAATAGTAGATAGCCATACCGGGATTGACTTGATATTTGTTTCAACGGATGATGTGAAAGTATTGCAATACATGGCCGGATCGGCGTTTGGCATACCTGTCATTTTCAGGGAAGATGCGATACGTTCGGAAGACGGTATGCAGATTCACTTGAAGGAAGACCATTCAAAAGTTGTCATCAATCACGACGCCATCGTTAATTGCCTGATTTTGTCGCGTTGCCGTTATTTGTTGAAGACCGCCTCGTTTTTGAGTGATTGTTCCGTGATTTTCAATCCGGCGATAAAGGTATCGGTTATCAATGCACCGTATGAATATGCCAATTGGTGGCCGGCGAGCGAGATGAATGAATTTGCTTTAATAAATTGATATGTTGATGGATATAATACATAATGCTCCTTTGGTTTCGATTATCGTTCCTTCGTATAATCACGAAAAATACATTGAGGAATGTATTTTGAGTATTGTGAATCAGACCTATAAAAATATCGAATTAATCGTGATTGATGATGGTTCGAAAGACCGTTCGCCGGAGATGCTGCGGAAACTACAAGCGAAATACGGTTTCATCTTGGCGTTTCAGTCGAATATGGGGCTTTCCAAGACCCTGAATAAAGCGCTCAATCTGTATGCACATGGTAAATACATAGCCGGTTCCGCTTCGGACGATTATATGGTTTTGGACAGAATTGAGAAGCAGGTTGCTTATATGGAAAGTCATCCGGAATATGCGCTTACTTTCGGAAAAGTGTATATGGTGGATGAAGCGAGTCGGATCATTGAAGACTTTGCTATTATCGACCCGGTAAAAGACCCGGTTGAAAGCGTTAAATTCGAGGCTTTGATTGAAAGTGATTGTATTCCGTCAGGATCGGTCATGCTGAAGCGGTCTGTGTTGGATGAATGTGGCGGCTACAATGAAAATACGATTGTCGAGGATTTGGACTTATGGCTTAAAATAAGTTATCGATACAAAATAGCTTATTTTGATGAGTATCTCGCCTATTACAGGTGGCATGGTGCAAACATCACTACTGATTCGTTGAAAATGAGTTATGCTATTTGGGATGTTTTGCAATATTGGGAAGATAAAATAGATCCGAAATTAGCAAAAAAAATTTTGTCAAGGCGGAGTTCTTTCTCGTTCAATATTTTGTCTCGGCAATATAAAAAGGACGCATTGCATTTTTTGAAATTAAACCGGTTTTATTTAGACGGGTTTGTGTTAAAAAATTACATGAAAGGATTTCTGAAACTATTGTTTTATTGGAAAAAAGATTATAAATATTGGAAATAAATATTTGCTTATGGAAGTCATTAAAAAGTTGGATGAGCAACAAGTAAAAGATTTTGATACGGATTATATAGAAGGGAAAGACTGGACGGATTTAAGCGCCTACTTATCGGCTCTTTTCCCTGAAGGAGCGTTCTGTTTTTTGGATATAGGCGGAGGGAACGGTGTTTTTTGTGACAAAGTTTTGGCTGCTTTTCCACAAGCCTCGGCCGTTTTATTGGACAATTCGGAATATTTGGTTGCGCTCAACGAAATCCGGGAAAACAAGACCATTGTCTGTGATTCGGTAGAAAATGTTACCGCCTTGTTTCAGGATAAAAAATTTGATGTGATTTTTCTGAATTTAGTATTGCATCATTTTGTAGGAAATAGTTATCAAGCTACTTATCAGAATGTTGTAAATACCTTAAACAATCTGAAGCCATTGCTTTCCGAGAACGGAGTGGTGTATATCATGGAGGATATATACAATGGTTTGATTTTTGACAGTCTACCGAGTTTTCTTATTTTTACCTTGACTTCCAGCAAAAAAATGGCAAAAATAACAAAACGTTTAGGGGCGAATACCGCCGGTACCGGAGTGTGTTTCAGGTCTGAAAAGCAATGGAAACGCATTATTGACAAATGTGGGTATGAAATTATAAGAGAAGGAGATTCTCACCGATTTAGATTTCCGCTACTGAAAACGCTACTGCTTCATTTGGGAAAAGTAGGGATGAAATTTTTATGGCTTAAAAAAAATAGATTGTAAATTGTATTACCGATGAAATTATTATTAAAAGTTATTGTATTGTTTTTGATTATTTTCAATTTTGAATTTCCGATTCTCTATTATTCTTGTACTTTTTCTATAGTGCTATGTAGTTTCTATTATTTTTTCATTCGGAAATCAATACCCTTTACTTATTTTACCTTCCGGTATAATGTGGTTTTATTGATAGCCACTTTTCTAATTGCTTTATTAACCGCATTTATCTCAGTCGCTCATGGAGAAGACATTCTTTCCGCGTTTTTGAAACGACTTGTTTTACAGGGATATATGTTGACATGTTTAATTTATGCACTTCCTTTATTGTTAGAAAAAGAATCCAATGCATTTGAAGATGCCATTCAAATTGTTTGTTATACATTTGCTTTGCAGGGTATTATTCACTTGACCGGATTTTTAGTTCCCTCCGTGGGAGATTTTCTTTTTTCTATGAAGCGTCCTGAATTTCAGGCATTCATTTCGAATCCGGCGTATAATATCGACCGTTTTCGGGCTTATGCTTTGTGTGGCAGTATCTTTTTTGAACTGCCGGCTGCTTATGGCATCGCTTGTATTCTGTTTTTCAGATTACAACTGAAAGAAGGCCAACAGTATATCTCCGGATGGAAAAGTTATGTGGTAATGTTTCTTATTTTTATGGGTATTTCTCTTTCGGGAAGGACCGGTTTCACCGGTATGTTTATCGGCTTTGTTTTTTACCTTATTTTTTCATGGCGCAAAGTATTAAACCTCTTAAAAAAAGTGGTATGGCAGGGGCTTGCTGCAATTGCTATTTTGCTGGCGGCGTTTTATTTTATCCTGTCTCCGGTGCAGCGTTTGGCTTTTACTGAAGAATTATTTCCTTTTGCGTTTGAAGCCTATTATAATTACAGGGATTTTGGTGAACTCAGAACGTCGTCGTCTGATGCGTTGGAAGCGCACTACTTTAACTTAAACGATGATACTTTATTGAAAGGACATGGCGCTACTGAGCATCAAGTAGCCAATTATGGGCACACAGACGCCGGCTATATGAACCATCTCATATTTGGCGGTATTTTTTATCTTCTTTTCCTGATTATTTATCAGTTTTTATATTTTAGGCTTCCTTTATTTTTTACAAAACAGGGCAAGAAAGATGAGGACCGGATCGATTTTGTATGCTTTTTATTTTTATTGGCTTATATATTTATATTAGAGTATAAATCAGCTTCTATAGGTACCTTACATATTATTGAAGTTTTGTATCTCTTTATAGGAGTTGCCTATTTGATCAAATATTATTGGAACGAAGAAGAAAATTATTTAAATAAGATTTAACCGGTGAAAATACTGTATTTATTACCGGGAGGCCTTTACAATTCTGCCGGAATGGAAAGGGTAACTACGATTAAGGCTAATTATCTGGCTGAGAAGTGTAATTACGATGTTTCCATTGTAACTACGGAACAGATGGGCCGCCCTGTTTTTTATCCTTTGTCGGAGAAAGTTCATCTTTATCACTTAGATATTGGGATAGGTAAAAATTTTGAAACGGAGTCTTATTTTCAAAAAATAGTAACCCGCTTTTTCAAAATCAAAACATATCAAAGAAAACTCAGCAAATTGCTGTTTGAACTTAGACCTGATATTACGATTTCTACTTTAAGCGGTTTGGATATTGAATTTATTCATCAATTGAAAGACGGAAGCATTAAAATAGGAGAACTTCATTTTCCGGGAGATTTTCGTAAATTAATGACGCAAAAATTGTACACTTCTTTTTTCCCGAATCTGGTAGGGAAATTGATCAACTGTAATTTTAAGCGGAAATGCCGCAAACTTTCCCGATTGGTAGTGCTGACGGAAGAAGAACGCTCCTATTGGAAAAACGCCCAAAATATAGTGGTAATACCCAATCCTTTGCCTTTTTATCCGGAAGTCATGTCTTCAATGGAGAATAAGAAAGCGATTGCAGTAGGACGGTTGGCATTTGAGAAGGGGTTTGACCTGCTGATCGAAGCATGGAAAGCCGTTTATGAAAAACATCCGGATTGGAAACTGACTATTTTGGGGAACGGAAATCAAAAAGACGCCTTGTCTCAATTGATTCTGTACCACGGATTAGATTCTGTAATAACAATACAGGCGCCTGTCGCCGATATTGAGCAGGTATATCCGGCGTATTCTTTGTTGGTTTTTCCCTCACGTTACCTTGATTCTTTCGGAATGGTTATTGTGGAAGGAATGTCTTTTGGTTTGCCGCCTGTGGCTTTTGATGCGCCCTGTGGGCCGAAAGACATCATAACCGACGGCGTAAATGGTTTTCTTGTTCAAACGGGAGACGTCGCCGCCTTGTCTGTAAAAATAAACCAACTCATTGAATCTGTTGATTTACGGACAACAATGAGTAAAGCGGCAAGAGAGAGAGCTAAAGATTTCGAGGTGGATAAGATAATGGAACGTTGGGTGTGTTTATTTAATGAATTGAAAATCAGCCTTGATGGAGGACATAATCTTTATAACGATTGCCGCGGTTATTTGTGGAGCAGAGACGTGGAATGATATTGAACATTACGGTAAATCAAAAGAACCCTGGTTAAAACAATATCTTCAATTGCCCAACGGCATCCCCTCTCATGACACCTTTAATCGATTTTTTAGTGCGTTAGACCCGGACTCGTTTGAGCAAGCTTTCCTGTCGTGGATAAAAGACGTCTCGGAACTGACCCAGGGCGACGTTATCAGCATTGACGGCAAGAGTATTTGCGGTTCACGGGTGGGAAATTCCAAACGGGCGGTTCATATTGTCAGCGCGTGGTCAAAAGCCAACCAATTGAGTTTAGGGCAAGTCAAGGTCGATGAAAAGTCGAATGAAATTACGGACATACCCAAATTACTGGATGTTTTACTACTTCAGGGATGCCTGGTTACCATAGATGCGATGGGCTGTTAGCGGGACATCGCCTCCAAAATAATAGAAAAAGGAGCCGATTATCTCTTAGCCATTAAGGGTAATCAGGGATGCCTGGAAGAGGATGCCGGACGAACCGTCCGCTTTACCAAGCCGGTATCGGAATGGGTAGAGGATGATTTTGGTCATGGCCGCATTGAACAGCGGA
>JAITNQ010000235.1 GCA_031290435.1 Candidatus Symbiothrix sp. | reverse complement strand
TGACCGGTTTGGATGGCATATTGTTCGGCCGGAAGACCGTAGGCGTCGTATCCCATGGGATGCAACACATTAAAGCCTTTCAAGCGTTTGTAACGAGAATAAATGTCGGAAGCGATATAACCAAGCGGGTGACCGACATGCAAACCGGCGCCCGAAGGATACGGAAACATATCCAAGACGTAGTATTTCGGTTTATTCAAATCTTTTTCTACCCGGTAAGTATTGTTATCCTTCCAGTATTGCTGCCATTTTTTCTCAATTTCCTTAAAATTGTAGTCCATGATTGTATTTCTTTTTGTAAAAAATTCAAAATGAGCTGCAAAGTTAAGCAATAATTTTGAAAGTTTCAGAAAACCCTCAGGTATCTAAACGGCTTTGTAAAATAAAAACGCTTTTATTTCCCGTAAATATCTATCAATTCATAATTGACGGAACCCAATCCGATTTTTTCCGCATATTGTAATCCTGCCATCCAATCGGTATTCGGATGAATCAGTTTGAATTTGTCGACATCCTTCAATTCGCCGTGTTTGTTCACATTCAGTATGGAATTGATGTTCGCCGGAGCTTGGCTTACCAAATCGGCACAGGCTTTATCCAAGGCGACGGGGTCGAACGAGGCGGCCATTCCGATATTCGGAACGATAGCGGCATCATTGCAATTCCAGCAATCGCAATTGGGGGAAACATCCATGATAAAACTGACATGAAAATGGGGTTTGTCTTTCAACACCGCAGTGGTATATTCGGCTATCTTATAATTCAGGATATCCGCCGAATTGTCCCATACCGGCTGAGCCGCATCGAATTGACAAACAGCCACGCATTGTCCGCAACCCATGCATTTATTATAATCAATTTCAGCTTTATTGTTGCTATTCAGGTGAATGGCATCCGAAGCGCAATACTTCACACATTGACCGCAGGAAGTACATTCCGCTGCATCAATAATCGGTTGGGAAGACGAATGCAGTTCCAATTTACCCTGTCGAGACGCCGATCCCATCCCAAGGTTCTTCAGTGCGCCGCCAAATCCGGCCTGTTCATGTCCTTTAAAATGAGTCATGGAGATAATTACATCGGCTTCCGCAATAGCCGCTCCGATTTTTGCGGTTTTACAATATCCCAAATCTAACGGAATTTCCTGATAATCTATGGCTTTCAATCCGTCGGCAATAATTACCGGACAAGGAATAGAAACCGGATTGAATCCGTTTCCGAAGGCAGTTTCAATATGGTCGACGGCATTCGAACGTTTCCCAAGGTATAGCGTTCCGGAGTCTGTAACAAAGGCTTTCGCTCCCTTTTTCTGCAAAAATTGTGCCAGACGCGCCACATAATTGTGGCGGATGAAAGCCAAATTACCCGGTTCGCCGAAATGAATTTTAATGGCAGTAAATTTGTCTTTGAAATCAATCTGCTCAATTCCGGCTTTCCTGATGAGTGTTTCCAACTTATCCAAAAGGTTGCGGCCGGGTTTAGTCCGCATATCGGTAAAATAAACCTTTGACATAATGCTATTGATTATTAATTCTTTGCATTTTATTTCGATTTATTGGGATAAGGCGGACGAGCGGGGTAATTGCCCGGATTTGTTTTCAAATCTTCGAGAATCAATTCGATAGCTTTGTTCAATTGTTCATCTGTTCCTTCATATTCTTTAGCGGGGTCGTTATCCACCACATAATCGGGTTCGACGCCATAACCTTCAATCACGAATTGTTTACCTTCGGCATCGTAATGAGCAAATTCGGGACGGTTCAATGTACCGCCGTCAATCAAAGGTAAAGCTCCCCGGATGCCGACTACTCCTCCCCATGAGCGGACGCCGACCGTTTTCCCCAATTTGTAAAATTTAAACTGGTAAGGAAATAAATCGCCGTCGGAGGCGGAATATTTATCTATCAGCAGGATTTTAGGCCCAATCATCAATCCGTCGGGCTTCGAAGCCGGTTGTCCGTTGCGCGGAGCCGACATCAGGGACAATTCCCTACGAAGCCGTTCGATAATCATCGGTGAAACATTTCCGCCGCCGTTGCCTCGGTCGTCGATAATCAGGGCTTTTTTATTCAACTGGGGATAATAGTATTTCACAAACTCGTTCAGGCCTTCGGCGCTCATATCGGGTATATGGATGTAACCTACTTTTCCGTCCGTCGCTTTATTTACCTTGTCGATATTTCCTTGTACCCACTCGAAATAATACAAAGCCGATTCGTCGGCAATCGGTTTTATGAGGATTTTCCGTCCACCGGTAGCTTCGGGTTTGGCATTGAGCGTCAATTCGACCATTTTACCTGCTTTGTCGTAAAGAGAGGCGTAAATATCGCTCATGTCTTGGGTCGTTTTGCCGTTGATATGGGTGATAAAATCGCCTGTTCGGGCATCAACGCCGACTTCGGTCAGCGGAGAGCGCAATTGGGGCGACCAGTTTCTGCCCGACAGGATTTTGTCGATGCGGTAATACCCCGAAGCGTCGCGACTCAACTGTGCGCCCAATAAACCGGTTGTAAGCCTACGGGCTTCCTGTTTGTCTCCACCGGCTATATAAGCGTGTCCGCAACTCAATTCGCCTATCATTTCCCCGATAATGTAATTCAAATCATTCCTGTCGTTAACATACCGAACCAAGGGTTGGTATTTTTCACGTATTTTTTTCCAATCCACACCGTGCATTTTGGGGTCGTAGAAAAAGTCGCGCATCTGTCGCCAACATTCGTTAAAAATCTGGTTCCATTCGGCATGCAAATCGGCCGTTACTTTTACATCCGCCAGACTGACTGTTTCTTCAACATTGATTTTGCCTTTCGGAAGGTCTATTACGGCAATCCCTCCTCGTCCCGCACGAACCAATATTTTTTTTGCATCCGGAGTGATGGAAATCAATGCGTAATTGCCCAATTCGGTTTCCTTTTTCTTTTTCAAGTCATACAGGTAAAGATTCATTCCGCGGTTGTAGTAAACATTGTCGCCCACACAAACGACCGCACTGACTCTTCCGGCCGGAACGTCTATTTCCAGAGAACGGTCTTGTATGCCGTCGAAATCTATTTCTATATTCAGTTCCTTAGAAGCGGCATTCGTCGGTTCTTTCTTTTCCGCTCCGCTCTTATTGGTCGTTGTGTCTCCCTTGATACTCACTTCGTTGTTTTCATAAGCATAAGGAGAAGGTGTAGATTTTTTCAGGGTAACGAAATACAATCTATCCATATTATTGTAGACATGGTTCCATTCGGTACTGCTGTAAATCGGGCTGAAATTGCGGGCGGACGAAAACAGCAGGTATTTCCCGTCGGTACTGAAAACGGCATTATTGGAACTGAACCATTCGTCGGTCACAATATGTTTGTCTTTCTTTTCCAGATTATAGACAACAACTACATTGGTTGTGTTGAAGCGTGGCAAGGTATAGACAATCCAACGGTTATCGGGCGACCAGTTGAAACTGCGTATTTCCCCGTCGGGCGTCTGTTCTACTTCGGTAATTTTTTTGGAATCAATATCCACATAACGCAAGCGTTGCATTTTATCGCTCCAGAGGATTTTTTTGCTATCGGGCGACCAATCGAATCCATATTTGTAAGTGTCGCTGTTTGAGGTTATCTGAACAGGCTTTTGCAAACCGTCCTGACTACGTATATAAATTTCGTCTTCTCCTGTTGCATCGGAAATGTAAGCAATCCATTTTCCGTCGGGCGACCACTGTGGATTCCGGTCATGTACGCCGGAAGTCTCGGTCAGGTTGCGGGTGATACCCGATTTAACGGGGACTGTAAAAACATCGCCGCGGGCGCTCAACGTCAAGCGATTTCCGTCGGGAGAAACATCTGCGCCGCTCACTCTTAGCGAAGCGTCCGTCAAACGGGAACGTCCGCCTATGAAGTCTTCTTCTATATAAACGGGTATTTTAACCGCTTTCTTGGCGGCAATATCAAAATTATAGATATATCCGCCGTTTTCGAAGACAATGGATTTGTCGCCCAAATTAGGAAATTTGATGTCGTATTCCTTAAAATCGGTTACTTTCTGCGTTTGTTTGGTTTCCGTATTGTAGCAGAAAAGATTCATGATTCTATCGCGGTCGGAAATATAATAAATTTCATTACCTGTCCACATTGGAAAAATATCTTGATTGGGATTATCGGTAATTTTTTCTGTTTTCTTGCTTTTGAAATCGTAAATCCATATTTCGTCGGCCATTCCGCCTTTGTAGTATTTCCATGTGCGAAATTCACGGAATACGCGATTGTAAGCCAATTTCGATTTGTCGGGCGAATAGGAACAGAATCCGCCGACGGGCAGAGGCAATTCTTCCGACAAACCGCCCTTGACGGAGGCCAAGTATAATTTGCCCTTGAAATCGTTGAACGACTGCTTGCGTGAACGGTAGACGATTTGTTCGTTGTTTTTCCATGTCATGGCGATATTGTTTGGCCCCATGCGGTCGGAAATATCGTCGCGGCCCAAGGTGGCGGTATAAGTCAAACGCAGCGGCTCTCCACCCGAAGCAGGCATCAGGTAAACCTCGGTATTTCCGTCGTACTGACCGGTAAAGGCGATTTGTTTGCCGTCGGGAGAAAACCTTGCAAACATTTCATAGCCTCTACTATTGGTTATTTTACGCGCAGTTCCTCCTTGCGCGGATACAGTGTATAAATCACCGGCATAGGAAAATACCAACTGATTGCCATGGATAGCAGGGAAGCGCAACAAACGGGCCTCCTGTTGTGCCGAAACGGTAAAGAAAACGCTTGCGGCAAAGATGAAAAAGAATAAACGTTTCATGAGTATTTATATTATTTTTGAGGTAAATTTACGTCATTTTATTGAAATTTCAATAAATCATCGTGTTTTTGTGAAAAAGAGACGATTTTTATTGCTTCTAAAGGATATTATTTTCTCATATCGCAAACAAAAAACCGCCCTGCATGTTAAGCAAGGCGGTTTTTCTTTGAGAATCGGAACCGATATTATTTCTTTTCGAAACGCATATTATAATATAACGCTTTATCGCTTGTACTGAATCCGATATTGATTTTAGTACCGTTGGCTGTAGCGGTATTGGTTGCGGTGTAAGTCCGGAAACTGACACCATATGCAAAATATGCGGCCTGACTGGGATAGCCTCCGTTACTATTATCTGTGAGTTGAAAGCCGTATCCTGTGCCGT
>JAITNQ010000202.1 GCA_031290435.1 Candidatus Symbiothrix sp. | reverse complement strand
ACTTTTTTTACATTTACCAAAAAAAATGATTTGAATTGCATACAAAAAAAATCTAAATACCGAATAATGAGGATAGTTAGAGAATTAGAAATTAAGAATTAGAAATTAGAAATTGACTGCACACGAAGCATAATTTCTGAGTTTTTAACTATTACTTTTAACTTCTTCATTTCCTATCCGCGACATCGACATTGTTCATTCTTCATTATTCACTATTCACTCCTCACTGTCTTTGTTTCTCCCGATATTGTAATCAAAGGATGCACGACGATTGCTTTAAATTCGTATGTTGTATTTTTCGACAAGTCAGGTATTTCGATACTAAACTCGCCGGCGGTCGCGATTTCCTTCAATGGCGATTTTTGCCATTCTCTGGAGTTTAGATTTTCGACAAATCCTGCGTAAGGGCGGAATAAGAAGCCCACTTTCAGTTGCCGGTTATTGCCGGTTGAAGCTAATTTCCCGCTCATTACGACCTTTCCGGAAACGACTTTCGCCGATTTCGTCTCTATCTGTGGCGGATTCAGTGCCGGTTCGACATTTTCCAGCTTCAAAACTATTGGATTGGGCCACTTGTTATTGTTGTAAATACGTTGTGCGCGGACACAGGAAACCTTCAATCCCTCAGCGGTTTGTTCAAAGCGCGTATCGGGAATCTGGTTACTGTATTCCAGGACAAGGTCGTTTTGACCCAGTACGCTTGCTTTCGTTGCGGCAGTAGCTTTAACCGAGTGAAGCACAAACTCTTTCCGGCTTCCTCTTGTCCAATCCGGCATTCCGGTGATATACACATACACTGATTTTCCATCTTTGGAACGCGAAAACCAGAGATTGTCTTCGTTGGTAAGAATCCATGGACGCACTGCGTAGATACTTTCGCGGTTAATAAACATCCATGCAGCCATTTCGCGCATCCGTTCCTCCTGTTCCTTCGGGATATATCCATCCGGATGAGGTCCGATATTGAGCAAAAAATTTCCACCTTTAGCACGTGTCTCGATGAGGATTTCAATCAAGCGGGTACCCGATTTAAGTTCGTCATTTGTAGGTTTATACTGCCATTGGTTACCCATGGTGATATTTGATTCCCACAAGACGTCCGAAGCTGTTCCGGGGACGGTCTGTTCCGGCGTATTGACTGCGCCACGAGTAACCAGCAAATCGGGTTGCAATTTCCAGCCCGTATATTTCGCCGGGTCTTTCGGTTCGCCGTCGATAAACAGGATGTCAACTTTTCCGTACCTGGTAAACAATTCGGTACATTGGGCTTCGATGAAATCATTGTATTTTGCAATAAAATCATCGCTGAATTTCATATCGCCCCGGTTGATAGCAATTCCGTTATCGTACAGGAATTTAAAGTCTTCGGGGGAATAATAGAATCCTACCGCCAGACCCTCTTCGCGTAATGCCGACACCAGCTCTTTCAGGATATCTTTTCCGTAAGGGGTATTCATGATACCGAAATCCGATGTTTGCGTGTACCACATACAAAATCCCGAATGGTGTTTTGTTGTGAACACGACGTACTTAACCCCGGTGATTTTGGCTAATTGCGCCCATTTGCGGGCGTCGAATTTGTCGGGATTAAACGTTTTCGGCAACTCGTTGAAATATCGTTGACAATAATCATCGGAAGCGCCTGCTAATGAGTGGCTGATAACGATTCCCAGCTGGCTGTCGTGCGCCCAGTGGATGAATAATCCGAACCCCAAATCCCGCAGCCATTCTTCCCGTTCCGGTTTATTTAGATTAAATCCCGCGCGGTTATCATCCTCTTCCCGCCGCTGTGCCGTACATATTAACGTACACAAACACAAAATAAAACAAAATATCTTTTTCATATATTTAAAAATTTAAAGATTTAAAGATTCCTGACGGAAGAATAAATCAAATTAATTTCACCTTTTTAACCACGTATGCACATAGCCTTTGTCCTTAATTTTTATCCGGCAAAGGTAATAATTTTGCACAATATGATGAAATTCGCTGTATTTTTACAGGTAAAAATAAGGTAATAAGGTTTGATTGTGTTTGTTATGGCTACTAATCTTACTTGAGAAGATAAGGTTTTTTGCCATTCGCCAAAGCCTAATCAAGTGACTCGCCAAAGCCTAATCAAGTGACTCGCCAAAGCCTAATCAAGTGACTCGCCAAAGCCTAATCGCGAGACTCTCGCGAGCCTAATCGCGAGACTCTCGCGAGCCTAATCGCGAGACCCTCGCGAGCCTAATCGCGAGACCCTCGCGAGCCTAATCGCGAGACTTATATTTTCGTGCGAAGCCCAATTCCTAATTCCTAATTCCTAATTCCTAATTCTCCACTATTGCCACATTTTTCTCAAAATCGAACATCGAAAGGATTTTCAGGTTGAGCAATTCGATTTTATAATCGATAAGAGCCTGCGTATAAGCTGTTTTTTTGCTGGACAGCTGTGTCTGGAACTGACTCATTTGCATACCTGTAATATCGCCTTCGCGGTATCTGGTCATATTCAGGTCGTATGTCAGTTGAGCGTTTTTCACACTCTGTTCCGCTATTACTATTTGCGTACGCAGATTTTCCAGACTGCGCCATACCTGCCGGATATTCAGTTCGATATCTATTTTATCCTCTTCCTTGTTCAAATCATAGATTTCCTGCGCTTTCTGCTGGGCTTTGATACGCGCTTTCTTTTCGCCCCAATCGAAAATCGGGATAGCGAAAGTGATTGCTATTCTGGGATTTGTAGTAGGATTATCGTATATTCTGCCGAAATTTCCATTATCGCCAATCAGCCCAAGCGAAAGCGAAACATCGCCTTTAAATTCGTTCAACGCCTTTGTTCTGATAAGCTCAAAATTAAGGTCTTCGCCCTCTATTTCTCTCTGACGCAGTTTCAAGCGAGTATTTAATCCATATTCGATAGCTCTATCCAAATCGATATCCACCGGTTTGATATTCACCTCAGTAGTAGCGTTAAAATTCTCGTTCAGCGACAATCCAAGAGTTTGTTTCAATAAATCTTTAGCATTTTCGAGCCTTACTATGCTTGCTTCCACCGATGAACGAGCCGTTGCCAGGTTCAGTTCCGCCTGAAAAAGTTCATCTTTGACAGCCAAATCCGCCTCCACCTTATTCTTAATAATCTCATAACTTTTTTGGACATTTTCAAACTCTTCTTCACTGATTATCAGATTGCTTTGCGCCATATATACCGTATAAAACTGCCCGGTTATTTGCCGTTCCGTTTCCAGCCGCTGCAATGCGTAGCTGATGTTGGCATTTTCGAAATTAAACTCAATCTGTTTCAGCTCCATTTTGCGTCTGTTGTATGTAAAAAGAGGTTGAGAAATCTGTAGATAAAGGTTATTTGTGAACGCTTCGTCATTGTTTTTCAGACCATTGATATCGGAATTATTACTTTGCCAGCCTAATCTGTTTATCAGAGAAACGACGCCATCGGTACGTAAAATCGGCTGCGCGACCTGAAAAGTCCCGTTTGCCGCAAGATTCTCATTAGTGTACCATTGCGAGAGTCTGTTGTCGAACTGTCGGTTTCGGCTGTAATCTATCGGCGCCAAGTTCAGTGAAAACTGAGATTTCAGGGAAGCCTGTTGAGCGATAAGCATTTGCTGGTATCTTTCGAGGTTCATCAGCGAACTTCGCAACGCAGGGCTATTTTCCTGTGCAATACTCATCGCTTTTTCTATCGTCAGCACCATTTGCCCCTGACCCACAGACGATAAGAATAGAAAGATTCCAAGATATACTGATTTAAAAAATCCAAGATTTAAAAATTTAAAGATTCTATTTAAAGATTTCATTATTTAAAGATTTATTTTGTTTAAACATTTATTTATCTATTTATTATTCACTAAAAAACTGTTCACTAAAAAACTATTCACTATTCACTGTTCACTATTCACTAAACTATCGTCGTCGGACTATTTTCACCGCGTCGGCGGTTACGGAGTTCAATTTACATTCGTTAGATAACGTGACACTTACGGTGTCGGATTCAAAATAATATACCCCTAACTGTTCCCAACCGTCATTGGTTGAGTTCGTCATCCGGATATATGCATCTTCGACGTCTTTTCCATAAGCCACTTTGAATTTATATTCCGCATTATTGTTTCTGTTCCAATTATATCTCACGCTATTATCCTTAAAAACATGATAATACAGTTCGTAATAAGCCGGAACAGGGACCGGAATGTTCCATGTCGCCGTTTGGGTTCCGCCGCGAGTGCTGACACTTTTCACAACGTAAGCCGAACGGATGTATTTACCATAATATCCGGCATTTGTCGTTGCCGTCCATCGGATTGGCGGTCTCCACCACCCGAAACCGGAATATTTGAACTGCGTTTTGGTATTATCCATCCATTTCGGTAACAGACCGATATTTGCCTCTTTCGACAAGATAAACAGCGTCGTATCTTCGTTATCCACAATAACTTCGTCACTCCGGACATTATCGGAAATATTCTCCGGCAAGATATAATCTCGTTCCTGTTCCGTCAATTTTCTGGTTTCGTTTTTAATAGACGTCTTTGTCGATAAACGGATGATACTCGGAAGGTTTCCCGAAATCATTGTGTTGACAGTCAAATCGTCGGGTTCATTATCCCAGATAGACGTCAACTGTTTGCTTTTGTGGGCGGGAATCAGCACTTTACGGTTTGTTCTCAAGTCGTCATCCTGTTGTCCGCGCGTATCACCCAAATTTATCTGAACAATTCCGTCATAGTCCGAATTATTACTAATCACCACATTAAGCACAAAAAAATCCACTCCTCTATCATTAACATGAATTACTTCCGGCTCACCGATATCGTAAACCGGCAACGGAACGGGATTATTCCATGTCGCCAAATTCGACAAAATATCTGTTTCGCTTATTTTACCCATAGTATCTAAAATACTTTCTAACTTCACGTTCCTGAACGTATTATCCTTTAAAATGCGATACAAAAAATCGCGGAAGACGCCGACGCCCATTTTCAGTTCGGCAGGTGCAAATAATTGAGCCGCTTTCAGTCCGGCAATACTATTCATCAAATTACGCTGTTCGACATCGGACAATAAATCTTTGAATGTATTTTTTTCGAGCAGCAAACTCGCTTTTTCCGAACTACTGATACCGTTAACCTCTCGTTCCCATTCGTTTCCGGCAAGATTATTTTGCAGATAAAGTTCTACCACACGGTTTGCCACAGCCCAGTCCGGCGAATATATATTGTACCGGAAATTAAAGAGTTGCGGGAAAATAAAATAAGGATTTGCCTGTGAGGTAATATTGTAAGTGCCTCTGCCCGATGAAGAAAAATTAAAATTACCCTCGGTACGGGCAAAAATGGATAATATATTGTTAACTAACCGGATTGACGCTTCCTCATGACCGATTTGCATCCATCGCTTATAGTTTTCTATATAATTTTTTATACACAATTGATTGTTATCCCAGCCCTTTTCGGTAAAAAACACCATTTCGGGCTGCAAAACTTCCTGAGCCTGCGACCATGCGTGCGGATAAGAATAAAATTGAGCGGGTACTTCGATGATAGAGAACCGTTTAAACGGATAATCAAGTTTGTAGGTACGTTCAATATCCTCTTTGAGATTTCGCGCGAGAGCAGGAATAGTGTCGGATATCGAATCTAAGGGCGCAGAAAAGAAATCATGTCCGTCGATATATTTAATGCTGTACAAAACACTGTCTTTCAGAGTGCTTTTGTGTTTATAATTTCCTATTATCAACGAGATTGCCTGCGCCGGATATTCCGGAGCAAACGAATAACTGCCATCTTCGTTTTCGGTTCCTTCGCCCTGCGACAAAGGAATTAATCCGGATAACGGAATGACATTCAGCGTAAACCGGCTGAAATATGTTTGTTGCCAATCGGGACTTTTGTCGCTGTAACTTGTGCCGGGGCGTGGATACCAATATGTCTCCGGTGTAAGCAAGGCGTAGTTATCTGTCTGAAAACTATATTGTTTATCTGAATTAAAAAGAAACATGGAATAATGTTTTTCTAACTCTTCTTTCGGTATATCCAAATAACAGAACGAGTTATCCAATCGCCCGCCATAGTTTACCGATAACGAAACGGTATCTCCTTTCGCAATTTCTCTACCGAAATCTATCAGAATAATTTGTTTTTCACGATTGTAAATCAGAACTTTATCTTCGGATTTAATCTCTGTAATCTCCAATCCGGGGTTCAGACAAAAAGTAAAGACCGATGATGTAGCCAAAGCTAGACCCGTCATTTTTGTTGACGAGGTAAATATTTGAGGATGTTGTGTTACTGAAATATCGTATTTGTCGATAAGCATTTTTGGCGTATGTACGTATTGGTTATTGATTTGCGTATATGCCAAGCGAATTTCACTTTGCCACAATATCCCGCTGACATGTTTGTATCCGGCTCCAACACAGATAATTAAGGTACATATCGACAAGGCTATCCAGGGATAACTTCCTCGAGATGAATTGGGTAATCGCCCGAATAATGGTATAGTTATGAAGATACAGGTAAGTCCGGCAAAGAAATAAATCGCTCTGTGTGTGATTATTGTATCCCAATTTGGAAAACCAACAATTGTCGATTTCATCAAAGGAAGGTAATAAGCCATATAATCAAACAGATAGTAAAATTTATCGCTCACATAAAACAGCGTTACCCCGATATAACCCAAGAGCAAGATGAAGGTAAGCGCCTGATTGCGAAGAACAAGCATCAGAAAAATAGATAATCCGATAATATATACAAGTGTAGGAATGCTAATTACAAAGAAATAAACAAGATACGAACTCCAATCGACGGAAGTATCCGGCGAAGCTAAAGTAAATATTATCGATATTGCCATAGCTATCAGGTTGAGAATCAAAAAGACCCGCAGATTGCCAAGGATTTTTCCGAACACATATTCGGCATTGCTGAGCGGGCGGACATAAAAAACTTCGGAGGTATCCAATTTTTTGTCCCGTTTCAGAAAATCGGAAGCGAGAAATATGGCGACAACTGCCTGTCCTGTGTTCAGTAACAGCAGATTAAAGTATGGAATATTTGACGGAAGAGCAATGACAGCCCAGAAATTATTGTCACTGAGCAACATCTGTATATTGAGCGTAACCAGAATAAGTATCACCAGAATAGCGAAAATCCTGAAGAACCAGCCTCTTAACAAGAGTTTGCTTTCGAATTTTGAAACGTAACGTATATGGCGGATAAATGATATCATAATTAGTCGTTTGTCCAGAGGTTTAACTTGTTTTCCATATAATATACATAAGCATGCTCGAGATTTGGCGTATATGGCTCAGCTTCATAGTCTTTGATTTCATCTGCAACTACTTGCACTTCCCAAATCGCACCGGAAGGAATGGTCGAGATAACTGGATATAAATTGCTGATTTGCTGCAATTCATCTCCTTGAACTTTAATACGCCATACTTTTCCTTCGGCATGTTTCAACATTTCCTGTGGCGAACCGTTGAACGAAATTTTACCGTTGTTCATCAATGCCATTCGCTTGCATGTGCTTGATATATCGCCTACTATGTGAGTGGAAAGGATAATAATGACATCGTTTCCGCTGACTTCCGACAATAAATTCCTGAACCGTATTCTTTCTTCAGGGTCTAAACCGCTAGTCGGCTCATCTACAATGATTACCTTCGGATTATGAATTAACGCCTGTGCAATTCCCAGCCGTCGTTTCATCCCTCCCGATAATTTGTTGGCATATCGTTCGCGAACATCAAAAAGACCAACGCTATCCAGCATGGTATCAACAGCTTGCTTCCGTTTTTTTGCACTGTTTATCCCCGACAAACGGGCGGCATAATCCAGAAATTCATACGTCTTATATTTGGCGAAAAACCGGAAATCCTGCGGCAAATAACCTAAAATACTCCGGATTTCTTTGCGTTTTTTCCGCAAATCGTATCCGAAAATATTTACTTCGCCCGAAGACGGCTCCAACAAGGCAACCAAAATACGCATGAGAGTGGATTTCCCGGCTCCATTGGGACCCAGCAAGCCAAACATCCCCGCAGGAATCTCCAGATTAATATCTTTCAAGGCATGGTTCCCATTGGAATAGACCTTATTGAGACCTTTTATTGTTATCACCCAAATAGAAATTTAAGAGTTTATTAAAGTACAAAGGTAAGATTTATTCTTATTTATACAAAGAAAAATAAATTAATTATTTGAAAATTAAATTAATCACATAGAAAATTAGTATCTTACAGAAAATATTCGTGTATTTTGAGCAAGAATATTAATTAATATTAATCTGAAAATCAGTATTATTTCAACCGGAATTTACCTGTGACGGGGTTATGGTCGGAATGTTGGTAATTTTTATTGATTGTTTCGGAGTGTATTATTTCGATGTTGGGCGAAATGAGAAAAAAGTCAAGTATTGTTTCCTTTGTTTTTCCTTTGATATACGGACGGTCTAAGAATCGGTCGGTTGCATTGCCGTCGGAAACCCATTGCCATGTTGGGGGCATAAAATCGGCGGTTATCCGGAGCGGGGCAAAATATTCGGAAGACACGTTGTGATAGGGTTTTGCACTTTCGGTTGGCGGGGTTTGGTTCCAGTCTCCACCGGCAATAACATAGTTACCATTCTGATATTCAGTTATAACAAAATCTTTCAGCGCCGACATTTCTTTACGGCGTTGTTCTCCGGCATTATCAAAAGCCGAATTATGAGTATTTATCAGGACAAGTTGTTTGCCGTTTTTCAGTGGATATCTGCACATTAGGAAGCATCTATCGAGTAAAAACAACTTTTTGGGGAACGATTGTTCATTCGGGTAAGCATAGCGGACACTTTGCGAAGGCACAAAGCGGCTCAATGTCAGGATACCCGATTCGACCCTTCCCATTGGCGACCTGAGAGGTAGGGGAACAAACAGCACGTCATAATTTTTCCCGTAAAATACGGTATATAACGGTTTTTTTGCCGCTATTGTCGACAGCATGTCAATATTATACGAACGGGCGGCATTTTTGTCAACCTCCTGTAGAAAGACAAAATCTGCGGAATTGTCTTGTAAAAACGAGGTTATTGCTTCCAGATTTTTGACTGTCGTTTCCTTATCCGTTCTTGTTTTGACGCCACCGTCGTAAAAAAAGTCCATTTCACAGCCCAAGCCCGCATAACCGATATTCCATGTCAGTATTTCGATTGTGTCTAAATTCAGTGTCGCCGTTTTCGGCATATTTGTCAAAACTATTTCTTTTTCAGGTTTATAATCGGTCAAAGCAATCGTAAGGACAAACAGCGCCACAGCAGATATTGTGAAGAAACAAACGAGTAATAAAAACCGCAATATTTTCCCGGTGTTCATCAGTTAATCTTTTTTATTATAACTCTTTATCGAAAATAAAACAAACAGAATAAACACAATCGCGGCAAGCAAAACCGTAGTCAATTTGCTGCAACTGTGGCTGTAGTCGATTATTTTCTCCGGATTATCACTCAGCAGATTTTTCAATTCGCTGACCGAAGGAGTATCGTTAACGTTCCATTTTTTCAGTATCACATTATCTTTCAGAAGCATAATACCCGGATTAGAGCGAACCATACTTTTCAAAACCGTGACGTCGGTGAAATAAACAGGGTATCCGGCTTTAGTTTTTTGGAAATATTCCTCCAATTCTTCCGCCGAACCATGCGCTAACATTATGAAATTGATATTATTATCCGATGAATATTTATACAAGTCGTTAAAGATATCCGATTTCTTCAAATTTGCTGTACTTATTTCGGGGAAAGTGATGAATATCAAGTATCCACCTGTAGCAAACACCTCATCGTGAACAGCATCGCCACCGTCAACGGGAATAATCGAAAAATCCAGTGTAGGCGGGACATATCCTTTCTTCAACAATTTCGGCGTCAGGGTTTCGACAAATTTCCATGTCGTATCTTGCCAAGGGAGATTTGTGTCGTCAAATTCTTTTTTCTCCCCGTTTTTTTCGTAAATCAGGGCGGTTTTATACACATCCTGCTCGGCTCCTTCGGGGATAATCATCCCGTCAGGAATATTAACTCCTACCTTATATGCCATAAAATCAATGAGTGGCAGATGTCTGTAAGTATAAACCGTGATACCCGCCACAGCGAATAAGAGACATGCCGTAATCAGCCATTCGGTCTTAATACTAAATACTTGCCTGTATTTTTTCCGTTCGACGAAGGCATAAATCACAAATGGGTCGATGATTAAATTTTTATAGAACGTTTGCCAATTGGTTAACTTTATCGCATCACCGAAACATCCGCAGTCTTTAACAGCGTCAGTAATAGCCAGAACGAGAGTTAATCCGGTAAAAAAAGCCATAAAAAGTACAGCTCCCATGGAAACGAGTTTCATTTTTAATCCCAAAAGGAAACATAAACCGATTATTAGCTCTAAAACAGCGAGTAATATCCCGAAAAACAAGGCTCCCGGTTCGAAAAACGACATCCCGAAGGCTTCGAAATATTCTTCAAATTTAATCTCCGACCCGATTGGGTCTATTGCTTTAACGTAGCCCGAAAATATGAATAACAGCCCGATAGCCAATCTTGTAACTGTTCTTAATATGCATCTTAAATCCATAATATTTTATCATTTTACGGCTGTAAAATTAATACTATTTTTTGAATAGTGAATAATGAATTCCGAACGTGGTATGATGAAGATATCGCTAAATTTGATAATAAGCCACAAGATGTGGTGTAGGTGAAAAGGAAACGGCGGGTAGAAAGTCATAGTGTGACAAGGATAAATTGCAAATATCTACTCTTAGGGTCATTTTAGAAATACCATAACATTAATTTGCAGAATAGAAAAAAAACCTTACCTTTGCGGGATGAAAAAAGGTGAAACATTTGCAATCGATCCGGAACCCTACGACAAAGTTTTTTGCAACAATTTGTCGGAAAAAGACAGGCGTATATTCTGTGGGTTGGAAGCCATCCGTATAGGAGCACACGGCGTAAATGCCGTGAGTATCAAGTATAAAATAAATAAACACACCGTCCGAAAAGGGAAAGCAGAATTACTTTCAGGGAAGTTACTACCCGAAGGAAAGGTTAGAAAATCAGGAGGAGGCAGGAAAAAAAAACGATTAACGACACTTGCTTAGTTTCGGCATTATTATCTATTCTTCAATATTTTACAGCAGGAGATCCAATGCGAAAGAATATACGGTGGACAAATCTGAGTTTATCAAATATTAGTAAGCAATTAGTCTCAAAAGGATTCTCAGCAGGAATATTTGTGGTAAAGCACTTGTTGAAAGAACTCGGATATGTTCGTCGAAAAATGATTAAAAGCCTTCCATTGAAAGAAGTAAAACATAGAAATGAACAATTTCTTCATATAAAAAAATTAAGGGAAGAGTTCATTTCTTGCGGATTACCTGTTCTGAGTATAGATACCAAAAAAAAGAACTATTGGGCAACTTTTATAGAGATGGTCATTTATATACTAATGAAGCTATTGAAACTTTCGATCATGATTTTCCAAGCTTTTCAGAAGGGAAAATTATTCCACATGGCATTTATGATGTTTATCAGGATAAATGTTATCTCACGATAGGAGGAAGTAAAGATACGGCTGAATTTATGTGTGATAATATAGAATATCATTGGGAAAACGAATTGAAATATCTTTATCCGGCAGCGGCTAAAATGCTATTATTGTGTGATGGAGGCGGTAGTAATGGTTGTCACTTTCATGTCGTCAAAGAAGCAATCTACAAATTGGCTAAAAAATTAGAAATTGAAATTGTCGTTGCTCATTATCCAGCTTATTGTTCAAAATGGAATCCTATAGAACATAGAGCATTCTCTAATATTACCAGAGCTTGGCAAGGGGTTCCGTTTGATTCTTACAAAACAGTGGTAGATTTAGCTAAAAACGCTGTGACAGAGACTGGTTTCTCTGTTGATGTGTGGGTAAATGAAAAAATTTATCAAACCGGTATCAAAGCTTTGGATGATTTTATGAACGAATATCCTGTTACATTTGATGACGTTTTACCTGTTTGGAATTATTCTCTCAATAAATTGTAATGTTATATGTTATTTCTAAAATGACCCT
>JAITNQ010000194.1 GCA_031290435.1 Candidatus Symbiothrix sp. | reverse complement strand
TCCTCTTCTTCCTCCTCCTCTTCCGGTTTTTGCGGCCCGTATTTGCAGAAAATAAGCGCACAAATCAAACCGCTGATAGCGCCGGACAGGTGTCCTTCCCACGAAACACTGGGGTCGACCAATTCTGCTATGGGAAACATACTCCAAACCGTGCTGCCATACAAGAATGCAATCATTAGTGAGATAGCCATCAGCGGAATGTAACGCCTGAAAATACCGCTGAAAAACAAAAAGAAAGAAATCGAATAAATCAGTCCGCTGGCGCCTATATGCCAGGAATAGCGTCCGATACACCAGGTAATCAGTCCGGACAAAAGCCATAAGACAGGGAAGACTACATAGCCTAAATCCTTATAAAAGTAAATCAGACAAGCCGATAGAATCAATAAAGGGACACTATTTGAGAAAAGATGTTTTATGCCGGCATGTATGAGAGGCCCCGTGAGAATACCCCGCAATCCTTCGACCGAACAAGGTAATATTCCCCAATGACCCCAATCGGCGTCCAAGCCTTTTTCCATCGCAAATACCAACCATAAGATAAGTACAAATAGAAGCGGGAAAAAGAATGCATAATAAATTTGTTTTACCTCAATTTTCATCCTTAATACACATTTGTTTAAATGTCGTATGGAACCCGCATCAAGCGCTGCAATTTTTGTCTGCGGACTCCATCCAAAAAAAAACTTTTATGCAAATTTAAGAAAAAAATACAAAAAACTTTTCCAATTGTTTGTCTAATTGGAAAATTAATTGTAAATTTCGTCTTTAAAACTACACAAAATACAGCTTATGGGATACTTAAATTTTGATAAAACCCTGATGATCAACTTGGAAGAATCATTGACAAGGGAAATGTTGCGCACGAATAGAGGTGGAGGATACCATTCAACTACTATCGTGGGTTGCAACACCCGGAAATACCATGGTTTGTTGGTAGTTCCCGTTCCGGCTTTGGGTGAGGATAATCATGTGCTTTTGTCTTCTTTAGATGAAACGGTTATCCAGCACGGCGCCGAATTTAATTTGGGTATTCATCAATATACGGGTAATCATTTCAGCCCGAATGGGCACAAATATATCCGGCAATATGATACCGAATCCATACCGAGGACACTCTACCGGGTGGGAGGCGTGATTTTAGCGAAAGAGAAAGTGTTAACTGCTTTCGGCAATTGTATTCTGATAAAATACACATTGTTGGAAGCCCACTCCCCTACCACCCTGCGTTTCAAGCCTTTTTTGGCTTTTCGGAATGTAAATACCTTAACTTCCGAAAATTTACAGGTAAACAAAGATTATACATTGGTAAAAAACGGTATAAAAACCTGTATGTATTCCGGTTACCCGGATCTTTACATGCAGTTCAGCAAGTCCAATGCCTTTGTTTTTCAACCGGATTGGTATCGGAATATGGAATATACGAAAGAGTTGGAACGGGGATTTCCCTATAAGGAAGATTTGTATGTTCCCGGCTATTTTGAACTCAAAATCAAAAAGGGAGAGTCAGTGTATTTTTCAGGAGGAGATACATTTATCGAGCCGGTCAAAATAGCAAACAGGTACGAAGAAGAAGTGAAAGTGCGTACGCCGCGCACGAGTTTTTTCAATTGCTTGAAAAATTCCGCCCAGCAATTTTATTACCGCCCTACCGAAAACGATGCTTATCTACTGGCCGGTTATCCGTGGTTTAAGGTAAGGGCGCGCGATTTATTCATCTCTTTGCCCGGATGTACCTTATCTATTAATGATCCTGTCCGTTTCGAAAAAATCATTGCAACGGCTACGCCCGCTATTCGCAATTTCATGCAAGACGGCTCGCCTGATAAAGTCATCAAAGAAATTGAAATACCGGATGTTTTGTTGTGGATGATATGGGCCTTGCAACAATATTCAAAATCGGAAGGCTTGGCTAAATGTAATGAAAAATATGGGAACTTGATTCAGGATATTATTGACTATATCCGGGAAAACAAACATCCCAATCTGCTGCTGGATGAAAACGGCTTGCTTAGCTCCGAAGGAAAAGAAAAAGCGATAACATGGATGAACGCCACCGTAGACGGTAAACCGATTGTACCTCGTTCGGGCTTTATAGTGGAATTCAATAGCTTGTGGTTCAATGCTTTAAAATTTGCTGCCGAATTGGCGGCCTTGAAAGAAGATGCGGACAAGGCGGCAATCTTAAACACAATTTCAACGAAAACAAGCGCCTCATTTATAGATACTTTTGTGAACGGATACGGCTATCTGTTCGATTATATAGATGGTTCGTATGTAGATTGGAGCGTCCGGCCGAATATGCTGTTTGCGGTTGCGCTGGATTATTCTCCTTTGGATCGTTACCAAAAAAGAGTTATTATGAACATCATAACGAGAGAACTATTGACGCCTAAGGGGATTCGCTCGTTGAGTCCGAAAAGTGAAGGCTACCGGCCTTATTATACAGGTACTCAGAAAGAAAGGGACTTGGCTTACCATCAGGGAACTGCTTGGCCTTGGTTGTTAGGATTTTATTTGGAAGCTTATTTAAGGCTTTACCATCTGAGCGGGATATCTTTTGTGGAGCGCATGTTGATAGGTATGGATGACGAAATGGGCAAACATTGCATCGGTACGCTTTCCGAACTGTTTGACGGCAATCCGCCTTTTCAAAGTGGAGGAGCTACTTCTTTTGCTATGAATGTGTCATCCATCCTGAGAATAGTAAAATTATTGGAAAGCTTTGATATTCAGGAAGGATGACGATTTACAATTTAAAACTTAAAATTTGATTCGAATGAAAGCATTAATGTTTGGATGGGAATTTCCTCCACATATTTTAGGTGGTTTAGGCACAGCCAGTTATGGTTTGACCAAAGGTATGTCCGCTCAGGAAGATATGGAGATCACTTTTGTGATGCCAAAACCCCGGGGTGATGAAGACCAAAGTTTTCTCCGGTTGATAGGCATCTGTAATACGCCTGTCGTATGGAAAGATGTCCCGTGGGATCACGCAAAACAACGTTTGAGCCGGTATATGGACCCGCAATTCTATTATGACTTGCGAGAGCATATTTACGCTGACTTCAATCATCTTCATACCAATGATTTAGGATGTATGGAATTTTCCGGTAGATACCCCGACAATTTATTGGAAGAAATTAACAATTATTCGACGGTCGCGGGTGTTATCGCCCGGACGATACCGATGGATATTATTCATTCACACGATTGGTTGACTTATCCTGCCGGTATTCATGCCAAGACTGTTACCGGCAAACCATTGGTAATTCATGTGCATGCTACCGACTTCGACCGGAGCCGGGGCAATGTGAATCCCCAAGTTTATGGTATTGAAAAGGATGGAATGGATCATGCCGACCATATTATTACTGTAAGCAATCTGACCCGGAATACGGTGATTGAAAAATACCATCAGGATCCACGAAAAGTAACTACCGTCCACAATGCCGTTGAGCCTTTGAGCGCCGAAATTGAAGCGATCTGCTCTAAAAAAGGAACAAAAGAAAAAGTGGTTACTTTTCTCGGTAGAATCACCATGCAGAAAGGGCCCGAATATTTTGTAGAAGCAGCCGCCCGCGTTTTGAAAAAAACGAAGAATGTACGGTTTGTAATGGCCGGAAACGGAGATATGATGAACCAAATGATTCGTTTGGCAGCCCAAAGAAATATTTCCGATAGAATTCATTTTACCGGTTTTATGAAAGGAACCCAAGTCTATGAAGTGCTAAAATCAAGCGACGTCTATGTCATGCCGTCTGTATCGGAACCTTTTGGCATTTCTCCCTTAGAGGCCATGCAATGCGGTGTACCCAGTATTATCTCCAAGCAGTCGGGCTGCGCGGAAATTCTGAATAATGCTATAAAAACCGATTATTGGGATATTGAAGCGATGGCCGATGCCATGTATTCCATTATTACCTATCCGGCTATGTCCGAATACCTGAAGGAAGAAGGAAAAAAAGAAGTGGACAATATCACATGGAAAGACGCCGGCTTGAAAGTAAGAAAAATATACAACCAGTTTGTCTATGGCGGAAACTGAAAAACCAATTATTTACCAAATACTTCCGCGTTTGTTTGGGAATGAAAAATCAGTCAATGCCCCCAATGGCGACTTAATAGAAAACGGTTCCGGAAAACTATCGGCGTTTACGCCTGCCGTTTTACGGGAAATCAAGAATATGGGTTGCACGCATATTTGGTACACAGGTTTGCTGGAACATGCCACCCGGACGGATTATTCCGGATACGGTATTCGCAACGATCATCCGGCTGTTGTAAAAGGGAAAGCCGGTTCGCCTTACGCCATCAAAGATTATTACGATATTGATCCCGATTTGGCGGATAATATTCCGGATCGCATGCAAGAATTTGAAGCCTTAGTGGAACGAACACACCGAGAGGGCTTAAAAATAATTATCGACTTTGTACCCAATCATGTAGCCCGACAATACGGATCGGACGCCAAACCGGAAAACATTGATGATCTGGGCGAAAAGGATAATATACAGTCTGCCTTCGCTATACATAATAATTTCTATTATATCCCGGATCAGCCCTTGGTTTTAAATTTTGCACACGGCACGCCGGACGAAAATCCCTATTCCGAATCTCCGGCCAAAGTGACCGGTAACGATTGCTTTACCGCTTATCCGGGCCGCAACGATTGGTATGAAACGGTCAAGCTGAATTATGGAATAGACTATCTGAACGGCTATTCCGGACATTTTGATCCGATTCCGGACACTTGGCATAAAATGTATGCCATTTTGTGTTTTTGGGCATCCAAAAATATTGACGGTTTCCGTTGTGACATGGCCGAAATGGTTCCCGTAGCATTTTGGGCATGGGTCATTCCCCGTGTAAAACAACAATTCCCCGGCGCGCTGTTTATTGCCGAAGTATACAACCCAAGCCTGTACCGTGATTATCTATGGATAGGAAAATTCGATTATCTATATGACAAAGTCGGCTTATACGATACTTTACGGAACATTATATGCGGACATCAATCCGCCAAGGCGATTACCTACTGTTGGCAAGCGGTCGATGCTATACAGGCAAACATGCTGAATTTCTTGGAAAATCACGATGAACAACGAATCGCATCCGATTTTTTTGCCGGAGACCCGGAAAAAGCGCTTCCCGCTTTGACGGTTTCCGCCTGCATGCACAAAAATCCCTTGCTGATTTATGCAGGGCAGGAATTGGGAGAGCGAGGCATGGATGCCGAAGGATTTAGCGGAATGGATGGACGGACAAGTATTTTCGATTACTGGAGCGTCGCCTCCTTGCGGAATTGGTACAACAACGGAAAACCGAATACGGACTTACTGACGGACAGCCAAAAGGCTTTACGTACTTTTTACACAAAGGTATTGACATTGTGTAACAAATCGCATGCCATCAGGGAAGGTCAATTTTTCGATCTGATGTATGTAAATCCTCCCGGCGCCAATTTCAATCCGGACAAACAATTTGCATTTATGCGGAAGGCCGGAAATGAATTATTGTTGATTGCGGTCAATTTCGACGAGCGGGATGTGGGTGTTTCCGTCTTTTTACCGGCAAGCGTTTTTGACTATTTCGAAATCAATAAGGCGGTTGTTACATCGGCAAAAGACCTTTTGACAGGAGAAAAAATGTCTGCAAAAATAGCGCCGGATTCCTTTTACCCAATGCGTATAAAAAAGTACAATGCCAAGATTGTTAAATTTTTTATGAAAAAGTAACTTAAAATCGAATACATATTGTAAATTTTTATTACTTTTGCAGCGAAAAATAAAAAAACAATGGCTTCTTTTAAAGTTTTTTCGGGTACAAGCTCCCGTTATTTAGCAGAAAAGATTTGTAATCATCTGCAATGCCCTCTGGGAAAAATGAATATTCAGTATTTCGCTGACGGAGAATTTTCAGTAGCTTATGAAGAGTCGATTCGGGGATCAAATGTTTTCCTGATTCAGTCGACTTTTCCGAAATCCGATAATCTGATGGAATTGTTGTTGATGGTTGATGCGGCCAAACGCGCTTCGGCCAAATCGATTATAGCGGTTATTCCTTATTTTGGATGGGCGCGTCAAGACCGGAAAGACGTTCCCCGTGTAGCTATTGGCGCCAAATTAGTGGCCGACGTGTTGGGTGTTGCCGGAATCAATCGGCTGATTACAATGGATTTACATGCCGATCAGATACAGGGTTTTTTCGATGTTCCGGTCGACCATCTGTATGCCTCCTCTGTTTTTATCGAAGAAATCAGAAGCCTGAATTTGCCGAATCTACTGATAGCCACTCCTGATGTGGGCGGAACCAAACGCGCCAATACTTATGCCAAACACCTGAACGCCCCTATGGTAATCTGCTACAAACTGCGCAAAAAAGCCAATGAAATATCGGAGATGAAAATTATCGGCGATGTGAAAGGGATGAATGTTATCGTGGTGGACGATATTGTCGATACGGCCGGTACGGTTACCAAAGCCGCCGATTTGATGATGTCCGAAGGCGCTGCATCCGTCCGGGCTTTTGCCTCTCATGCCGTCATGTCTGATCCCGCATCTACACGGGTAGACCAATCCAAACTTTTGGAAATCAATTTCACGGATAGCATTCCTTATTCTAAGAAAAGCGAAAAAGTGAAAGTCGTTTCCATAGCCGAAATATTTGCCACCGCAATTTCCCGCGTGTGTAACAATGAATCTATCAGTTCTTTGTATGTGATATAACAGG
>JAITNQ010000167.1 GCA_031290435.1 Candidatus Symbiothrix sp. | reverse complement strand
AAGCGCCGACCCGAATACATCGCCCGTACCGTGATAATAACCCGAAATACGCTTTTCGAAAGCATAAGCGATTTCGCCCGTAGCCGAGTCGTATGTAGCCGCGCCCAATTCTTCATCGTTGAAAAACACGCCGGTCAACACGATTTTCCGGGGACCTAAATTATGCAGTTTTTTCAACATATCTTCCACGTATGCTTCCGTGTAGGGTCCGGGGTTATAAGGCTCCCCTATCAGCAAGGATGCTTCCGTAAAATTGGGAATAATAATATCGGCCTTCTCACACAATTTGCGCATGCCAATCGCAAATTCAGGAGAGAATATTTTGTAGAGTTCGCCATTGTCGGCCATAACCGGATCAACTAAAATGATATTGTCTTTCGTTTTGAAAGTCTCAAAAAATTTCGTAATCAGGTCTAATTGCTCGAATGAACCCAAAAATCCGGTATATATGGCGTCAAAGCAAATATCCAAAGATTTCCAATGGTCGGAAATTGCCTGAATGTCATCTGTTAAATCCCTGTAAGTAAAACCTGTAAAACCACCTGTATGCGTCGATAATACCGCCGTCGGCAGTACGGTTGTTTCTATACCTGCTGCCGAGATAATGGGTAATGCAACCGTTAATGAACATTTGCCGAATCCTGAAATATCATGGATTGCAGCCACTCTTTTCAATTGTTTCATGTGAAATTTAATGTGTTAATGTGACAATGTGCTATTATGCTAATATGCCGATTTAAACCGACTGCAAAGATACAACTTTTCAGCATTTTTGTTTTCCTCTTTCAGTAGTTTTTTGTAAATTTGCGGACAATTAAAAAATAACACGAATCATTATGCCGGAAAAAATTATCATTCTTGATTTCGGTTCTCAGACCACCCAGTTGATTGCCCGCCGTTTGCGGGAATTGAACGAATATTGCGAAATTGTTCCCTATAACAAATTTCCCGCAAGCGACGCGGATATTGTCGGCGTGATTCTCTCCGGAAGTCCGTTTTCGGTGAATGACAGGGAAGCCTTTAAGCCTGATTTGTCGGCCATTCGCGGAAAATATCCTGTCCTCGGTATTTGTTATGGAGCGCAATACCTTGCGTATGTTTCCGGTGGGAAAGTAGAAAAAGGCGATTCGAGGGAGTATGGACGGGCAATACTTTCGCCTGTTGTTCCGGATGATTTATTAATGAAAAATGTCGGAGAAAACTCACAAGTCTGGATGTCCCATGGGGATACGATTGCTGTCATCCCGGATCATTTCACGATTGTCGCCGGAACGGAAGATGTGAAAGCCGCCGCTTATCGCATCGAAAACGAAAAAACATGGGGCGTACAGTTCCATCCGGAAGTCTTTCATACTGAAATAGGAATGACGATTTTGGATAACTTCCTTACTATCTGCGGCGCAAAAAGGGACTGGACGCCGGCTTCTTTTATTGAGACCACTGTTGGAAATTTAAAAGCGCAACTGGGCGGCGACAAAGTAATACTGGCGCTTTCAGGCGGTGTAGATTCGTCGGTCAGCGCGGTACTCCTGAACAAGGCTATCGGGAAAAACCTGACCTGTATCTTTGTAGACAACGGTTTACTCCGGAAAAATGAATTTGAAAAAGTGATTGCCGATTACCAACATTTAGGATTGAATGTAATCGGAATCGACGCCAAAGAATATTTTTACAAGGAATTGAAAGGCGTAAGCGAGCCTGAGCAAAAGCGCAAAATAATCGGGAAAGGGTTTATTGCTATTTTCGATAGGGAAGCCCAAAAACGCAAAGACATCAAGTGGTTGGCACAAGGCACTATTTATCCGGATATTATCGAATCGTTGTCCATCACCGGAACTACCATCAAATCGCATCATAATGTGGGCGGACTTCCGGAAAAGATGCATCTGAAATTGGTCGAACCCCTGCGTTTACTGTTCAAGGACGAAGTCCGGAAAGTAGGACGGGAATTGGGCATGAGTGAACATTTAATCAAACGCCACCCTTTCCCGGGGCCGGGCTTAGGCGTCCGTATTCTGGGAGATATTACACCTGAAAAGGTACGGATTCTACAGGAGGCTGATGATATTTTCATCTCCGGTTTGCAGGAATGGAATCTTTATGATGCGGTTTGGCAGGCCGGTGTAATCCTGTTGCCCGTTCAGTCAGTAGGTGTTATGGGGGATGAGCGAACTTACGAAAATGCCGTTGCATTGCGTGCGGTTACCTCTACCGACGCCATGACCGCCGACTGGGCGCATTTGCCGTATGAATTTCTGGCCAAAGTATCGAATGAGATTATTAACAAAGTGAAAGGAGTCAATCGGGTTGTTTACGACATCAGTTCCAAGCCGCCGTCGACGATTGAATGGGAGTGAGAGACGTGAAAAAATTAAAAATTAAGAATTAAGAATTAAGAATTAATTGTTTATGATAAAAAAGATAGTTGTTTACTGTTGTTGTTGTTTCTTTCTGTGTGTTTTTTCCTGCAAGCAAGAAATGACTTATTACGAAACTTCCGGTGAAATTTTTAGAACAAGTTTTCATATAAAATACAACTATTCAAAACCTTTGGTAGAGGAAATTCAATCCGGACTGAAAACAATTGACTTATCGCTCAATCCATTCAACCGGGAATCCATTATTTACAAAGTCAACAACAACATTCCGGTTGAGCTGGACGATTGCTTCATCACCGTTTTCAACAAAGCGCATGAGGTGTCTGTGATTTCCGGCGGCAGGTATGATATCAGTTGTGCGCCTTTGGTTAATTTATGGGGATTCGGTTTCAGCAAAATGGAGGCCGTTAATCAGACGATAATTGACAGTTTGAAGCAGTTTGTCGGCTATGAAAAAGTTCGTTTGGAAGGAAAAAACCTGCTGAAAAAAGACCCGCGCATCCAGCTGAATGCCTCTTCTATTGCCAAGGGTTATGCCTGCGATATAATTGCTGAAATATTTGATTCTCTTCGTATTACCGATTATATGATAGAAATCGGCGGAGAGGTGCACACCAAAGGCAAGAATGCCAACGGGCACTGCTGGCGGATAGAAATCACCAAACCCATAGACGACGCAAGCGGACAGGAAAAAGAACGGATGGACGTGGTGGAATTGTGCGACAAATCAATGGCGACTTCCGGAAATTACCGTAATTATTACATCAAAGACGGGAAAAAAATTGCACACACCATCAACCCGCTCACCGGTTATCCGGCCGAAAGCAATATCCTGAGCGCCTCGGTTGTTTATACGGACTGCATGACGGCAGACGCTTTTGCCACCGCTTTCATGACCATGAACTTAGAAACGGCTGTTGCCGTTGCCGAACAAATTCCCGGATTAGATTACCTTTTTATCTACGCAGACGCCGAAGGGAATCTGCATGAAAAAAAGTCTCCGAATATGGCTAACAACAAGTAACCATGCACGGCGCACTCTGAAAAAGCCCCCTCCGGCAGTGTTGTCGAAGGGGGCTTGAAGAATTGCTTCTGTGGAGATGTTCGCTCAGGAAGCGAAGCGTCTTTTATTCCGTCCAGCCGGGCGTTTGCGTCAGGTTGGGATTCTTGGCGCGTACATTGGTGGGTATCGGGTGGAGGTAATTTTTGTTTTCGTTGAAACTCCGCGTGGCTGCAGTAGTACCGGCGTAAACATTGACATACTTTTTGCCATCCACTTCTACCGTTGCTGCCGTTGCGCCCGCATAGCGTCCACCGGTAGCCTTGTCGGCATCTTCCAAACGCATGCCAAGTACCGGCTTGTTCAGGTAGGCGCCTTTCTTCCAGCGCATCAGGTCGTGGTAGCGGAGATTCTCAAACGACAGTTCTACGCGCCGTTCGCGGCGGATTTCTACTAATAAGGCCGAAAGTCCTTCTGAGGCGTACTTCGGGTCCATCTCCGGCGTTAGCGTTAGATTAGGCATGCCCGCGCGGTCGCGCAGCAGCTTGATGCTAACATCCAAATCGCCCTGCGCAATGGCGCCCAGTTCGGCCTTAGCCTCGGCGTAGTTGAGCAACACCTCGGCGTAGCGCAAAACGGGGAAGTCGGTTACTTCCGTACTGCCGGTAAGATCACGTTCAGCCTTGTTGAAGTTTTTAACGTAGTAGTAGCCTGACAACGTTTCCCACGTAATGGACGACATACCTTTGAATCGCGGAAAATTTCCGTAGGATGAACCCAACATTTCGTTTTCGCGGCGTGGGTCAAGAGCGGTTTGAGCAAGACGCGGGTCGCGGTTGTCAAAAACATTCTCAATGGTGTTGTCGGAGTACAGCGAGCTTAACGCAATGGGCTTTCCGTCAGTGCACAGGAAGTCGTCTACCAAATCTTTGGTAACGCCGGCCAACATTTTCGTCGTGCCGCCAAGATTGGCGCTTACGGCGTGTCCCATACCCGGAATGGCGTACAGTTTGGGCAAAATGACCTCCTTATTGCTTCGCAAATCAAGGGTGGTAAACAGCGTGCGGTAGTCGGTGGTGGGTTTGCCTGTATTGTAGATAATGTACGGCCCGTTGTCTATGATTTCTTTTGCCGCCGCTGCCGCTTGGGTGAGCAAGCCGTTATAATCAGTGGCGTCGGACAGTGCATGGTACTTTCTGTAAGTGCCTTCGTAGAGGCAAATGCGCGATTTCAGCGCCAGCGCCGTCCATTTGGTTACGCGGTCGGGGTTGGTGGTCGGCCACGCGGTAGGCAGGTAGGCAATTGCCTTGTCTATATCGGCAATTACCAATGCCATAACATCTTTGCGCGGGTCTTGCTTGGCAAAGAGTTCGGGCGAGGTTTCGTCGAGCACGTGCGTAATAATCGGCACATCGCCATACTCCTGCACCTTGTCGAAGTAGAACCATGCGCGCCAAAAATAGGTTTCACCGGCATAGTTATTTCTGACAGACTCTGCTACGCCTGTTGCCTTTTCGTAGTTGCCCAAAAAGTAGTTGCAGCGGTACAGAAATTCCCATCGCCAACTCGTACCGGTGGTGGTGGTGGCGCTTGCCGGTATGACTTCTTTACCGGAGCCGATATTTACCCACACCTGTAGGTTAGCATCGGTCGATGCAAAGTTGTCGGAAACGGCTTCCATCCCCATAAAACTCAGGTATTTTGACTCGGAGGCGCCGGTGGCGTTTCCTCTGAAGAAGGGATAGGTGTTGGTGGCTGCTAAATTGTAAATACCGTTGTTGAACACTTTCAGGTCGTTTTCCGTTTTCCAGAAATCGGCATTATTGAGGTCGGTGACAGGAGTGCGATCTAAAAAACCGTCGTTGCAGGCCGAGCCTATTATCAGCAATGCAAATACTAAAAGACATTTGCTTGTTATATTTATTATTTTTTTCATATCATTATATCATTAAAATGTTAAATTAAGCCCAACAGAATATACCCTTTGGAAGGGATAGGCATAATAATCCGATCCGCTAAATTCGGGGTCGTAAGGGCCAACCCTATTTTGCTTTTCCCAGAGGTTTTCGCCGCTCAGATAAATCTGTGCGCGGCTGAGATATACTTTATTCAGCCATGCTTTGGGGAAGTCGTACCCAATGGTCAAGTTTTTCAGGCGCAGGTAGGAGGCGTCTTGCAGATACTTAGTTTGCGATTGCTGGTTTTGCGCACTCCGTGGGCGAGGCATTGCATAATAAGTGTCTGTGTTATCGGGCGTCCAGCTGTCGGTGATAAACCGTTTCTGGGTATTGTAGTACTGGTTGTTGCCATCAGGCCAAAAATCTGCATCTGTGGGGAATAAATCGCGTTTACCAATGCCTTGTAAAAACACGTTCAACGAAAATCCCTTGTACGACACTTCGCCCGTAATGGAATAGTTATAGCGCGGCGTACTGTTTCCGATAACTATCCGGTCGCCCGGATTTTCAGGCGTATTGTCGCCGGTATTGATGGCGCCGTTTCCGTCTCTGTCCTTGTACTTAATATCACCCGGCTTCCAAGTTGAATATCCCGCCTGTGGAATGAGTAACGCTTTGGTAACATCGCCATCCACAAAATCGGCGGCAGTAAGGAAGTGGTCGTCGGTAACATAGCCCCATATTTCGCCCACTTTTTTGCCTGCGTAGTAGTCTGTTACCACACCGGTTCCACCTTTCCACTTGGTAATTTCGGCTTGGGCGTCGTAGATGTTAAAACCAACGCGGTAGGAGACATCCCCGATGTGGTCACGCCAACCGGCTTGGAACTCCCAGCCCTTGGTTTGCAACTCGCCTGAATTTTCTACCGGTGCGCTTGCGCCCAGCACTTCGGGATACGTCTGCTGTAGCAGCATGTCGGAGGTGGTACGGGTAAAGACTTCAAACGACAAATCCAAGCGCGAAGCCAGCAGCGACAGGTCAAGACCCAAGTTTGACGTCGTCACCTTTTCCCATGTCAGCGAGGCGGGCAATAACGAGGTAGGCGGGTTGATGGTTTTGTCGGTGCCTACATTGCCAAACAGGTAGTAGCTCGAAGTTCCGGAGGTCAGGAACGGTATGTACGGATAGTACCTCATGTTGCCGCTCCATACGCTTGAAGTCAGCATTTGGTTGCCCAACATACCGTAGGAATAACGGAATTTGATATTGTCGAAAATCGGTTTGGCAAACGTCATAAACTTTTCTTCAGACAAGCGCCAGCCCACCGAGAATGAGGGCAGGAAGACAAAGCGGTTGTCTTTCGGGAAGCGCGAAGTGCCGTCATAGCGTCCGCTTAGCTCCAGCAGGTAGCGGCTGTCGTAGTCGTAGTTCACGCGCGCAAAGCCACCGCGCAAAGCCCACTCGTAGCCGGTTTGGGTAACGGCCTGGTCGCCCGTGCCGAGGCTAAGCGAGGGCAGGTCGGGGTTCAGCATCGTGTTCCGTGTAGCGGTGATGTAGTTATATACCGTCGATTCTTGGTTGAAGCCGGCCATAAGTTTAAAATGGTGAACTTGCGCCAACGAAAATTCGTAATCACTATAGAGATTTATGGACGAATACAATTTTTGCGATTCCCGGATGTTGTACGAGTCGGTGGTACTGGGTCCGGGATGCGCTACCAGACCGGTGGCGGCGTTGTTCAAGAAGTACTGGGACATATTCTTGGTGTTGTACGTATCGTAACCCAGCAGGAAGTTGTAATTGTAGTCGAAATGGATGTTCCATCCCTTGAGCGGCATAATATCTACCGATGGGGTCAGTGTAATTTCGCGTTGTTGTAGAATGTCTCGTCCACCATAGAGTAAGAGCGGCGTCTGGTTTTGGTCTTGGAAATAGCGCCCTATCAGATAGTCGTACTCCGGATAGTTGGGGTCGCCCAGCCATTGTCCTCCTTGCAACGGACTACTGTACAAAATTGCACGATATATATCGTTCGCATAGGTATGTGGCTGATCCATTTTGGCCGTATTGTACAAAGCCTTTAAACTAACTTTAAGCCATTTGTAGGTATTGTTTTCCACATACGCCCGTGCGTTGTAACGGTTGTACACATCAGGATTGATTTTGAGCACCCCTTCCTGATTGAGGTACGAGGTGGAGAGGTAGAAATTCGTGCTGCCGTTACCGCCCGAAATGCTCAAACTGTGTGTGCGGCGAGGCGAATAATCCTCTATCAGCTCCTCTTTCCAGTTGCGGTAGCCCACGGGACGGTACTGCGTGCCGACAAAGATGTAGTCGGGCAGCGACGGGTTTTCCATCTTTGCTTTAATGGCGTCCACCTGCACTTGCGGATACAATACCGCAACGCCGTTGTTGAGACACGATTGGTTGACAAACATCACGTGGTCGTAGCTGTTGTCCACAAATTCGGGCATGTAGGTGGCTTTCGACAGAGCATAGTTGCCCGAATAGTTTATCGACAATTTGCCGTCCTTGCTGCCCTTTTTAGTGGTGATAAGCACCACGCCGAAGGCGCCGCGCACACCGTAGATAGAGGCAGCCGAGGCATCTTTGAGCACCGAAATGGTTTCGATGTCATTTGGATTAACTAATTTCAGGCTTGATTCGATACCGTCTACCAGCACCAATGGGCTGCCGCCGTTGATCGAAGTCGTACCGCGCACGTTAATGGACAAATCCTGGTTGGGATTACCGTTTGTGGGAGCGATATAGACTCCAGAAAGCGTGCCTTGCATGGCGGTAATAGTAGACGAAACCGGACGGCTTTCAAAGATTTTTGAATTGACCTGAGACACCGCACCTGTCAGGTTTGCCTTTTTTTGCGTGCCATAACCTACTATCACTACTTCGTTGATTGAAAGAGCTGCTTCGGACATGGTAAGGTTGATTACCGACTGGTTGTTTACATTGATTTCCTGTGTAATAAAACCAAGATACGAGAAAACCAATGTAGCGTTCCTGTCAGGTACTGAAATAGTATACAACCCCTCAATATCAGTCATGCCTCCAAGAGTCGGTTCTCCTTTGACTGTGACATTAACTCCGACGAGGGGATCTCCACTTACATCTGTAACCTTTCCCGTGACGGGCGTAGCTGCTGATGCATACGTTGTTAGACAGGCGAATACCGCCAAACACACAAAACTTGCAATTTTCTTTGCAAACCTGTGTTCTTCTTTTAAAATTAAATTCATAGGCTTAAAGTGTTATAAATGGGACTTCTGATTATTACTTTTTTGTGATTTTTTCAAAGAGCCGAAGTCCGTTAAGACCCTCTGTAAAACCACAACAAAGATAATTCAAATATTTTATTATGTCAATACAATACAGCGATTTCAGGGATTCAGGGATAAAAAAATTAGCAATATACCCGGCTATCCGCTTTACAGATAATGCCGGGTATATTGCCAACCGGATATTAGAAACCGGATATTAGAAACAACATCCTCGTTTATCGGGAACCCTGAAAGCAAGCCTTATTTTCAAGCCTAAAGCCATAGGGATAGTCCTGTTTGTAAAAGAATTAGTTATTTTGTTATCGCTTTGAGTAAAACGCGAATTCAATACACTCTCATTCGGATAAGCCGTTGGGGTATCAGGGGAATATTTCAAAAAGTATTCTTGTTTTCTGTCCGGCATAATGTCATTTAGCCCATAATCCAAATATACGCCTGTATAAAGGGAAAAATGGTCGGATGTCTTCCATTTCATACCGACTTCCGCAGATAACAGATACATGGTTTGAAATTTAAGGTCACTTTCATGTTTTCTGTTTGAATACACTCCGAATCCCTCACTGGCAGGCTCTTCTAATTCAACATCAGAACCATACTTAGAATAGACGCCGGACGTTTTATAGGAAGTAGCGGAAGAGTTGTATGTGGATTTGAAAGGAAAGCCCACACGGCCGCCTAAAGCAAAATAACACAGATGATCATCAAAAAATAAAGGGAACTGAAATTGCAACATCAAAGGAATATTCACCGACAAGAGATTTTGGGTTTCCGAATATCCGTTAATTTCGTATTTAAAATTGAAATCATCCTGACCGTCATTAGAGGGGTATTCGTCTTTAAAAGAGGATATAGAAGCCTTTGCATTGTAATAGCCAATTTCAGCGCCTGTCCCTATACCCCAAAAATCATTGAAAAAGAAAGTGTAGCCCAAGCCTAAACTTCCGCCATATCCCAGGTTGTAATTACCTGTATTCAAGTCATATTTGATTGCTGAATACCCTCCGCCTGCAAAAACCGATATCTCGTTTTTTTCATAGTCCTGTGCATAACAAGGCGATAGGAAAAGAACCATTGCTATCAGAGGGATTCTCTTTATGGAAAATTTTATAAGTTTCTGTTTCATTTTTATCAACTTAAACATAAATATTTGTTATTTTACTTTTATTCTAAAGGTTTCTTCAGTATCTCCGCTCATTACTTTGAGAATGTAAAAGCCCGGATTTTCAGGCATTTGAACCGGAACAATGTTATTTCCCTTTTCTATTCTCAAAGTCTTTCTCACATGACCCAAAATGTCTATGATTTGAATGGATCCGGGGTCTGATCCAACAGATTCTTTTTCAATCGTTAAAATACCGTTTCTTTCTACCGGATTAGGGTAAACTTTTGATGCAACAGTATTTTTTTCTTTTGCTAAATCACCTGGCTTACAGGGGCATGTATAAATTATTTCTCCATCATCTTTTTTAGTAATCTTGACAAAATATTCGGAATTGGACTCTAATAGTCCGCCGGTATCACCTTCCGATGAGTAATATTGTTTGGTAGCGCCTCTTATTGGTTCACCATTTTTATACCATTGATAACCATCAGGCGTAAAATTGTCCCAAAAATTATTTACTAATAAAACTTTGTTCCATTTTTGAACAAGATGTATCGAAGGATCTTCGCACAAACCCACTTCAACATCAATAGTATGTGTTACTTGCCCTCCTTTGGCGTCGGTTGCCGTGATAGTCAATTTCGTTTCTCCAACCGATTTCGGCCTTATGGAAAATATACCGGCAGCTCCTTTTGTTATCTCAATTACATTGGGATTAAGCGCAGAAATTTCGAATGTAATCGGTTCATCATCCGGGTCGGTGAAAAAATTATTAATATCGTAATTTACCGGATTCCCCATAAAAGGATAGATAAGCGAATCAACGCCTACATAAACCGGAAGTCTGTTTTTCGCCAATACGTGAATGGCTATATCCAGATTTCTTATTGAATTATGCGCATCAATCGCTTGGAATTTCATTGCGTAATCTCCCGCATCGCCAAACAAGGGAGCGACAGTAAGACGCACGGTAACACTGTCCTCAACGGCAAATTGAGCCACTTTACAGCCGGAAATCGGGGTGGTTGAGAAAGTATTCTCTTCAAAATCTTTTATTTTGATAGTATATGAGCGCGTTTCGCCTTCTTCAATATCAATTGTTTCCGAAGATATGAAAAAATAAGGCGCTTCATTTAGCCGCAGGAGAACCGGTAGTTTTTTTGTCTCTGTAACACTTGCGTCATTTATCGTGAAAAATTCGATTGTTATATCTGCATATTGCGAACCCAAACGGGCAAGATTGCCAATAAGTCGCAGATCAAGTTTTGCAGAATCACCTTTTTGAATGATGCCGGTATTTGCCCCCAGAATATTTAACCAGCCTATATTTGCTGAGGATTTTGCTGCTGCATACATCAACCAAGCCCCTTTTGAATAAGCTGTTGTTTCTTGCAAATCAGCCCAATTCCCATTTTCGTCTTTATAGAAATATATTCCGGCAACAGACGTTATTGATTCATTGACGGCGCAACCTTGCGGTCGCAATACCTCATTGGGGTACTCAAAAATCACATAAAAATCTTCATTGGGATAGATAGCGACCGGTTTATCCAACTGGATATTAAATAAATGACCGTTTTGTTCTTCTTTTTCGAACTGATAATCAACAGACCCTGTACTTAATATTTCCGCATCATTGATAGAATTGCCGCCTGCACTGATAAAGACGTTTATGGTTCCGAAAATTTTATTTTCCGGAATAAACCATGTACCGACATCCGAGAGGTTAAAACCTGAAGCTCCCGCATTGTACTTTGTCGCAACGACGGTCTTAGAACTGACGGATCCGTTACCAAACGCATTACCTAAATAAACCGTATCTTCATGTTGGATATATTTATTGAAAGTAGATCGCTCTTTTCCGGCTTCAAATTTTAGCGAATCTTGTACGAATGGCGGTCTTTTAGGCTCGTCAGAAAATTGTGCTCGTTTGTAGTCATATTTAATTGAGGAAACCTGATAGAATACCGAATCTTCAGCCGTCACATTTTTCAAATATGTAGAAACAATCTTTTCTGTATTGGTAGCATACATCAATTCAGAAACCAAAGTATCCGTTTCAATCAGCTGGGCATTACTTGGTATTGCGTAGGAAAAAAACGCGAAGGTAAGAAAGCAACTCACCATATAGCGTGGAAAACAATTTATTTTTGTCAAATTCATAAATATTTATATTTTAAAACTTAAAACATTAAGGTAATAATTGATTACTAATCCAGAAATAGGTCTGTCCATTAGATTCAAACTTATCGGGATCCATCAGGTATTTCTCTAATTCATCCCTCTTTTGTTTAAAATAAGTTATAAGCTTGTCTAAATCTGCATCAGAAATATTTTTTTTCTTTTTCAAGACCTTGAGTGTATATTTTTCGAGGTCGGGATTAAAAGTAGGACAACCTGTTATTATTCTTTGAGCCTCCGCCAAAGAAAGACTTTTCAACTTACCTATTTTACATTGTTTGCATGTATTCAATTCATCGACATAGGCTTGTTGAAGTTTTTTCCGAATATTTCGGGTGTTTATATATTTCGGATTGCCTGATTTATCTGTCAGAATTTGCTGAATATCGGCATATGGATCATCTTCCGGACAATTACATATTTTTTTTGCTTTCTGTTTTTTTCCTCCCTCATACTTATAATCAACTTCATTGGCAGATAAATCTTGCATAAACCGGACTAATTTTGCCAATTCATCTTTGGATAGCAATAAATGGTAATCCAATTCGCTATTTACAGAATCCGGAAATTCAATTTTTTCGGAAGGTAAATACCATTCGGGTAGTTGTTTATGAAATAATTTAACTATATCTTTCTTGATTGGATGTATTGAATCCCCCCATTTATTATAATCAACAAATACAGAATCGTATTTGAAAAGATGATTACCTATGGTGGAAAATGCTTTGTAAAGACTATTTACAATGTTGTTGTTATCCCACTTGACTTGCTCAATCAATGTATCTACGCTATTCGTGAAAATTTCTAAAGGCAAATCTACATTTTTTTCAGGAAAGAGCACCCAGCCCTGAAGCATACTTCTCTCAGGAAAATCCAGTGTATACACGTTTTTCACGCTTTCACGATACGGATTTCTTTGCCTGAGTTGATCTATATAAACAATCTTTTCTCTTTTGGCAATAGATTCCCAACGTGCATAAACATCTATCATGTTTTCAATCTGCAACGCAAAATTATTACTGGTATTTTGCGGAGCGTTATACATTTGATAGCCCAATATCCGGCAATTGGCATTTGCAATTCGCCTGACAAGTGTTGAATCCGCCCATTCGCTTTGTTGCCCGGTTTCCCCAATTATTACTAACAAATTTGTTTCTTTGCGATAAGGTTCGACCATATTGACCGCTTTCCTAAGACCTGTCCATGCATTCTGCACTGGAATCGGTTGAAATGATTTCAGGCTATCGGCCATAACAATCAGGTGATCCATCATTTCAGAGTAATTATCTGTTAAATCTAATGCGTTAATTATCGGTTGATTAGGACTGGTTGATTTAGCATAAGCCATAACCGTTCCGAATTTGTACGCAAAGGTATCATCAACACCTTCAAATAATGATTGCAAATTTTGAATTGCACTTACGATAGATGGATAATTAGAAAAAACCTGTTCCTGCCCTTCAATGACAAATATGATATTCAAGTTTCGCAATTCTTTTTCAAGTTCTTTGAAGCGACTGTATTTGATTTTATTTCCATTCACATTATATACATAATTGTCGTTTTGATCTATAACCGGCAACGGTATTCCTGTCTTGAACCGGACTGCCGAATCCGAATGTTTATAAGAAATAACCGGACTGTATTTTAATGCGGCATTGTTGTGGGTGGAAAAAGAAAGGCTTTCATCTATTGTATTTCCGGCAACGCTTAAAGTATCACAATGAATTTTATCTTTAAACAACAGAGAATCAGTGGGTGTTACCGATTTAATATCTACATGCAACAATTGTCCGATATCTTGTACCAATGAGGTATGTATCCATCCCAATACGTCTGTAGAGACACTGTCCGGAGAAAGTATTGTTTTCCGAGCGATCAGTACTTTTTCCCTGTCTTGCGATAATTTTAATGTATACAATATCTCATAAAGCGGTATGTAACCATTATTTACGCTTAAATTGGGATTTTTGAATACCCTCACCGAATCGTTGATAAAATACAATTGGGGCTCAAGCATTGAAGTCGTATCGGTAATTATACTTACTTGTTTATTTTTAAATCCTGTAGCGATGTCGGTTACGGATTGTTTGGTTAATAACAGGCGTGATTTATGCATCCAGCCGTAATATTGCGCTTTTTTTCTATCTTTAATTTTTCCCTGAAATATATTGTCTTCTACAATAGCGGGATCATATTTGACCAAGCAAAGGTAATCTCCTTTTTCTTTAATGACAAAGAATGGCTGGAGAAAATCAACCTCTTTGAATTTAACCTTCCCTCCGGGATTACGATAACTTATATTGTCATCTCTGTCGGAAAAAACAATCCAAGACTCCTGAGAGAACTCATTGCGAGGCGCAAGGACAGGCTCTCCGCAATAATTCATACTATACTCCCGCGGTGTTTTTTTCAAACGGGTAAAATAATTGATCGGGCCGCAGGAAGAAAATAAAAACAACAATGCGAATAAACCGGCTATATAGCTTTTTTTATGTAACATATATTTATATATTATTATTATTTACCTATTGTGTATATTGTGTCACAAGCAATTTTTGCAAACAATCGGGGTTAGCATCGTTAACTTCCACATCTACTCTTACAATAGTTGTAATTTTTTTCCCAATGATTTCAAGTCCCCTGCAATAGGAAAAGAAATCATTTCTTTTTTCATTATTAACGGTTACCAATACATCCGAATTATTACACAAATAGTTCCTCATTATATGATTGTAATTGGGATTAAAAGGTTCTCCATCCACAATTGCTTGTAATTTTTCCCGGATATCATTTCCTATTTCTCTTTCACGATCTTCTATTTCTTCAATAGATTCCGGAAAAATTTCGATGGTATGCGTGATCGCATATTGTGTATCTTCCGTTGTAAGCGTCACTTCGTAGATTCCGGGTAAAGTATAGGTGTAAAAGGCTATATCTTCGAAAGCATCCGTCATACCTGTTTCACCGAAAGACCACTTCCATTGCTTGGAGCTTCCCGTACCTCTGAAAAGGACCTGGGCATTTTGAAACGCAGAAGGCGGTGCAATTATCCGGATAAGCGAATCTACATCCATTTTTATTTTAGGCCTTACATTGATATAAAATTCTTTTTGGAGCGAATTATCTACTTTCAACCGAATACGGTATTGTCCCGTTGTTTCATATTTGTATTCACCTTTGCTCCATGAAGATTCATCTCCGTTTCCAAATTCCCATAACCATGTTTTCGCATTGAAAGTGCTATCCATGAAAGTAATTATTTCATCCTGATAGATTTCAGATGATGAAACAAACGCCCGTATCTCTCTCTTAACGAATAAATAACGGATTAAAAAGGCCAATATTATACAAAAGATAATCGCCGAAATAATGATGTACCACTTAGAAGTGTTTATTTTCATACCTATCTTAAATTTATTAAAATTATTATTATTGTAATTATTATTATTGCAAATCTCTGGAAGGAGCCGTTGATTGATTTTTTCTTTGCTCTATGCCAATCAGACAATCCTCAAGATTTCGCGTATGACGGATTAAATTATCCTTTTGTGCTTGGAGATTTTTTTTGTCATTGAGCCATGTTTCATAAAACTTTGCTATATGGTAAAAAGATTTGTACCTGATGTCCCTTGAATGTTGTTCATAAACATTCTGTAAATCAGCAACCATCATTTTTATGTCACTTTCTTCATAAACCGCTTTCACTGCCGGATTTAAGCGGTTGATCTTGTTATACAAAGAATCGACTCTTATGGAATACTGCGATTGAGTATTTTGATATTCCTTTATCATTTTCATTTTGTCCATTGCACTATTTTTCTGATTAATAACGCCAAAATTGGGATTATAGAAAAAGATCAACAGACAACAAGCTGTTGTAATCCCGATAAATAGCAGTATGACATAAGCCAATGCTATTAGTTTTTCTTTTTGATTCATTGTATCATCCATACACAATTTATTATTTAATAAAGAAGTCCCCTTACGCTTCGTTTTATCATTTTCTGTTTCTCTTGACACTTTGTCAAATCTTCTTCTTTAGCATCAGCTGCTGCTTTAACTTGCAGGACAGAATCTTTCGTACTAAAGAAAACGCCTATCTGCTTTGAGAGTCTCTTGTATAAAAAGTAATCTTTTTCAGGCAGATCATTAAGTTCGCTTGTAAATCTTGTTCTTTTTACTCTCAATGAATTTTGCAATTCTCTGGCATTGTATACTGTAGCTGTAGAGTTGTAGCTAACCTTGGTATCGGCAATATCAAGTTTATTTGCAAGATTAAGGATACTATCCACTCTATCTTCCAAATCCAGCTGTTTCTTATAAATCCTGTCATAATCATTTGCTTTATTCACTATCATGGCAACCTCTACCGATGATGTTTTCATAAAACAAAAAAAGATACACACCGCAGCAATTACGGATAAAACCAGATATACAGTAAACCTGTAAACGGCCTGCCAAACAGCGTCACTATTCCTCGCTTTCATTTAATAATTGTTATAGTTATAATTTTTTTGTTGAAACTGGGTGCAAGATAGTAATTTTTTTTTATATTTGCAGAAAATTTAACGAAAGGTCGTGTTTTTGTGCAGATTTTTTTTGAATAAAATGAAATTTGTGTGCTTCAATAGCTTTTACAGCTATTGTTTCACGGAATTTGCACAAAGTCACTTCGAAATAAATAAATAAATATAATGATTAAATAATCGAATCAAATGATGAACTATAAACTGCCAATTGATTTTTCAAGGTTGTTCGAAACCAATATTCGGAATTTGTCAGAACAAAGTGAGAAGGACTCAATAGATCAGAACTTGGAGTTGATTATCACGACTTGTCCCGGAGAGCATAAATATGACTCAGGCTTCGGATGTAAAATTTGGAATTTAGACTTTGAAAAGGTTGTTTCCAAAAGTTTATGGGAAGAACAATTCTTAAAGTATATCTCTGATGCTATTAAAAAATATGAACCTCGGATAGGTGACGTTGATGCTAAAGTGGAATTTTTTGATACAAAGAGAGAAGAAATATCATTAGGCGCTACCTTTATTAAAAAGAGGGTGGAAATTAAAATTGACGCCAGAATAATAAATACCGGAGCTAAATGCTGTTTTTATTACTCATTGTATTTAGGCCCACTCAATTCCGATTAAGAAAAAAGTTATGGATAATAAAAAAAAATATTACAAGGAGAGTATTAAAGACCGCATGTATAAACATGCAGCCAGTTTTTGGGGTGTCCGGAATATTGAAAATTTCGACCCGTTGGTCAAATTGTTAATAGAAGCGCTGGCGAGTGAAGTGTATAAATTAGCCAATGAAGTAAATAATATTGAAACAAGGATTTTAGAACGAATCGCCCATTTGCTCACTCCCGACATCCTTATGACGGTACGTCCCGCTCACATGCTTTTACATACGCAACCTACAGAAGTAAAGGGAATTCTCAATAAACAAACCGGTTTTTACTATGGCGATCCTGTTTTCAAACAAAAGAATAAGGTTAGAGAACTGGGCTTTTATCCGGTTGATACTTTTCAATTATTACAAAGCAGCGTGAAGACATTGATTTGCGGAAGGAATATTTATACTTTAGACCAAATGCTGAATAAAGAACTCTTCACTCGCAGCACGGTTCGGTCTGAAGTTTTTTCCCGGAGCGTTTGGATTGGTTTGCAATTGAATCCTAAAATTGATTCAATTAAAAACCTTTCTGTTTACTTTGATTTTGTCAATGCGGAAAATAAAAATAAATATTTTCATCTGCTGCCTTTTGTCGAATGGCAGCATAAATCCCAAATGATTAAAGTTACGCAAGGGATTCATACGATTAAAGATGCAATCGAAACAGGTGATATATCCTTATTTTCAAACTATGATTTGGCAAATATATCGGATGAAAGCATTAAAAAATTTTATAACCATTGTTTTATAACGCTGAGAGACGAAATAAAGGTGTCAAACATGGAAAAAGAATGTTTTCCCGAAGAGTTGAAATCTTTGTTCCCTGAGGAAAGGATCCAACAGATGCAAGAACCTTTGTATTGGTTTCATCTCACATTTCCACCCGCATTTAATGATGAAATAATTGACCGCATAATGGCAAGCCCCAATGTTTTTCCGGTGGCCAATAAAAATTCATGTTCACAAATTTCAAAAGAGTTGAAATTGTCCAATATAATTCCGCTAAATACGGCAGAGAAAGAGTCCTTTTTATCTATTCATTCCGTAGTAGATACCCATAACAGGCAATATAAACAACTGCCTTTTCACGACAAGGAAACCCAACACTATGGGACGTATTCCATCAAAAGGGGGGGCACCGAGCGATTTGATTCGCGGGACGCCAAAGAATATGTTGCCTATCTGACGGATCTTCTCAGGGATGAAGGCGCATCCTTTTCTTTGTTGGGAAAAGGGTTTTTGGAAGATTTGATTGATAGAATTGAAGATATGATTCTCTCAGTGGAGCAAAGATTAAATGCGATTGACAAGAAAAGGGAAATTCCTTCTTATTTGATCATTGATTCGGAATCTGATGATGAACTTATTTATGTTGATTATTGGACAACTAATTGTGAATTGGCTAATGACATTAAAGCAGGGACGCTTTTCTCCCCCTATACTGACACTTTTGTCAACCAGGACTTGATCATTTCCCTGACACCTTCTACCGGCGGGAAAGGCCTTCCGGATTCTACAAGAGTGTTAGATATGTATAAATATATCCTGACAAGCAGAAATAGAATTTATACCTCAGAAGACATTATTAATTTTTGTCTAAGTGAATTTGGAGATATGATTGTTTCGGTTGATGTAAAAAAAGGAATTATGGTAAGTTCTAAGCCCAAAGAAGGATTGATACGCACCATTGATGTTTTTGTCAGCTTAAAAAAACTATTTGATATTGGTTCTTCAGACGAATTGAGGGATAATATACACAACCAGTTGATTGAAAAATCTCCTGATACTTATAATTACCGTATTTTCATAAACTAATATAATATACAAAAAATGAATCAAATAATTATCAAATTATTAACATCTTATATGCTAATGCCACTGTTGGCAATAGTATTTACTTTTATTGCTTATTTAATATCGAAAAAAAATAAACTGTTCAGTAATAAAAAAGTGATATTCTATATTCTTCTTATCAGTTTATTATTAAGTATTCCCGGTCTTCTCGGCTTTTTGGATTACGAGTTTATGCCTTATTATTATATATTTTTATCGGTTCTATATTTAGTTATAGGCTGGTTCAATATAGGCTGGGTAAAAACGATGATTCCCGGTATCAGAAAAGATAGATCTTATCTTACCGAATTCATGGTGCATTTTGTGATGATGTTTATCGGGGCTGCCTTCTTTTCCATGATTTTCAATTTCTGTAATGAATTACAATTCGGATTATGGGCTTGTACCTGTGTATTTCCTTTCATATTTCCTTCCCTTTTTTATGAAACTTATCTGAAATATTTGGAAATTCCATTGGAAGTACACAAAATTTGGACACTTTCAAACACTGAAGATTTATCCGGTTTTGAATACATGGATTACAATAAATTAATGGTCTTGGAATTGGAGTTTTCCAAGCAGTTACATGATAAAAAGCCAACCAAAGTTAAAGCAAAAGCGCCGGATAATTTGGCTTTTGGAACTTGGTTTCAGAAATTTATCCTTGATTATAATCTGAAATTTCCACGTACTCCTATTGAATTAAGGGATAAAGATGGGGATTTCGGGTGGATTTTCTATGTAAAACGTTCATTTTTCGTGCCGCGTAAGTATATTGATTATGAATTGTCCGTAATCGAAAACAAAATCAAAGAAAAATACACAATTGTGGCTAAACGGGCTATGGAAGAATTTCCGAAAGGAGAAAAAGGAGAAAACGAAGAAAATGAAGAAAAAGATAACGAAACAAACAATTTAAAATAAAATACGACTATGCTTTTCCTTATTAAAAAAACATTGGTTAATTGGGTAGATGGGATGAAAATTTCTAAAAACCATCTTGTGCAAACTGAGGATTTTTTGATTGACGTGATCCGTGATACAACAAGTGCACGTCTAAGTGATAACAATTTTGGTATACTGCCTCCCTATAAAGGGGAAACTTTATCAAGCGATTTTGATATTGCCCAACGGATTTCAAATCATGTAGAAATCAAATTGAGGCGGTGTAACGCCATTACCGCCGGAGGTTGCCGGATCAATATCAACCCGACTGATTATTCTGAATACTTGCTGTTGGATTATTCTTTCGATACTGATACTGATCATAAAAAAGAAGACAATGAACAGTTGCATTGGGATGTTATTCTTGTAATTAAACCCTTTGAACGGACGCCTGTCGGCATTCCTGACCCTGAAGAAGTACCTCCGCGCCATCCTGATGCATCGCAAGTTTATAGCTTATTTATCAAACCGGCGGGGCAAATCAATTCCAAAGAATTTGGTATGCACCACCTGATTATCGGACGTGTTGTAAAAAAAGGAGATCGGTATGAAGTAGATACCAATTATATTCCCCCCTGCACCTCAATGAGTAGTCACCCGGATTTGAAAAAATATTATGAATTGTTCGGGCAACAACTGAATGATATCGAAACATCTTCCCATAAAATTATTCAAAAGATTCATGAACGGGAAAATATCTCGGATATTGCTAAAAATATCAATCAGGTATGCGAAACATTGCTTAATTATATTGCTACCATTTATTATGGCTATCGAAACGAAGGCCGTTTTTATACACCGTCGGAAACAGTGGCTCTTTTTTCTTCTTTGGCTCATGTTTGTTTTTCAGCCATTCAATATATGTCGAAGAAACAGAAAGAAGAAATGCTCCGGTATTTTTACGAATGGAGCGACGTCACTCCCGGAAATTTTACGGAGTTGCTGACCGATTCGCTCGAAATCATTTATAATCACCACGATATTCGTTCGATTATGGAATTACTGAAGAGATTCTTGTCCGTATTCTCCTCTTTGTGGATTAAACTCAGTACGCTTGAATATATCGGGCAACACAAAGAAAATATTGTGGTAGCTGAAAAAACACAAAAACAGGAAACGGTTACACGCAAATCAGGTTGGACCATTTTGGATTAATTACATGAGTAAAAAGAATAAGAACATATTTCAATTAGAAGATATCAGCAAAAGTATCAATTCGATTGATTCGGATTTCCGTTCGGAAGTCTTCGCCGCCGGATTGATAGAAAAAGGCTATGATAGCGATTTAATTCAGATCGTCCGGCAAGGGGGATCTCGGCGTAATTTTTCAAAAGATATTGAATCGGTAGATATTCATTTTTCAGAATATGATTTTGAAAATTACCTTCAAATCAAAATTAATAAAGAAAGTATTTACGATATTTTGCCTGAAGGTATTTTTCATCAATCTATTCATAAGCGGTTTAATAAGGACAAAGAAGATATAATTGATGAAATAAAGCAACATCGTTTAGAAGAATTATATGCAAGGAAATTTTTTCAACTCTTTGAAATAGAAGTTGATTCTGCACTTATTTTGGCATATCTATACGAGATACGCTATGACAAAAAAATAAGCAATAGTAATTATACGGATATTTTTGTTGTCTATTGGCACGTCCTGAAATTATTGAAGCCTGAACAGCGCGTTCTTTTCATGCATACCATTCCGTTTTTGCACCAAATAAGGAACAATTGCGGTGAAATAGAAAAAACGATGTCCATCTTATTGGAAGTTCCCATACACATCGAAGATATCAAACTTCCGGCTAAAAATGCAGACAGTTTCTTTGAATCGGCATTGAGTGATAGTCGATTGGGAATTGATTTGGTTTTAGGAAAAATGTTTGACGATGGTCAATATGATCTGAAAGTAACGGTAGGCCCTATCTCAGCAAAAAAGATGGAATACTTTTTAGAAACTTCTGTCGGAAATACAATTCTTGATTTTTTATGCTGTTTATTCTTTCCCGGCGATGTTTTCGTGGTCAAAGATTTCAAAGTGTTTCCCGAAGATGCAGCTTTCGTGCTTTCGAACGATGAATTTGTTACTTTTTTGGGGATTAATGCGTTTATTTAAGGAACTGGAGGTATGGTATATTCCGCGTTCTTTTACTATTTTATAAAGAATATCTATTAATTATTCGCCTGCGAACAACAGGTTTCAATACAGACAATTTTTTTTAGCACACTGATAACACTGATTTAACTGATTTACACAGATTTTTTCAGTAAAACAGGCTTCCTATTCGTGCATTTATGGGAATATCTGTGCTTGAAACATCAATAATTATGTAGTGGTGTTGAAACAATCCGTCGTAACCCAGCGAATATGTACCGTTGTCTTTGTTAGTCGTGTGTCCATACAGTTTTATTCTTGATATAAAAAACGTTCAAGGTGTTCTTTCGTCATAGTTTGCAACCAATTTTTCCATTTCTGATTTCTGCCCGACATGATGGCTTTTCAAATTAGAGTCATATCTATTATCACGTAATATTTTATACTCCCAACATCATATTCATTGTATATTGTTAAACCAAATACATCAGGTAACAAGCGGCTGCTTGTCTTCCCGCAGGAACTCGCCCCGGTCTTTCTCGTAATCCCGCCAATACTGCGTTTTCTGTTCGTGCAACGGAACGTTACCGTCCCATGTCCAGCGGGTAATGATATTGCGGAAACGCTTCGATATCCGCCTGCCCAAAGCGTCGTACTTGAACGATACTTCAGCACTGTCGGGCCGTTTCACTTTCACCAACATCCCTGCTTCGTTCCACTCGTAACGCCAGGTCGCACCGTGTTTGTCCTTTTTACGGACAAGGTTGCCTTCCCTGTCGTACTTGTATTCCCAGTCTGCCGTTTTTAGTAACTGTCCGCCCTGGGCATACTTCCTGTCCATTCTGTCTAAGGACTCAAAAAGGTTGCCCGTTTTGTCAGGGTTGCGGAGTTCGCTTTTCCCGTCTTCAAAGACCGTTTTCGACAAATTGCCCCAGCCGTCGTATTCGAAGTGTTTCGCTTTACCGTCGATGACGATGCCCAGCAACTTGTCGTTCGTGCCCCAAAGATACGACTTTTCTGTTAATTGACGACTGTTTTTCTCAATTTTATGTCCGGTGACACGTCCCAGACGGTCGCGCTCGGTTCTTGTTTGTATCCCTCCTGTCAGGCTGCGGCCTGTTTCCAGTCCGAACAAGTCCCTTTG
>JAITNQ010000070.1 GCA_031290435.1 Candidatus Symbiothrix sp. | reverse complement strand
CGCCGGATGAATATGCTTCTGGCCGTACTTGAAAAAAGAGCCGGTTTCAAACTGATACAGAAGGATGTATATCTCAATATCGCCGGCGGTCTGAAAGTCAACGACCCGGCTATGGATTTGTCGGTCATTTCGGCCATCCTCTCCTCCAGTTTGGATATTGCTATTGAGCATGAAACCTGTATGTCGGGCGAAGTGGGTCTCTCCGGCGAAATTCGTCCGGTAAACCGCATTGAACAACGTATTTTGGAAGCGGAAAAATTGGGTTTTAAAAGAATTATTATTCCGCAAAATAACCTGAAAGGTTTTGATACAAAAAAATCTGAGATAAAAATTGTGCAGGTGAAGAAGGTTGAGGAGGCTTTTAGGGAATTGTTCGGGTAAATTGATTAACTTTGTCGCCGTGGAAAAGAATCTTTACATAATCGCAGGTTGCAATGGAGCAGGAAAAACAACTGCCTCTTTTACTATTTTACCAAAAATATTGGATTGCAAGGAATTTGTTAATGCAGATGAGATTGCAAGAGGATTATCCCCTTTTCAACCAGAAAAAGTGTCGATAGAAGCAGGTAGAATCATGCTTCATCGAATCAATGACCTGTTGAATGAAAATGAAAGTTTTGCATTTGAAACTACACTTGCCACAAGAAGTTACAAAAATACAATCTCAGAAGCGAAAGCAAAAGGATATAATGTAACCTTGTTATTCTTTTGGTTGCAAACAATAGATTTAGCCAAAGAACGGGTCAGAACGCGGGTTTTAGAAGGTGGACACAATATTGATACTGACGTAATTGAGCGAAGATATCTAAGTGGAATCAAAAATTTGTTTGATATTTATTTGCCGCTTGTGGATTATGTAATGATTTTTGATAATTCGAAAGGTAATCGTGAACTTATAGCCGAAAAAATAAATAATTTAAATTTAATAATCATTGATAATGCCAAATTTAATAAATTAAGAAAAGATTATGACAATAAAAGATAAAATAGAATTAAGAGATAAAATCTTGCAAGGTCTTGAATTATCCTACAAAAATTTAATTGAGTTCAAAAAGCAGCATAACAGCGAACTTGTGATTCTTCGGGATGGTAAAATTGTAAAGATAAAGGCGAAAGATTTGTGAAAACCACGTTATCCACATTCCAATCCGCCAACTAATTCTTTTACCGATTGGAAACCATGCCGGTCTAAATACGCATTGATTCCATCCACTACTTTGATGGAAACTGCCGGGTCGATAAAGTTGTAAGTTCCTATTTGTACCGCTGTTGCGCCCGCCAATATAAACTCAATTGCATCTTTCCAATTACAGATTCCACCCATGCCGATAATAGGTATTTTTACTGCTCTGTAGGTTTGATATACCATCCGCAAGGCGACAGGTTTTATACATGGCCCTGATAATCCGCCGGTAAGGGTCGATAAAACCGGTTTCCGCTTTTCCGCATCAATCGCCATTCCCAATAATGTATTGATTAACGAAACGGCATCCGCTCCTTCCGCTTCGACCGTTCGTGCAATTTCCGTAATATCGGTTACATTAGGAGATAGTTTGACAATCAGTGTTTTATGGTAAATTTTCCGAACAGCTTTTACGACTTCAGCAGCGCTCTTACAATTGGTACCGAAAGCCATCCCGCCTTGTTTGACATTGGGACAGGATATGTTTAATTCGATAGCGGGAACCTTATTCAAGGTATCCATTTGTTCGGCACAAGCTGCATAGTCTTCAATTGTAGACCCGCTTACATTTACAATTATATTTGTATTCAAATCTTTGACAGTCGGATAGATAACATTTGTAAACCACTCTGCACCTTTGTTTTGCAGGCCAACGGCGTTCAACATGCCGGAAGGTGTTTCGGCCATGCGGGGATAATCGTTCCCTTCGCGGGGATGCAGTGTAGTACCCTTGACAACCATGCCACCTAACTTGGACAAGTCAATGAAATCGGCGTATTCAAGCCCATATCCGAATGTGCCGGAGGCCGTTAAAACCGGATTTCTCAAACTCAGTTTACCTATATTGATATTTAAATCAGCCATGTTAATTGATTACTATTAAAAACCGGACCTTCTGTACAAACACAAATATTACCTTTTTTTGTTTTTTCGACGCAGCAAAGGCAGGCGCCAATTCCACAAGCCATTGTATTTTCCAAAGATACCTCGCAGGGAATAGCGTTTTTATAGGCATATTCCGCTACAGCTTGCATCATGGGTTTGGGGCCGCAGGTGTAGATAAAATCATATCTCGTTGACTTGAGTATGGAATGTTGGGTAACAAAACCTTTTTCGCCATAACTTCCGTCTTCAGTTGTAGTAAATACCTTTCCGTATTTTTCAAATTCTGCCATCTGCAATAAGTCATCCTTGCGTTTGGCGCCCAATAAAAAAGTCGGTTTACAACCCGATAAAGACAATTCAAAGCCTAAGAAAAGCAAGGGAGCTATTCCTACGCCACCACCAATCAGGAGCCTTTCCGGCTTGTTTTCCGGGCTTTTTGCAACAGAAAAGCCAAGGGCGTTTTTATTTTCAGGCAGACTAAACCCATTTCCCAAGGGATACAGCAAGTTGAGTTGATCGCCGGGTTTGATTTGTGCCAATTGACGGGTACCTTCTCCCAACAATTGTACCAACAACCAGATTTCATTTTCCCGTCTGTCAACAAAATGGATAGAGATAGGCCTTCTCAAAAATGTGGAAGGCGAATTATCTATTTTTATCTGGACAAACTGCCCCGGCATCATTTCAGGGATTTCGCCGTCCGGACTTAGTTTTATAAGACAATAATTCGGACGAAGCGGAATATTTTCCTTGACCGTCCAATCTGCAAGGTATTTCTTCATTTGACTATTTCGGATGAAATTTAGTGCAAAGATACAAAATTCCAGTTAATGTCAGGGTGATAAATCTAAAAAAGTATTGTCACTAAAAAAAACAGTTATTTTTTCAATTTTTTTTGCAGTGTTTTCTTGCATTTTAATTCCTTGTTCTTTAGGTTTTTGAATAACTATTCCCTCTCTCTCAACCTCTTTTTTACGCGGATATTCGGAAACGGGCGGCTTACCGCCCGTGTTTACGTCCGTATTTCCGTCAAATAATCCACCCGATAGATGGTGGACTGGCGGCGCCTGTATAAAAGGGATACTTTTCCGGTACATCGGTTCCTTTCCTGTAAGGAACCAATCCGGACTGATATCCGGAAAGGCTGTCAGTATTTTCTGAACAACATCCAAACTGGGCTTATTCCTTCCGGACAAGACATGTGAAATTGTCCCTTTACTGATATCTATTTTCTCAGCAAATTCAGAAGAATTCAAGTCCTTCTCTTCTATTATTTTTTTTATGCGCTCCAGCATTTATTTACAAAATTATGATAAACAAAAGTAAATACGATTCGGTTACAAATGTAATTAATATAATTTACAAGTGCAAATTATTTTTGTAAATTAATATTTTACAAAAATACACCAACCAAATACATTTGTTTGTATACATTTGGAAAACTCCCAAAATCTGCAAAATAAATCACTTTAGATAAATCGTATATATAGCTGATTATTAGTATATAAAAGATTATATTATTGTAAAAAACAGGCAAAATACACATGTATTTCACATTTGTTATAAAAAATTTAATCTAAAAGTTTAAATCTAACTTATTATATTACTTGTTTATAGTTTATTATATGTATTTATAATAAAAAGAAAAATCACCTATTTACAAAAATATATAGTCGAAACAATTCCACATTTCATCCATGAATAAATACATTTGTATGCCAATTATACTACAAAAAAACAGGCATAGTTTACATTTACTTTTGTAAACTACGCCTGTTTGTAAATTTTTAGGTGAAATATATTGTACTTATGTATACAGCCATACATACTGTATACATAACATGAAACGGTTAGCCTTCCCAAGCCAGCGCGCTGGCGCCCAAAATAGCAGCTTCGGCATCATTCAGCGCTGAGACGAGAATTTCCGTTTTTCCTTGATAAATACTTAATACATGCTTGTCCATCGCTTTTTTCAGCGGCGCCGTCAGGAAATTCCCGGCATTTGCCAAGCCTCCGAAAAGAATAATGGCTTTCGGACTGGTGAAAGCGATAAAATCGCTAATTGCTTCGCCTAAAATTCTTCCTGTGAAATTAAATACTTCCAAGGCAACTTCATCACCCGATTTTGCCGCTTCAAATACATCTTTCGAAGTGATAGGCCGGAGCGTAATTTCACGCAAGACGGAATTTTTATCCGGATTCAGTTCTAAAATTTCCCGAGCGGTTTTGGCCACTCCGGTAGCAGAAGCATAGGTCTCCAAACAGCCTGTTCGTCCGCAACCGCATAAGCGGCCGTTTTCTCTGACCATCCTTATGTGACCCAGTTCGCCGGCAAAACCATCGTGTCCGATTATCAAACGTCCGTCCGATACAATCCCACTGCCTAAACCGGTGCCCAAGGTGATGACAATAAAGTCTTTAATGCCTTTGGCAACACCATATGCCATTTCGCCCATTGCAGCGGCATTTGCATCGTTGGTCAAGCCGCAAGGCAAGCCGGTTTTTTTTGTAATCATGGCAGCCAAAGGCACTACAACCGTTTTTGCCCATGGAATATTGGCTGCTTTTTCAATCGTTCCGTCGTTCATGTTTCCGTTGGGAACGCCCATACCGATTCCTTTAATCATGCCGGCAAGATTATTATACGTTATCAAATCATTGATAGCATTCCCCAAATCTTCAACATAATCTTCCCCCCGGGTATAACCAATCGTACTGATTGAACTGCGGAAAATAATATCTCCTCTTCTGTCGACAATACCGAAAGCAGTGTTTGTGCCTCCCATATCAATTCCTATTACATAAGGTATTTCCATATCATATATTTTTTTATGGTTAGTGAATGAATTCACAAATATAGGGATAATTCATCATTAATTCAAATTTTTTTTTTAATTTTGTGAGAACTTTTAAACTAAAAAATATGAGATTAATTATTCAATCCGATTATGAATCTTTATCTAAATGGGCAGCTTATTATGTTGCTTCAGAAATAATTAAATCAAATCCAACTGAGGATAAACCCTTTGTATTGGGCTTGCCTACCGGATCCTCTCCCTTGGGCATGTATAAATATCTTATCGAACTGAATCAGAAAGGTTTGGTTTCATTTCAAAACGTCGTTACTTTCAATATGGATGAATATGTCAACCTGCCTGAAGACAATCCGCAAAGCTACCATTATTTTATGTGGAATAATTTCTTCAAGCATATTGATATCAATCCGGAAAATGTTAATATTTTGAATGGTAATGCACCTGATCCGGAAGCGGAATGTGAAAGATATGAATCAAAAATCAGATCTTTGGGTGGCATTGATCTGTTTATCGGCGGTACAGGTTCCGACGGGCACATCGCTTTCAATGAACCCGGCTCTTCGCTGACTTCCGGTACCCGTGTCAAAACCTTGACAACGGATACCATTATCGCTAATTCCCGCTTTTTTGACAATGATGTGGAAAAAGTGCCTAAAACGGCTTTGACAGTCGGTGTGGGAACGATTATGTTTGCCCAACAGGTATTGATTTTGATTAACGGACACAACAAGGCAAGAGCGCTGGCTCAGGCTGTTGAAGGAAGTATCTCGCAAATGTGGACCATTACCGCACTTCAGATGCATCCGAAAGGAATCATCGTTTGCGATGATGCGTCTACCGTGGAAATAAAGGTTGGAACTTACCGTTATTTTAAAGATATTGAAAAAAATAACTTAGATTGGGAAAACTTGTTGAAATAATTTATATATTTGTACCAAAATTTTATACATCATATTAACAAATAACTCATGAGTAAATCTAACGCCTTGAAAAGCATTGATAAAAATGATTTTCGCAAAACAGTAGATGGTAAACCCGTGGATTTGTTTTATTTAAGTAACGAAAAAGGTCTTACAATTTCCGTCACCAATTACGGAGCTAAAATCGTATCGATTTATGTTCCTGATAAAAACGGCGAGAAAATAGATGTCGTGCTGGGAAAAAGCAATATCGACGATTATCTGAATGATCAGGAACCGTATTTCGGCGCCGTGTGCGGAAGAATAGCCAACCGGATAGCTGACGGCCGTTTTTCTCTCGAAGGAGCCGACTATCAATTGGCTGTGAATAATGGACCGAATAATTTGCACGGAGGTCTCAAAGGATTTAATGCCGTTGTATGGGAAGCCAAACAAATTGATGGGCAAAACTTGGCGCTCAGTTATCTTTCCGTTGACGGAGAGGAAGGTTTTCCCGGAAACCTGCAAGTGACAATTATTTATAAGTTGACGAATGATAATGCTTTGGAAATCGAATACAAAGCAACAACAGATAAGACGACCATCCTTAATCTTACGAATCATTCTTATTTCAACCTGTCCGGAGAAGGCGACCCCTCTATCGGCGATCATCGGTTACAAATCAATGCTGATTATTATTTGCCTGCCAGCGAGGTGGCTATTCCCTACGGAAAACCTGAAAAAGTAGAAGGGACGCCTATGGATTTCCGCAGCTTGCATACGATAGGCGAAAGAATTGATACGGATTTTGCGCAATTGGTCTTTGGAAACGGATATGATCACAATTTCAATATAAACCGAATCGGATCAGGCTTAGCCTATTGTGCAAAAGCCATTTCCCCAAAATCGGGCATTGTGATGGAAGTTTACACAACCGAACCGGGCGTACAACTCTATACGGGCAATTACTTGGAAGGAAATTTCGGCGGGAAAAACGGACACCGCTATCCCAAGCGTTCGGCATTTTGTTTGGAAACACAGCATTATCCCGACAGTATCCACCATCCGGAATACCCTTCTACAGTGTTAAAACCCGGAGACGTGTTCGAATCAAAAACAATATTTAAATTCTCAATAGAATAGTAACTAAATTATTTAAACACATTTTGTATGAATCAGCAGAAAAAACAGAACAATTCTGTAGCTATCATTATGATGATTCTCCTGTTTGGGATGATATCATTTGTTACAAATCTCGCAGCGCCAATGGGGAAAATTCTGAAAATTCAATTTGAGGTATCCAATGCCCTTGGTCTTTTCGGTAATCTTGGTAACTTTATCGCATACGCGATAATGGGTATTCCCGGTGGCATGATGCTGCAAAAGTACGGATACAAAAAGACGGCGCTGATTGCAATCGCAGTCGGTATAGTAGGTGTCTTTATCCAGTTTCTCTCAGGAGGCGCAGGTCCTTCGATTGCCTTTGTGGTATATCTGCTTGGCGCATTAGTAGCAGGCTTCTCGATGTGTTTGCTCAACACAGTTGTTAACCCCATGCTTAACACACTCGGCGGCGGCGGCAATAAAGGCAACCAGTTGATTCAGGTTGGCGGTTCGTTCAACTCTGTCATGGCTACGCTGACCCCGATGCTTGTTGGCGCTCTCGTTGGTGAAATTGTAAAAGGCAAGACACAAATTTCAGACGTTTACCCTGTAATGTACATTGCAATGGGCATCTTTGCGCTGGCTTTCATCGTCCTTTATATCGTACAGATACCAGAGCCTCATGCAGAGAAGGCATCAGAGCCTCTTGGCAATCTGATAAAAGGCGCACTGAAGTTCCGACATTTCATACTTGGCTCTATCGCAATATTCGTATATGTTGGCGTTGAAGTAGGCACACCGGGCGTACTCGACCTTTGGCTTACAAGTAAGGGTAATGGAGGCGCCGGCATTTCGCCCACCGTTTCGGGCTTTATCTGCGGCACGTACTGGTTCCTGATGCTTATCGGACGTTTGGTCGGAGCTTCGATTGGCGGCAAAGTGTCAAGTAAGTCAATGCTTACGGTTACTTCGGTTGTAGGACTTATATTAGTAGCTTTAGCAATGTTCTCTCCAGCAACGCCTGTCAGTATTCCTGTACTCCAGACGTCAGCTACCGGCGCACTCTCATTCGGACTGACCGAGGTGCCTATCTATGCTCTCTATCTGCTGCTCGTAGGTTTCTGCACCTCTATCATGTGGGGTGGCATCTTCAACCTCGCAGTCGAAGGTTTAGGTAAATATCTGGCTGCTGCTTCCGGATTGTTTATGGTACTGGTTTGTGGTGGTGGTATCCTTCCCGCTATTCAAGGCTGGATTGCCGACCTCGCAGGCTATCAGATAAGCTACTGGGTGATTTTCGCCGGCTTGGCTTACTTGCTCTATTATGCTTTAATCGGCAGTAAAAACGTGAATAAAGATATTCCCGTAGATTGAAAATTATTTTGTGGTAATTGATAATTGATAATTGCAGGTCGTCTGATGTTTTTCAGGCGACCTGTTTTCTTTGAATTATGGAATGGTTTCGCGTGAAAATGGAACGCGGATGACACGGATTGAGCAGATTAGCGCGGATTTTTCTGTACCGAAATTCGTTTAATTCGTAAAAAATTCGTTTAATTCGTAGCTAAGAATTGATTTGGGAAAGTAGATAATTGGTTTGGGAAAGCTAAGAATCGGTTTGGGAAAGCTGATAATCGATTTGGGAAAGGTGAAAATTGATTTGGGAAAGGTGAAAATTGATTTGGGAGACATAGAAATCTCCGTCCTAACTCGAATAGCACACAGATGACACAGATTTAACAGATTAGCGCAGATAAAAAAAATCCGCGCTAATCCGCCCAATCCGTGTCATCCGCGTTCCATTTCGCGCGAAGCCAATTCCTAATTCCTAATTCCTAATTCTTAATTCCCCCTCGAAGTAGTTAGTAATTTTCTGCATCAGGTGGATACGGTCTTTACCGCCGACATTATGTTCGGCGCGCGGATAGGGAAAATAATCTACCTGAACATTATTT
>JAITNQ010000100.1 GCA_031290435.1 Candidatus Symbiothrix sp. | reverse complement strand
AAAAAAACACTACTTTTGAGCGCTTAAATTAAGCTCGGATGGTGGAATGGTAGACACGCAAGACTTAAAATCTTGTGACCATTACGGTTGTGCGGGTTCAAGTCCCGCTCCGAGTACGGACGGAAACGCTAATAGTCTATAAGTAAGATTGTTAGCGTTTTTTGTTTTCTATATATAAATGATTTTTCTACAAAGGTAAGGATTTTTTCACACAGGGTATGAAAATTTTAAGCAAGAAAACAAACTCTTATAAAAATATTTAGTACATTTGCAGGACTAACTAAAAAATTATGATTTTTATGAAGAGATTATGTAATGTTTGTATTTTCTTTACAATTTTATTTGTAAGTATGATGTCTATGTCAGCGCAAAAAATTGAACCGCTAAAGCTGAATAAGCCGGATATGTCGCGGGGTTCGTCCGTAATGAAAGCGTTTGCCGACCGGCATTCGGAGCGTGATTTTTCCGAAAAAAAGCTGAGTTTGCAAGACCTTTCGGATTTACTTTGGGCTGCTAATGGGATTAACCGTCCCGAAACCGGCATGAGAACGGCTGCTTCGGCTTTGAATAAGCAAGATATTGATATTTACGTCATTATGGAAGAAGGTGCTTATCTGTATGACGCTAAGGAGCATGAACTCAAACCGGTTGCTGAAGGCGATTACCGTCCGTTGATTGCAGTCCAGCAGGAGTTTGCCGCAAAAGCGCCTGTCAGCTTGTTGATGGTTTCCGACCTTTCCCGTTTCGGAAATATGGATGAAGCAGGGAAGAAAAATTGTGCAGCCCTTGATGCCGGAATTGTTTCGCAGAATATTTCGCTCTTTTGCTCCGGATGCGGATTGGCGACAGTTCCGCGCGGTTCGATGAATACCAAAGAGTTAACGGAAGTTTTAAACTTAAGTCCTTCGCAACTGCCGGTTATCAATAATCCTGTGGGATATCCTGTTACGGAGGAAAGTAAAGACGTAGTTACTTTCGATGTAGGAAAATTTAAGCTAAGTACCTTATCCGAAAAAATGGGCGCCGGAAATACGCAAACTTTAATCGGTGTAACTCCTGAACTGATACAAAAATATCTTCCGGATGGATTTCGAACGGAAGTCAACGCTTTTTTGGTAAAGACGCCGGAAAAAACCATCCTGATTGATGCAGGCTTAGGACAGGGGCTGTCGAAAAATCTGAAAACCTTGAATGTGCAAGCCGGACAAATCGATATTATCTTGCTTACTCACATGCACGGCGACCATATTGGAGGATTGCTCTCCGACGAAAAGAAAGTCTTCCCAAATGCCGATTTATTCTTATCCAAACCGGAATACGATTATTGGATAAAAAGCGATAACAAACGGGCGAAAACCGTCTTGGAAGCTTATAAAGACCGCCTGAAACTGTTTCAACCCGTAGAGCCGGGAAGCAAAAAACAAAATCTTTTCCCCGGCATTCAGGGAATTGCCGCCTACGGACATACTCCCGGACATACGGCTTATCTGCTTGAATCAGGCTCGTCGAAATTGTTGATTTGGGGCGATTTAACACATGTAATGGCAATTCAGATGCCTCATCCGGAAATTGCAATGACTTACGATGTAGATGCCAAACAAGCAATTAATTCCCGTAAAAAATTATTGGAATTCGTTGCTAAAAACAATATACCGGTAGCCGGTATGCATATTCTATTTCCTGCTGTGGGAGAGGTAAAAACCGATGGACAGGGATATTTGTTTACGCAAAAAAAATAAAATTATGGAACAATTTTTAAAAATTTCATTTTTGACAAAATACAGAACACAACTAATGGGCGTAGCCATGTTGTGGGTTTTGTTTTTTCATTTGGGCGGACACATTCCATCTTTTAAGCCATGTGGCTATGGTGGCGTTGATTTATTTTTATTTTTATCAGGTATGGGGCTTTTCTTTTCGTTGACAAAGAATGACAACAAAATCAATTTTTACAAAAAAAGAATAGTAAGAATATTGCCTTATTACCTTCCTATTGTATCAGTCGTTTCCATACTTGTTGTGCTTTCGCAAAAATTGCCGATTTCAATTGTATTTTCCAATATCGCCACGCTTGCTTTTTGGCTTAAACCGATTCCTGTTTTAGGAGCATATTATTTTGATTGGTATATTCCAAGTTTGATAGTATTGTACCTTATAACGCCTCTTTATTTCTCAATATTCAAAGAAAAACTTTTGTTAGGCACGCTTATAATGAGTGTTAGCGCAATTCTCATATCGTTGCTCATAATGAATTCCCCAGCAGAATATTTGTTAATTTTCACAACGCGAATTCCAATATACTTTATTGGAATATTAATAGGCTATTATATCATACAGGATATTAAAATGGATACAAAAAAGATTGTTTTGCTCCTATTTTCATTCCTAATCGGTAGTATATGGTTGTTATTGACTTTACACTATCATACCATTGAAGAATTATGGAAATATGGTGTAGGGTGGTATCCTTTCATATTAATAACTTTTCCATTGTTAATGATTTTGAGCGGAATAATGTCATTATTTAAAAATTATCAATTTCCAATTTTATCTTTTGTTGGGAAATACACATTAGTATTGTATTTGTTTCATGAAACAATACAATACATTCTATCCGTTTTTCTTCACTCAAAGATCCTTCTAATTACGATTTCATTGACACTAACTTTTATAATTGCTTATTTTTATCAAAATATAATAGCAAAGATGGTAGATTATTTGTTAAAAAGAGGAAAATAAACCGCGTTCCATGCTTTGCAAAGTCCGGCAAAATCAATACCGGCATTGGCAGGGCTGCTGCTCGGCAATAGTAGATATCGGATACCGTCGACCCTTTTGAAGTACTTATCGTAAAATTGTGCGGCTTTCTTTCCGTTAAATGCGATTGCTTTTAGATTTTTCAGCGATAAGATTAGGCTGTTCAAATCGTTCGGCTCCTCATTTTTTATTGCACTGTCAAGACTGCCTTCCCGATTCGCCTCCCGGACAACATCCCAGAGTCCAATCTTGTTTTCCAGCAACATCTGCGTCTTTTCAGTATAGTTTTCCGGCAGTTTATGGCCGGTTATTTCGGCAATAATCCGCCAGAAACGGTTTCTCGGATCACCGTAATATTCGTTATATGCCAGTGATTTTGCGCCGGGCAAAGTTCCCAGAATCAGCATCTGTGTTTCTGCATCATAAACAGGCGCAAAAGATTTCTTCAGACTATCCTTTTTTTCCATTTCGTCCGGTATTGAATCATAATATTTCGTACTTTTGCAGCAAATATAGTAGCATTTCAGGAATTGCAATTAAGTTGATTCAGATTATTAATCATTAAAGGTAAATAGGTCTCTTTTATTTGCCAAACGATTGAATAGTCTATGCCAAAATAATCATGTACAATTCTATTTCGAAAACCCCTTATTCTAAACCAGTCAATTTCAGGATGGGCATCTTTATATTCGTCCGGCAAACGGTTAGCTGCTTCTCCTATTATTTCAAAATTACGAATTACAGCATCAACAGTCTTTTGGTCTAATACAAAGTCATCATAGGAAATGCCCTTTGTGTAGTTTATAATTTTATTACAACTCTCAAGAATATCTTCAATCAGTAGTTCGGATGTTCGTTTAGACATAAACAATATCTTTTTCTATTTCTTTAAAGTATTTTTCTTTTACTCCTTTTCGAGAAACAAGGTCCACTTTTCTTTTTAATTCTTTTTCAAGTAAATTGGCTAAATCAATAAATTCAATTCCAATGGGTTGGGTAAAACTAACAACAATATCCACATCACTTGAAGTCGGCGAAAAGTCGTTACGGACAATAGATCCAAACAAACCAATCGAATCCACATGATAATAATCTACCAAAGTGGGCTTTAAATCTTTTAGTATTTGTCTTGCTTTGTTAAAATGTGCTGTCATAGTTTTATTGCTATTTGAGAGCAAAGGTAGTATTTTTCGCCGAAAATAAAAATCACCGGATAAAGTGGCTAAAACTTTTTGGTGGTGCTATGAAAAATACTGGTGTATGCGTCGTGATAAAATACAAACGTCTCTTTTTTCCCTGTTCCGAATGTCGCCAATTTCGTTTTGGCCGCCAACGATTCCAAAGGCGCTATATCGTAAGCAGAAATCCATTCACCGGAAAGGTGAGCCTTGGTCGGAATCACATCGCCGGGGAACAGGCATATTTTATCTTCTCCGGTTTCGATAAACGAAACCAATTGTCCTTGGGTATGCCCGTCGAAAAGTTTCAGTCCGAATCCTTCAAACAATTCGAAATCCACATCAACCAAACGGAGCAGTCCCGCTTCCGCAACCGGCAACATATCCTGAGCGCGAAAGGAATATTTTTCCAGTTCATTCGGACTCAAATAGCTTTCCCATTGTGATTTCCCAACCCAATGCATCGCTTTCGGAAAGGTAATTTTCAGCCGATCCAAGCTGTCTCTGTAAGTGCAACCCCCACAATGGTCAAAATGCAAGTGGGATAGCACGACATCCGTCACTTGAGCCGGTTCAAAACCCTGACTGCGAACCAAATCGGCAATATCATTCAAGCGACTGAACTGATAGTAACTTAATTTTCCCAAGTCTTTGCTCCCTACTCCGGTGTCGAGCAATACCACCCGGTCTTCATTCCAAACCAATAGACAATTCATTGCCAACAAGCAACAATTCTGTTCATCGGATGGATATTTCCGGCTCCATGCCCTTTTCGGAATTGCGCCGAACATAGCGCCTCCGTCGGCAAGAAAAAAACCTGTTTCCAAAATTCGGTATTGAATCATACTATTTTATACTTTTGCAGCAAATATAGTAAAAAATGATGAACTAAATTGTTTGCATACCCAAAAAGTTTGTAAACCTTTGACTATTGGTTTGCAAAATTTATTCTTTGTGAACTTGCGATTTTAATGGCGCAGGGGCAGATTGTCGCGACAGAGGTTGTTTTTCAAACCATCCTGAAGAACAGCTAAATAACGTTCTTTCAGCGTATCCGGACTGATTATGCTCATAACTCCGGTATATTTTAGTAATTCGGAAAGGAAATCCCGTGTAATATGCAGGTACAAGCGTATTCGAAATTCCGTATCATTATCAATCAGAACGGTTTGGGATTTGTGTAGCGGAAAGTGTTTGATGTAATTCCCCCTGAAGTAGAATTATTTATTGCTGTCTTTTTTTAATTTGTTTACGGCTGATTCTAAGGATTCGGTAGGCTCAATAATATTGTATGCACCCCAAAAATCCCCATCGAAATAACCCATAGCCTCATCACTCAGGGATTTCCGTACTGAAAATGATTCCTTGAACGGTATTCGTGAAACATTCTCTTTCCGGTTATCCGTTACAACCGTTTCACTGACAACCGCATAATTTGTGGCAAACAACTTTATTTTCCAGTCGCATTTGAATTTGATTTCATTATGGATGTAATGCAGATAGCTTTTTCCATCCATGTATTTATAGCCGACCACATATTCTACGCTTTCCGGAGAGAAACGCAAGCCTTTTGGTTTCCGCATCAGGATAAGGCTGGTTACCTTATCTTTATCCCGCATATCTATTTGGAATTCGGCGCGTGTAAAAGCCAGTGTTTGCTGGTCGATATAATAAGTTCCGCGATAGAGTGGGGCAGCTGTCAGCGCTTGCGGAGAAAAATGCACTACATATTGCATCCGGTCATTAATGCTTGCCGCATCTCCTAATTTGTATTCGTAGTAGGGTAAAATTTCTTTGTCCAAAAGCATGTATGGGTTCTTTACGATATCAACATAGGCCGATAGATTAGGTCCGCCTAATAATTTGACCGACAGTGTATCGCTCTTTTTGGGACTCACTAACTTCCGGCCTTTCAACACCTGTACCCGGTCGCTTTCGGCGTCCGACTTATAAGAACTTTTATATATATGGATGACGGCTTCTGAAATATTGATGTATTTCTTGCCTTTTTGCGCCGTTTCTCGGTAAAAACCGGTTAATAAATTGGGTGTTACGCTGTAATTTTCAGCTATCTTTCCCACCGCAATTTCTATTAGTTCGCGTGCATTTTTCCAACTCAAGACATCAATTTCTTTCAGATTGATTGCCTTGGAATTCATATAAAACACCTGATTCGGACTATTGTTCTTCGAAATGGGAATTTTCGTATTATAATAGCCTAAACAAGAGAGTTCTATCTCTTTTACATTTAAGGTGTCGTTCAATTTAAGCGTGAATTCTCCATCCTCATTCGCTATTGTACCGACATTTGTACCGGCAGCCGATACGGTTACATATCCGATTTTCTTTTGGCTTTGCTTGTCTTTTATCAATCCGCTGACAGTGTAATAATCCGCATTGCTTTGTGCCTGTATAGTAGGAAATAAGAGAATAAATCCTACTAACAGGGTGATTCGTTTTGCAATTTTGATAATTGTATTCATGATATTTCAATTTTAAAATATATCTTTGTAAAAAAATTGACCAATCAAACATTTGTTACAGTCAATGTCAAATAACAGTTATAAACACAAGATAAAACGGTTTGTTTTTTTCTTGTTGTTTTTCTTTATTCCTGTCTTTCAAGACCGAAACGAACCTTTGTTTCCGTTATCCGACAGATTCGTTTTCAAGGAGCCTGAAAAAGTATTCCCCACTATTCCTGAAATCCCGGAGAAAACCGCTCTCGTCAAAAAACCGAAAAAGAGTGATAAGCAAGCCTTGCAAACCCGGACCGAAAAAATTGATTTTGTCACCCTCCCGATTGAATCGGATTCAATCGTATTCGCTGTTAACAGTATCCCTTTGGATACCCTGTCACTTCTTGCCGAAATGGAACAATTTAAAACAAAGCCTTTGACCGGTTACCATGTCCGGAAGTTCCATATTCCACCTGTGGCGTACAAACTGAATCCCAAAGACCTCATTCTTCCCTTGGGATTGATTACTGTCGGTGCGATTGCCTCCAATACCGATAATTTCCGGGACATTCTCCCTATAGAACGTACCCATCCCCAAGACAGACTTACCCCGTTTGACGATATCTTTCAACATGCGTCCGTACCCGCTTTGTTTATTTACGATGCCATAGGACAAGAAAAACATCATCCCGTCGACCAGTTTTTTCTTACAGCTATGTCTTATGGGATTATGGTAGTTCCCGTCCGTTACATCAAAGGGCATTATAATACACCGCGGCCTTATGGGGGAAATCATTCTTTCCCATCGGGACATACGGCATCGGCATTTATATGCTCCCACATCATATACAAAGAATTCAAAGATTCAAATCCCGTGTTGGCTTATTCCGGTTATTCTTTCGGCGTCATCACAGCCGGACTTCGGGTCGCTCACGATAAACATTGGGTCAGCGATGTTGTTGCCGGCGCCGGATTTGCCATACTCGCTACCGAACTGGCCTATTTCATTTATTTCCCCATCCGGAATCTCATTACTGATGAAGCGAATAAACTATTCGGCAAATACATTTTACTCAGCCCTGTAATAGATTCTGAATCAGCTGGATTAAATGTATCAATTAAGTTTTGAACGCGCATTTGATTCTTCGCAATCAAGCCCTGAACTATTTGCAAACAAAGATAAGGGTTAAATGCCGGATTTCCTATAAACTTTGCCAATTTTTTTGTAATTTTGTGCATGATAGCAATAAAATAAGAAATACGTATGAAAATATACAAAGCATCGGCCGGTTCGGGTAAAACCTATACGCTTGCATTGGAATACATCAAAGAATTGCTGCCGGAAAATTACAGCGATAGATACCGTCATATCCTTGCCGTTACGTTTACCAAAGATGCTACCGGAGAAATGAAAGACCGTATTTTAGCCGAATTGTACGGATTGGCTTTCGATACGGATGATTCGAAAGTTTTTCTGGAATCCGTCAAGCAAGCTTTGGCTGATTCCGGAAATAGGATGGATGAGGCGCTTATCCGAAATAACGCTTTGATTGTCTTGAAAAAAATTCTTCATGATTACAGCCGTTTGTATATCACAACGATTGACAGTTTTTTCCAGAAAATTCTCCGAAATTTGGCAAGGGAATTAGGTAAAGGCTCCCGGTTCAATATTGAATTGAATACGGCAAAAGTGCGACTGGATGCCGTGAACGCAATAGTCGAAAATGCACATACCAACCCTCAACTCCTGCAATGGCTGACTACCTATGTTGAAAACAGATTAGAGCAGGGCGGCAACTGGCGATTTAAGGACGAAGTGTATCGTTTCAGCGCTTGTATCTATGACGAATTTTTTCAGGAGCACGAAAGTTTACTGCTCAGTCAATTGGATAATAATCCGGATGCTTTTAACGAATTGAAAAATCAACACTACAAACTTTTGCGGGAATACAAGGAGTGGTTCCAAAAAACATACAAAACGGTTCTGGATTTATTGAAACAGAATTGTTTGGAACCGGCTGATTTTTTCCGGAAAGGAATTGTTATCAATTTCTGGAAAAACTTGGCGGAAAATCAAAAAAGTGAAGCCGGGGGAACGATAGCCAAACTGCTGGAAGATTCCGAAAATTGGGCTGCAAAGTCCCACAAAAGGAGGGCCGATATCATTGCGCTTGCCGAAACCCATTTACAGGGCCTGTTACAGGAAACTGTCGCTGTTTTACGAAAACAGGATACATCCGGACTGATAGTAGGCAATATACATCAATTGGGTTTGGTTTGGTATATTGCAAAAGAAATAAACGACATGAATACCGAGAACAATCGTTTCATGCTGTCCGATACGGCTTTGTTTCTTAACCAAATGATTGATGGTTCCGATTCTCCTTTTATTTACGAAAAAATAGGAGCGGAAATCCGACACGTGATGATTGACGAATTTCAGGATACGTCCCGACTGCAATGGGGAAATTTCAAAGCCTTATTGACGGATATTCTTGCCAATAACTATTTCAGCATGATTGTAGGCGATATCAAACAATCGATTTACCGTTGGCGGAATGGTGATTGGCGAATCCTGAACAATGTCGCCGGAGAGTTGTCTGCTAAAGCCGAGTCGCTTGCATTCAATTTTCGTAGCGAAAAACAAGTTGTGGAATTCAACAATGCTTTTTTTACCTGTTCGGGAAAATTGCTGGACGACAAGTTCCGAGAAGAATTGACCGCATTAAGCGATTCGCCGTTTGCCTCGGTTTACACAGCGGACGAAATTGGTCAGCAGTCCCCCAAAAAGAACGATTCGGGATATGTGTGTGTTGATTTCATCCAAGATAGAGAGGATGAAAAATACAAAGATTTGGTATTGAAATACTTGATTGAGAAACTACAGCTACTGCAAGTTGCCGGAATCCCGGCAAAAGCCATTTGTATTTTAGTACGGAATAACAGTCAGATAAAAACGATAGCAGCCTATTTTGCTTCAAAAAAAGCCGATTATCCGGTTTTGGCCGAAAAGAATTTTCTGAATATCGTATCGAATGATGCTTTCCGATTGGATTCCTCTTTGGCTGTCTGCATTATTATGGAAGCGCTTAAAACCATTGCTTATCCGGAAAATCCCGTGAACAGAGCGGTATTGTCTCAGCTTATCTCGCGTCTGTCACCCAAGAAAGAAGACTTGGATGACACCTATACGTGTTTGCAAATTCAGATGCCCCTTCTTGAACTTATTTCCCATTTGTATCGTAGCTTTGATTTAGGAAAAATAGAAGGTCAATCGGCTTATCTTTTCTATTTCTTCGATGCCCTTACAAATTACCTGAAAGACAATACGGCGGATATTCATTCGTTTGTTGATTACTGGCAGGAAGACCTGTCTCAGAAAACCATTCCTACCGGCGAAGGGATTGACGGCATCCGTGCGATGACCATTCACAAATCGAAAGGGTTACAGTTCCATACAGTCTTGATTCCTTATTGCACATGGGAACTGAATCCCCAGAAAAATCCCATTGTTTGGTGTGGCAAAAAAGAAGGTTTTTACGATTTGGAATTGCTTCCGGTCAATTACTCCGAGAAAATGAAGGATACCATTTTTTCGGGAGAATACCAATATGAAACTTCTCTTTCTTGGTTGGATAATCTGAATCTTTTGTACGTGGCTTTTACACGTGCGGAGCAAAATCTGTTTGTTTTTGGAAAATACAAAAAGACGCTTTCGGGGCCGGAGCATATTAAAAACGTATCGGATTTATTGCAGGAGGCAGTTCCGGAAATAGCCGGAAATTGGGATGCGGAATCTTTGCATTATGAGACAGGCGCTTTGGCGGAAAATCAAAGATTGTCCAAGAAAGTGCAAGACAATCCCTTGAAGCAAACGCCGTCGGCTTTTTATATCAACTTTGTTTCCGAGGCTTTTCCGGAAGGGAAATCCATTTTTAAACAGTCCAATCAATCGCGCGATTTTATCGCATCGGACGATCCGTCAAAAGAAAAATACATCGCATATGGAAATATCATGCATGCGCTTTTTGCCGGTATTCATACTTTGAACGACATTGAAAAATCAATAGATAAGCTCATTTCGGAAGGGCTTATCCTTCCTTCTGAAAGACTGGTTTTCATTGATAAAGTAAGCGCCTTTATACGGAAAGCAGGTGTAGAAGATTGGTTTTCAGATAAATATAGGGTCTATTCCGAATTTTCCATTATTATAGAAGAAGCAGGAGAGGTGACTGCCAAACGCCCCGACCGGGTACTTATGTCGGAGAGCCAAACCCTTATTATTGACTATAAATTCGGAGAACCGAATCACGCGCACGAAAAACAAATGCAGACCTACATCTCCCTTTTGCAGGAAATGCAATATCCGCA
>JAITNQ010000304.1 GCA_031290435.1 Candidatus Symbiothrix sp. | reverse complement strand
ATGAGCACTTTTACGATGAGAGAATATATGAAAAATTTATTGCAAATAATGGTGAGATTACTATCAGCGAACTGAATATTAAAATCGAACTGAAAAAGAAAAGAGATTTGCCGCAAATTCTCGAAATGATGAATAAATTTGATACACTCTCTTATCCATGGTTAGAGAATAAAAAACTTAAATTTATTCCTGTCGCTTCTTCTTGAATTAGGGCAAGATAAAATACATGAAAATCTATGTTAACTTATAATGATTTTTTTGTTAAGCCTTTTCCCTTATTTATCAAAGCGCCCTTAGTAGCGCATAAATTTTTCTTTTCCTCCCTTTCCCTTATTCGCAATGTTTTAATAAGGAAATAAGGGGGATGTGGTTGCTAAATTTCAGGCTACTAAGGGCGCTTTGATAAATAAGGTTTTATATGTTAAATATTTCGTTTTCTTGAAAAATAATTGGTGTTTTATTTGCTTAGTGTTGGAAAAATAGTTACCTTTGTAGTGTAATTAATTGATAAAACAATAGAAAAATGAAAATTAGTGAAGCGCTTAGAAAATTAAAGAAAGAAGACTGTTATTTTCTTGAACATGGAACAAACCACGATTAGTGGTACAGTCCGATAACCGGTAAAAAATTTCAAGTTCCAAGACATAAATCACAGGAACTCACACCTAAAACAAAAGCAAGTATTGAACTTTATTCAGGAGTTACATTGTAATCCCTGAATATACAAACAACATAAATTCAGAATAAATATGAAAACAGTAAAAGTAATTGTAGAAAGAGGAAAAGATGGAATGTTTAGTGCAAACATGGATTATTACGATTTTGATTTTGGTTTATCCGGCTTTGGAAATACTTCAAAAGAAGCATTACAAGATTTCTATGAATGTTATGAAGAAGCTAAAAAAATGTGCTCGGCAGAAGGTAAAAATCCTCCTGAATTAGCATTTGAAATAGAATACGATGTCAGTTCATTTCTAAACTATTATTCCGGAATACTTTCTAAATCCGGTTTGGAAAAAATTACCGGAATCAGTCAAAAACAGCTATGGCATTATTCTTCGGGTACAAAACGACCGACACCTAAAACACGCGAAAAAATTCAAACCGGTCTTCGTAGTTTCGCAAAAGATTTAAGTCAAGTAAGTTTTATTGATTAATTACAGTTTCACTAATTTACTTGATTTTCCGCCCGTTCCTAAAAAAAGCGGGCTTTTTCTTTAAAATATTTTCGCGAACGGGAGATATACAGCCGTTTTTCTGTATCTGTGAAAAGTGAACACACGTAAAAAAAGTAGCAAAAGCGAAAATATTTTACAAAATGAAAAATGAAAATATATTTTTTTTTGATTTATTACGAAATTGTTATTACTTTTGCATAAGGGAAAGAGTTTTTTTGTTTTATTGACTTTTTCCTTATTTCGAATAATTCATGTTAAATTTAAAACGTATCATTAAAAAACATTTAAAAAATGAGAAACATTAAACAAGTATTTTTATGGGTGATGGCATGGACTTTTATGCTGACTCTATCAGGCTTCACGTCTGTCACCCAGTTGAAAGAGAACCTTGCGGATGACACGGAAAAACAGCAGCAAAACAATGTGGTCAACGGCATTGTTACCGATGTGAACGGCGAAGCCCTTATCGGAGCGAATGTGAAGGTAAAAGGGACGACCAACGGAACCGTCACCGATGTGGACGGGAAATTCTCGTTGACCGTACCGGAAAATGCAAGGCTGCAAGTATCCTTTATTGGGTATATTGCGCAGGAAATCGGCGTAATAGCAAGTAATGACGGGAAACCTCTTGTAATTAGTTTAGTAGAAGATCGTCTGGTATTGGACGAAGTCGTGGTAATCGGTTATGGGACGACGAGCAAGCGCAAGACGACGGCGAGTATTTCGACAATTGCTGTTGATAAGTTGGAAAATATTCCTTCAGCGTCTATTGTGAACAATTTAGGAGGTCGTACTCCGGGCGTCTTTATTACTCCGGGCGGCAATGGTGGTGGTCCCGGTACATTCTCGGCCATCTCGATTCGTGGTGGCGGCACTCCGATTGTTGTAATTGACGGAATTGTATCCGACTATAACAGTTTCAGGGATATCAATCAAAATGACATAGCCAGTATGAGCATTTTGAAAGATGCAGCAGCAGCGGCCGTTTACGGAAGTCGTGCCGGTAACGGCATTATTTTGGTTACAACCAAACGTGGGGAAAACGCCCCCTTGCACATTGATTACAGTTATAGCCAAAATTTTACTCAACCAACCGTTTGGCCGAAAAGACCCAATTCTTACGAATTGGCCAACTACACCAATCAGGCATCTGCTAATGTAGGCAGACCAAATGTATATACCGACGAGCAGATACAAAAATACAAGGATGGTTCTGATCCTTATTACTATCCTAATACGGACTGGATAGGGCTTACTTTTAAAGAATGGGCGCCCGAAGCAAATCATAATTTATCCATACGAGGTGGAGATACAAAAAACAAGTACTATGTCGGTCTCGGATATTTCGATCAGGATGCTTTGATACGCAACAACACAAATTATTACCGACGATACAACGTAAGGATGAATCTTGAGAATAATTTTGAAAAAATCGGATTGAAGACTACAAGTAGTGTTAATGCTACTATTGGTACAATCCGTACTACGCTCGATGGATTTGGCGAAATATGGGGTCATGCCTCGGCGTCTCATACTCCGTTTGAACCGGCGTATAACGATAGAGGCCTTTATGCTACAACTGTTGAAAATGTGCTTGAAATGATTGACCCTCGTCACGGATACAATAAAACAGATACTCAGATGATTAACGGCTTATTTCAGGCAGAATGGAAAGTACCGGGGATAGAAGGTTTCAAACTAAAATCCGTTAGCAACTACGCGATGGCTTTCGGTAGAGTAAAAGCATGGAAGAGTTATGCTCCACAAGCCGAGATGGGTTCGGATATTCCGAAAGAGCAGAATCCGCCGAACTTAAATGAGACATATAATCGCGACTTTAAATTCACACAACAGTTTTTGGCCGATTATGAACACAAATTTTTGGACAATGACCTCTCTCTCGGAGCTACATTGGGTTATGAGTTCGGTTCCACAAAAAGCGACATGATGAGCGCTTCGCGTGAAAATTATGTCTTAGACTTTGACCAATTTATTGCAGGTCCTACAACCAGCATGAAGAATGAAGGTTCTGAAGCCGAATCGGGTCGTGCCGGAGTTATTGGTCGTTTAAAAGCTGATTATAAGGCTAAATACATGATTGAAGCCAATTTCCGTCGTGATGGCAGCGATTGGTTTCCAAAAGACAAACGTTGGGGTACTTTCTATTCCATATCCGCCGGATGGGCGCTTAGCGACGAATCATTTATGAAATCGTTAAAAGATAATCATTATCTTGATTATTTCAAATTAAGAGCATCCTACGGTATCATTGGTCTGGATGGAAGCGACGCCCAAATAGACCGTTTCGAATACATTCCCGGATACAACATCGACCCGAATACGTATGTTATAGATGATACTCCGGTAGCAGGTTTTTCCGAAGGCCCGCTGGTAAGCCCCAACCTTACCTGGTACACATTGTCATCGTCTGATTTCGGATTTGATTTTTCTACGCTGAATGAAACTTTATACGGCGGATTGGATTATTTTTATTATCGAACAAGTGGTTATTTAGCAAGTCCTTCAGGAACCCGTTATACGGATCCTTTAGGGACAAGTCTTCCTAAAACAAAAACCGACGGTGCACTGCGCAGAGCCGGTTGGGAAGGCTATTTAGGCTATAAAAACACATCCGGAGATTTTTCGTATGACATAAGCGGTAATTTGTCTTATTTTGACCAGTTATGGGAAATGAACCCGGACGAGCAGGAAAGTACGACTAAAAATCCACGAACCAGAGATACGCATGAATTGGCATATAATACCTTAGGATATCATAGTTTAGGGTTTTTCAAAGACGAAGCAGATGTAATGAATAGTCCCAAACCCTCAGCTTCAAGTAATCTGGCTCCCGGCGACATCAAATACGAAGATGTTGATGGAAACGGACTGATTGACAGCAATGACCGTATAAAGATAGGAAAAGGTTCTATGCCTCATATTACTTATGGCGTAAACATTGACTTGGGTTATAAAGCATGGTTTTTGACCACTTTGATTCAGGGAAGCGCTCAGCGGGACATTATGCTCAATATGCAATTTACCGGCAATCAGGCAAAAGCGATAGTTACGTGGAAATGTCAGGAGGATTTTTGGACTGAGACTAATACGGACGCTCGCTTTCCGCGCTTATTAGCCGAACAATCGTATAATGGCAATAACAATATACAGACTTCAGATTTCTGGCTGATAAGCGGCAATTACCTTCGATTAAAATCGGTACAAATAGGATACGATTTTAAGAAATCATTTCTTCATAAGGTTCCATTCTTATCAAATGCCAAGTTAATTTTGGGCGGTACGAATCTGATTACTTTTGCAGACGCTCTAAAATACGGACTTGACCCTGAATTAGGTACGGGCAGTTGGTATTCTTATGGAACGCAGCGCGTTTATACATTAACTTTTAATATAGGATTTTGATTATGAGAACAATTATGAATATATTTCGACAAGGAAGTATCGTAACGATACTGCTTTTGGCTGTATCTTGCAATGATGTAATGGATACCAAGCCATTTGATAAATTCAGTGAAGATGTGGTATGGGAAACTCGAACAGGCGTGGATGCGTTTATCTATTCCACCTATCAGAATATTATGGATATATATATCCAATATGCACAAGAGGAGCAATATACACCTAATGCATTCAGACATTCGTATATTTCACTTAACCATGATGAAGTAACCAGAGACGACGATTTCGGTTTTAATCGGTTTGACAGGATAAGACGCTGCAACCTGATTATCGAAAAAGTGGCAACCTCCACCGGTATATCTGATGCCGAAAAGACGGAGTTGATTGCTGAGGGAAAATTTCTGCGTGCTACGATATATTATTATCTGGCAAGACGTTTCGGCATAGTTGTATGGGTAGATCATACATTGACTGCGGAGGAAGAAAACTATCAGTTGCCGACCACTAAAGATGCTGCCGAGACGTATGGATATATCGTCAAGGATCTGAATGAAGCCATAGCCGATTTACCCGAAACAAGCCTTTCGGGACGCACCAATCGCTATGCTGCATACGCATTGTTAAGCGAAGTATGCCTGCAGGCTGCTGCATATACCGGCGACCAATCGTATTATCAGAAATCTATTGATGCGGCAGATGCCGTGATTAATAGCGGTAAATATACAATGGAAACGGATTATGCAGGAATGTTCAATGAAGGCAAACCTTATTCGCCCGAAATCATTCTTGGTCGTTATCGCAAAGCCATCAATACGAATTGTAATGATATTTATGACCTTCAACAAACCGTACCTAATGTCAAAAATCTGGAACTGGAACAATATGGCTGCAGTCCGCTCTTTAAGTCATCCATTGTTATTTTCGAGGCTTGGCATGAGACAGGGCCTACGCAAAATCTGGCCGATGAGTACGAAGTAATCGACGAGCTTACAGGCGAAGCTGTTCGTTGGGATGAATCGTCGCAATTTAAAGCACATGTAAAGAAAGAAACGCCGGATGCAAGCGTATTTATGGTAGATAAAGGCGTTACCGATGGTATTCCAATCAATGACGTTGTCTATACTAACCGGGATAATCGCTTCTATGCTACTCTTGTATATGATTCCTGCGAGTGGTTCGGCGAGTTGGTAACAATGTGCGAAAAAGGCAATCTGGTGCATGATTTTCAACCCGGTTATTGGGGTACCACGCTTTCTGATTATTATTGGAGGAAAGGGACATACAATGCATCGCCACGTGTCTATGTTGGAATACCTACTGATTACCATTGGGTGCTTTTCCGTTTGGGCAGAGTATATCTGAATAAAGCGGAAGCATTACTGCAACAGCAAAAAATACAAGAAGCGCTTGAGGCATTGAATCAGACACGTGTGATACATGGAGGAATGCCGCCTGCAACCGCATCAACTGTTGATGAGGCCTGGAAGATATACAAACGCGAACGTCGCGTGGATTTGGCCAAAGAAGGCGACTACTACTGGAGTTTGCTTCGCTGGGGAAAAATCGGCGGACCTGCTAATGCAGGAAGAGCACCCGGAGGCGTGATTGAGGAATTGACCATACCTCCTATGGTATTTGATCTTTCAAAAGACAGAACCCGGTATTCGATTTCGCATATCACGAAAAATCGTGCAAACGAAGTCAGTTTTGATTCGTCAAAACGCTATTTGTTCCCGATTCCTCAAAGCCAACGTAATATGAATCCCAATCTTGGACAAAATCCGGGGTATAATTAACAACTCTAAAACATTTTAAGTTATGAATAGATATATATTTTTATTACTGTCAATCATTTGCATGACAATGACATCATGCCTGAAAAGCGGACTGGATGACTTGCCGGCCTTTACTGACGCCAATATTACCGGAGCGTATTTCGAATACCGTTATACGGTAACAGGGCCATCCGGACTATCCGAATTAAAAACGCAGACACTCAGCCAAACAGGGGCAATTGATACCACCCAATTGACGGTTGACATGGAAGTAACAGTGCCCGCAGCCAGCGGAACTTTTACCGAAACCGAACGTGATAAGGTTGCCGTTACTAACCTATGTGTGCGATTCAACATATCCAATGCGGCAAGTATTGAACCGGTTGAAGGAGCGCCGGTATTAGGCATTTCCGGTAATTTCAGTTCGCCGGTGAAATACAAGGTAATCGCAGCGGACGGTAAAACATCCAAAATCTGGACGCTTACTGTAATATTGAAAAAGTAACGGATAGTTGTCTATAAGTGTCCGAAAATGACAAGCAAGTAAAGTGTGTTTTCGGACATTTTTTATCATTAAATTGAAAATATTATGTATATGTATAGATTAGTATTTATCGTATTATTGACGCTTGTAACCGGACAAGAAACGACGGCAAAAGATAAAGTCATTTTGTTGGATGGTTTGGATTTGAACAAATGTGTACAACCGACAGGCAGGCCGGGTCAAATAGGCGAAAACGGCAATCTCAAAATATCCGGACGTCATTTCGCTAATGGCATACACTCCCGAACCGAGAGTGTGTTGTATATTGAGTTAGACAGCGAAACAAGCGCTTTTTCGGCTGAAGTTGGGGTGGACGACCGCTCAACGGCACATCGTAGAGACACAGTAAAAAAAGAGGAATCTACTGCTGAGTTCTTTGTTATTGGCGATGGCAAAACGCTTTGGCAAAGCGGGCTTATGAAATATAAGGATGCTCCCAAACACTTTACTGTCAAGTTGGATGGGGTCAAATCGCTTATTTTGAAATCTGTCGGGCAACCGGGAGCAAGCCATATCGATTGGGTTAATGCGTTTTTTACCTATTCGGGAAAGACACCCAAAACCGTGTGGAGTCCTGAAATACAAAAAACTATCAGCGAAACACTTGAATTTGTATCGGAACAAAACAAAAAATATCCGAAGCCGCGTATCAATGGAGCCATGAAAGTAGGCATTCGCCCTAATACTCCATTTAATTATCCTGTTGCTGTTACCGGCATGAGCCCAATGAACGTTCATGCCGATGGTTTGCCTGAAGGATTATCCTTAGATACCCAAACAGGTGTTATTGCCGGAACACCGGTCAAGGCAGGCGATTACGCTGTCCGGCTGACCGCTGCAAACGATTACGGAACGACAGAACGGATACTGACAATCGCTGTCGGCGAGTCTCTATCGCTTACTCCACCTATGGGTTATCTGTCATGGAATGTTGTTGAGGGCTTGATTAGTGAGATTTTTCTTAAAGAAACGACTGATGCCTTTGTTGATTTCGGATTGAGAGATGTGGGTTATCAATACATCAATATGGATGATTGCTGGCAAGGAAAAAGAGGGGTGGATGGCTATATCACTCCTGATATTCATCGCTTCCCAAACGGACTGAAAACGGTTGGCGACTATTTGCATCAAAAGGGTTTTAAATTCGGAATTTATTCATCGCCTAACAGTTACACATGCGCGGGATACCAAGGTACGCTTGATTTCGAAAAACAGGATGTGGAAAGTTGGGCTTCATGGGGTGTTGATTATTTGAAACACGACTATTGCTGGTGTCCGGCCGAGCGTGCAGATGAGTTGTTTACGAAAATGGGCGAATTGCTGAAATCATCGGGACGTTCTATTGTATATTGCATAGGAATGGGAGATGGAGAAAAAAGCAATGAATATGGTTGTCATGTGTGGCGTACCGGAGGCGACATACGCGATATATGGTCGGTTGACCAAGGTGGATTGCCGGGGTCTGTCGGCATTGTCGAAAGTTTCGAAAAAGCACAACAGACTGCCGGTTTGCAAAGACCGGGCGGATGGAACGACCCAGATATGCTTCTTACGGGAATCTACGGACGGGGTGATTCTTCTTCAGATTTGACTGATGAAAGAGGTTGTACTGATACCGAATACAGAAGTCAGGTTAGCCTTTGGGCATTGATGAGCGCTCCTATGTTTATTTCCGTGGATGTCCGGCAAATCAATAAAGCAACATTAGAAACGCTGACAAATCCTGAAGTAATTGATATTAATCAAGATGCTTTGGGAATCTATCCTAAAAGAATCGGTAATGCAGGCGAGCAGGAAGTCTGGGTCAAACAAATGGCGGACGGCTCAAAAACGGTTGCCCTATTCAATAAAGCGTCCACGCCGGTGAAAATGGCGGTTCGATGGACTGATATCGGCATAAAGGGACGTCATCCTGTGCGGGATTTATGGCAACGAAAAGACATGGGAACATTCGGAAAAGAATACACGGACACCGTTTCTCCTCACGGAGTAACACTGATACGTATCTTCAATAAATGACGAATAAGCTATAAGAGTGAAAATAATTCAAGTTAAATTTATAAAACGTATCATTAAAAAACATTTAAAAAATGAGAAACATTAAACAAGTATTTTTATGGCTGATGGCATGTACTTTTATGCTGACTCTATCAGGCTTCACGTCTGTCTCCCAGTCGAAAGAGAACAACCGGATTGTCCTCGCGGATAACACGGAAAAACAACAGCAAGGCAATGTGGTCAACGGCCTTGTTACCGATGTAAACGGAGAAGCCCTGCCCGGCGCCTCCATAATCGAGAAAGGGACGAAGAATGGAACCGTCACCGATGTGAACGGAAATTTTTCTCTTACTATTGTCTCGAAAAATAATTATTTGGCAATCAGTTATATTGGTTATACTGCCAAAGAAGTGTCCATTGGTAATAACACCAACTTTACCATTATTTTAATGGAAGATTCGAAAGCCTTGGAAGAAATCGTCGTAGTCGGTTATGGTATTCAGCAAAAGAGGGATTTGACAGGCAGCATTTCCAAGGTCAAGGGAGAGTCGGTTAAGAATATGCCTGTGCCATCGGTATCCAATGCCTTGCAGGGACGCATGAGCGGGGTTGATTTTATCAATTCCTCTGGAGCGCCCAGTGCGCAACCCTCTATCCGCATCCGCGGAACGGGAACGATTAACGGCGCCGAGCCGCTCGTTGTGATCGATGGGGTGCCTTCGGGTTCCATCGCCGACATCAATCCCAATGATATCGAATCGGTGGAAGTATTGAAAGATGCTTCTTCATCGGCCATTTATGGAACACGCGCCGCGAATGGTGTTATTATTGTCACGACCAAACGCGGTGAAAAAAACTCAGATGTCCGTGCAGAACTCAATTTGTATTCGGCTTTTTCGAATGTGTATAAACAATTAGACTTGCTCACGGCGCCGGATTTGGCAATGCTCAAAAGAGAGCGTTATACCAGCGACGGAATTAACGTTGCTCCCTTCTGGAATGATACCTATTATGCTACGCAACGTACCAACTGGCAAGATGAAATTTTCGATCAGGGACTGTCTCAGAACGGCGACTTCCGTCTTTCCGGCGGAAACCGGAACTCGAATTACATGACCAGTATTAGCTTTTATGATGAAAAGGGTATCCTGTACAGTTCCAAATACAAACGTATTTCTATTCGTGCCAATTCCGATCATCAGATAAACGACCGCTTAAAGATTTCGCAAAGTTTCCAGTTTACTAATTCCTTATCCTCAACACCGTACACCTTAAATGCACATGTAGGAAGGCTTTGGGAGGCTCTGCGCTTCAATCCGGCCATTCCGGTGAAAGATGAAACCGGAAAATGGGGTTCTACGATTGCCAACAACGAATTGGGCGACATCAACAATCCCATTTATGAACTCGAAACCGAAAAGGATGATTACACGACCAATTCTATTTTGGCTACGCTCAACCTGTCATACAAATTTCTGGAAGGACTTTATCTGAATGTTAGCGGCAGTGCGAACGGATACATTACCCTTCATGAGAGTTTTCTGCCCAAAGTGACCGAACAGACCCGTCAACGTTCGCTGGCCGAATTATCCAAGTCGTACACGCAAGCCCTGACCTCTCTTGGGGAAGCGTATTTGTCCTATCTCAAAACCTTCGATATTCACAAGGTGAATCTTACCGGCGGCGTTTCTTACCAGAGTTATTCCGGGCAGGATTTCGGAGCCACACGACGGAATTTTTCCGACGAGAAAGACGAACAGTTGGTTTTCGATAATGGTGCGGAAATGGCTGCTATCAGTGGTAATTTCCATGACGAAGTGAAATTGGCGTCCGCGTATGCCAGGGCATTCTATTCCCTGAAAGACAAATATATGCTGACCGCTACGTTCCGCGCCGATGGTTCTTCGCGTTTTGCTCCCGGCAAACGTTGGGGATATTTCCCGGCCTTTTCCTTGGGATGGCGGCTTTCCGAAGAAGGATTTCTGAACAAACCTGATTTTCTGAATGACTTGAAAATACTTGGCGGATGGGGTTCGCTGGGAAATCAAGATGTCGGCGCATTCCAATACTATCCTTTAATGAGAAACGGACAGGGACAATATATATTCGGCTCCGACAATGCACTCGGTTCAACCGTCATCATGCTTGCAAATCCAAACATTACCTGGGAAAAAACCGACATGACCAACTTGTCTGTTGAAGCCAGAATGTTGGATAATAAACTGAATGCTACCGCCACTTATTTTTATAAACGGACTTATGACATGCTGATCCCGACCACCGTAATGGGAACGCAGGGAACAGCCGGAGTACCGGCCAGCAACATGGGCGAAATGAGCAACAAAGGATGGGAGTTTGATATCGGATATACAAATCGCGACAATAAAGACTTCAGCTATTACGTCTCTGCGAATGTTACGTTTGTCAAAAACAAAGTGGAGAAGTTGTACGGTTCGGATGATACCTTCATTGAAGGCGCACAGTATGGCCGTCAATGGCAGATTATTTCCCGTACGTATGAAGGACAAGCCATTGCTTCTTTCTACGGATGGAAAACCGACGGATTGTATCAAAACCAAAGTGAGATTGACAGCGACCCGAACATCAAAAACGACTCCCGCAAGTCGGCCATCAAACCCGGCGACGTCCGGTTTGTGGACATAAACGGTGACGGGATCATTGACGATCAGGATCGTACCAAAATAGGAGACCCGAATCCCAACGCCATCCTTGGACTTCAATTGGGCGCTACTTACAAAGGCTTCGATATATCAACCAACTTTTACGGCAACTTCGGATTGGAACTTTTCAATGCCGACCGTATGCAAGGACTTGACCCGGCCATGGTGTTCAACATGTATGCCGAAACGCTTGACCGCTGGCATGGCGAAGGCACCAGCAATACCATCCCGCGCATGTCCACCGTCAAATTGAATCAGAACCACCGTACCTCGGATTTGTTCATTGAGAATGGAAGTTTCTTCAAACTGAAAAATCTGACAATCGGTTATACGCTTCCCACAGGCATCCTTTCAAAGGCTAAAATCAGCAATCTCCGCTTCTATATTTCCGGAGAGGACTTGCTGATTCTGACCAAATACAAAGGATATTCGCCCGAGTTGGGATACTCCGACGGCAACAGACAACGCGGTGTGGATTTAGCTCATTATCCGACTGTCAGGAAAGTATCGCTGGGCTTATCACTTAATTTTTAATCACTAAAAAAACATATTGAAAATGAAAAATAAACTGTTTTTACTGCTCATTGTTTCGTGGGTGTTTATGTCCTGCGACGAGCTGATAGATGTGACTCCGAAAGGAAAATATACGACTGACAACTATTTTGTGGACGACCAGTCGCTCATTGATGCAGTTACCGGAGTGTATGCACAATTATTACAAAATGAATTTTTGGGACTCACGTATCCCAAGTGGGATATCTGCTCGGACGACTTGTATCGCTCCGGAGACCACGCTTTCGACGCCGCCATTGAAACGTTTACATTCGATGCTGCCAACACACAAATAGCATGGACCTGGTCCAGAACGTATGAACTGGCTGCACGGGCAAATAATATTCTCGTTTTTGCCAAGGATAAGACGACTTTTTCTCCGGATATTCTGAAACGTTCCATTGGTGAAGTTTACTTCTTACGCGCATTTACCTACTGGGCGCTTTATCTGCCGTTCGGAGAAATACCGCTTATCATTGAAGAGGATGTGCTCAACAAGAACTATAACAAACCGAAATCTACCGTGCCGGAAGTGTTGGCGCAAATAGAGAAGGATCTCAAGGCATCGCTGGAATACCTGAACCCGACCGAAACAGACGGACGGGTGCACCAGGGAGCCGCTTATGCCTACCTGACGCAGCTTTATATGCACTGGTCGTGTATTGCAGGGCTTTCCGACGCCGAAAGGAATGCGAAACTGAACGCCGCCATCGAATATGGAGAAAAAATTACCGGCAATACCTTGTATAAGTTGACGGATACGTATCTGGAAAACTTCCGGCAGGTGACAACAGGTACCTCGGAACTTCTTTTCTACATGCCGTCCAATCAATGGAGGAATAACATGTGGTTGAATTATTTCAACAACCGCTCGTTGGGCGGCTGGGGTTTTTGGCAACCGCTGAAGGGTTTGTACGACAGTTATAATCCGAACGATATTCGCAAGAGTTGTACCTTGTTGAAAGAAGGCGTAGATCTGATGACGGCCAGCGGTAGCGACGCAGTGTTCGACAAACCGACGGTTACAGGTTACCAGTTCTGTAAATATCTGAAACTAAAAGATGGCTTGAAAGACGATAATCTTATCATTCCGCTGATGCGCAGCGCAGATATTTACCTGTTGGTGGCCGAAGCGAAAATCCGCTTGAACGGCAACGGAGCCGGTGATGCGGAAATCAACGCCGTACGCAAACGCACCGGATTGCCGGACATTTCCAATGCAGGAAAAGACGAACTGATGCTCGAACGCCGCCATGAGCTTGCCGGCGAAGTGCGCCGCCATTTCGATATGGTACGCTGGGACAAGATCGGTTGGGTGGATTTGGAAACCCTCTATTCGCTGGATATTTCCATGTTCGAAGTAGATAAGGGAATACGTAAGTTTACCCGCCCACGAAACTATTATTTCCCTCTTCCACAAGGAGAGATTGATAAAAGTAAAGGCGTGTTGATACAAAATTCCGAATATACGCACTAAGGCAAAGAAAATAATAAACATATAAAACCCCACTCTCCCCTCCCTTTGTGGGGAGAGTGGGGTTTTTATCACCTTTTTACCTTCTAAAATTTAGAGAGGGCAAAACAAACTGTTTTCATGCTTTCTAAAATTTAGAGAGGATAAACAAGCTTTTTTATGCTATAACTGATTAAGAATTGGAAGAAAAAGTATATCTTTGTACAATTATTCACGCTAAAATTAATTGATTATAAAAATGAAGAAACTTTTTTATTCCCTGTTTTTCCCGACACTGTTATTGGTGTCATTCTTTTCTTGTTCACCGAAAAAAACGGTTGATTTACATTCGGATACGTGGACGCATGGAACGATTGCACCCGATGTTCCGAAGAAAATGACTTTCGCTTTCCTGACGGATATTCACCTGAATAAGGGAAATGAAAGAGCCAACGACGAAGGAATGCTTCAGGCGCTGAACAAGGCGAAAGAAACCGGCGCCGAATTTATCGTCCTCGGTGGTGATTTGATGAGCATCGACCACTTGAAAAACAAGGCCGAAGCCGACAGTACGTTTCTGGATTTTAAACAAAAAATGGAAACGGCAGGATTGCCTTATTATCCCGCCATCGGCAACCATGACCGCTATTTCGATGAAAGCGCCGGATACCTTGCCGGCGATGAACTGTTCAAGGCGCACTTCGGACATTCCTATTATTCATTTGAACAAAAAGGCGTCCGTTTCTTTGTGCTCAATTCCGTATATGCTCGCGACAAGGGATTTGAGGTCAGCGCCGACGAAGTGGAATGGATCAAAAAGGTATTGCTGACTGTGCCGGAAACTACGCCGATTGTGGTCGTGACGCATGTGCCGGTCTATTCGATCTGCGCTCCGGTTCAGAAAGATATGTTTGCCGACGGCAGGATTATCGACGCGAAGGAGCTTCCGGATGTTTTGGGCATGATTGCCAACTATAAGGAGGTGCTGACGGCTTTCAGCGGACATAACCTGCAGCTTGTTTTACAAGGACACCAGCATGTGTACGAGGAGATATTTTCGCAAAA
>JAITNQ010000300.1 GCA_031290435.1 Candidatus Symbiothrix sp. | reverse complement strand
TTCTTTCATTTCCAACCTCATTTGTTCCTCCTTTCCGGTAGGAACTATTATAATTTGGGTCAGATTTTAATTATGAGGCATTTCACTTTTTGGGTCAGATTAATTATGAGGCAGTGCGCTATCTTGACATTTCCCGCAAATCCCGCTACTCTTACAAAAGAAAAAAAACAGGAGGCGCGGGTAAAATGACCGACTTATGTCTTGAAAAACATGACGTGAAAAACCGTCAAAAAACCTCGCTATCTCGGCATTTTAATCATGCTATTTCCTTGTATAATATAGATTTATCTAATATAGAATTTACCCCCGCAAAAAAAGCTCAATTAACGGATAGTAAAGCGGCTCGCGGCAGTCGTTATAGACAAATAATTTTTAATTGCTTATTACCTGCCTTTGTACTGATACAGTTTCTGGCAAATATTTCGATTGTATCGGCAATAGAAAACATAGTTGTTAAGAATGAAACCTTTGAAAGTCAGGTTGCATACGCTAACAATTCTTATGGTAATTTGACATTCGAAAAATGTGTTTTCTCTAATAATTTTGTTATCGGGCAGAATGACAGAATTAACGCGATCGAGCTGGTTTCCTGTGAATTTCAGGGCACGGTATATATTTTCAATAATAGCAGCATAACCTCAATAAAATTACAGGACTGTAAATTTAACGGCGCCGTCAATATAATAAATAACAATAATATAGCGAGGAATGTTAGCATACAGAATTGTACTATCGCTTTTTCCGGCAACAACATTTCAAATAACCATATATACGGCTTTTTTCAATTTACCAATAATAAAATAACTTCCGATATCAAGTTTGCTCTAAATATGATCGAGCAGCAGGTTTCCATAAAAAACAATGTTTTGGGCAGGAATTTCACCTTTGATCTTAACACCCTAAACTCAATCGCTGTTTTTACGGAAAATGAATACCAGGAAGCCGTTTTTAACGCTTCTTTTTTTAATGGAATGACGGTATTCAGCAATGAAATCATCAATAAATCAATGGGGTTCATTGACGATTATTTTAGTTTGAAAACCGTATTTGTAAATTTAAATAAAACAAGCGTTGATAGTTATTCTTCATTGAATTTTGAAAAGTGTTCGTTTATTGGCGAATTAAGAATAGACAATGTATCAAACGGAATAAAGTTGTATAATTTATATTCCAATGAATACGATACGTTTAATATAGATATAAATTTATTAAAAAAACACCTTAATAATATATTTATAACTACTGTATCCAGTGGGAAAGTAGTTGATGTCAACTTCATTGAAGATATACGTAACGAATTAGACAAAACCAGGCTAGAAAAATACGACAGATTTTTATCATTCATGGTAAATAATTACAAACGCCTGGATATGCCGCAAAGTGCGGCAAAAATCAAGGAATTGGATATATTTAATAAGTTTGACGCAAAAGAACCCCTGATGAAGCATTTATATTATATACTCTACTTCGGTACATTTGGTTATTTTACCAATTATTACAATGCGTTACTATTTGCGGTAATAGTGATATTTGTTTTTTCAATACTGTATCTACTTAAAGGTTTTGGAAGGAAAAAACCGGCAGACAAAAAAATAAAGCCAAACTTCGCGTTGATAAAGAAAAATATTTTTATCAGTATAAACATATTTTTTAATTTACCCTTCGGTAAGAATGAACCCGGAAACAAAAAAATATCGGTATTTCAGGCGCTGCTTGGAGTTTATTTTATGTTATCAATTCCATTGATTATTGGAAGATTGTTGGGTTAATGAAACCTGTATCAATGGAAAAACATGGGATAATCTGCGGATTACCGCATTTTATAGATAAAAGTCGACGGACGTTAAGCGCACAAGGAGTAGTATTATGGAAAGAGTGTTAAGCGCGTTTGTTTGTATGCCGTTTTCTGAAGAAAACAAAAACACGTATGATTTTGCAATTAAGCTCGCGTGTCAAAAACGCAAAATTTACTGTAGGCGGTTAGATGAAATTACTTTTTCGCAAGATATGATGGAACAACTGTATCTTGAAATCGGCAGGGCGGATTTAATTATTGCCGATATGTCGTATGTTGATGCGAATGTAACTTATGAAGTGGGTTACGCGCACGGTATAAATAAAGAAATCATTTTGCTTTCAAATGATGTTAAAACGATACCGTTTAATCTAAAGTATTACCAACACATTATTTTTAACAAAAATGATTTAGCCGGTTTACAAAACAAATTAAGAACAGCATTAAAAGCATACGTTGAAAAAATCACATCCTCACCCGGTCACGAACAAATCGATTCGATTGCATCGAGTGAGGCAAAACCATTTTCTCTGCACGCATGGAATTCATGGGGCGGGATCCGGGTGTTTTCTTGTGAAAATGAAATAGTATTACGGGGAGACGCGGAAACATCCGGTTATGTTAATGATCATCTTGGGCGGGATTTAGCGGGTAAAACATTGATATTATATATTACCAACACAAAAGACTCAAATTTCAGCATGAACCGCCTGGTAAAAATGACGGTGAATCAGGATGATAAATTACTCGTCCCGGACAAAAAA
>JAITNQ010000296.1 GCA_031290435.1 Candidatus Symbiothrix sp. | reverse complement strand
GTCACCGCTACCGGATACGTTCAACCGGTGGATAAAGTGGAAGTTGGAACGCAAGTTTCGGGCGTCATTGAGAAAATTTTCGTGGACTATAATTCACAAGTGAAAAAGGGTCAGTTATTGGCAGAAATAGACAAATCGACACTGAGCGAAAATTTATCGCAAGCCAAAGCCGGTTTAGCAAGCTCCGAAAGCGACCTGAAATATGCCCAACAAAACTACGACCGAATAAAGAAATTGTATGATGTAAATGCAGCTACGGAAGCGTCTTATGAGGAGTCTATCAATCGTTTGGCACAGGCGGAAACTTCGTTGGCTAAAGCCAAAGCCAATCTGCATCAGGCGCAAGTCAACTTGTCCTATGCGGAAATTTATTCTCCCATCGACGGCGTTATCCTCGACCGTTCCGTCGAACAAGGGCAAACCGTAGCGGCTTCGTTCAATACGCCGACCTTGTTTACCATTGCCAACGATTTGAAACGAATGCAAGTGGAAGCCGATGTGGACGAAGCGGACATCGGTCGCGTTAGGGTAGGGCAAAAAGTAAACTTCACGGTGGACGCTTACAGTGACGATACCTTTGAAGGGATTGTCAACCAACTACGCCTGCAACCAACAGTGACGAACAATGTGGTTACCTATACAGTCATCATTGAAGCGCCGAATCCGGAAGAAAAATTATTTCCGGGCATGACAGCCAGCATTACGATTATTACGGAAACGGAAACCGGACTGACCGTTCCGGCAGAAGCCCTGAATTTCAATCCTACATCGGATATTTTCGCCTATCTGAAGATGAAATCCGAATCCCCTGCTCCGGGGCAAACGCCGGATTTTACCCAAAAAGCCGTTTGGATGAAAACGCCGGAGGGCATTGTTCGCAAAGAAATAAAAACCGGATTTTCCGACGGCATCCATACCATTGTAAAAGACGGTTTGGAAATCGGTAACGAGGTAATTCTTTCGGCTACCATCGGTAAAAAAGAAGCGAATCAGGAACAAGCCGCTAATCCGTTTATGCCGAGACCGCCGCGGAGGAATTAATGAATAATGATTAATGAATAATGATTAATGATTAATGAATAATGAAGAATTATGAGTGAGATAATTCAGATAAAACAGCTCCGAAGGACATTTCAGGTTGGAAGCGAAGAAGTACATGCGCTGAAAGGTATTTCATTTGTTATTCATGCCGGCGAATTTGTAAGTATTATGGGAGCGAGCGGAAGCGGAAAATCTACCCTGCTGAATATTTTGGGTTGCTTGGATCGTCCGACTTCGGGAGAATATTTGATCGACGGAGTTGCCGTCAGCCAGCGGACGAAAGATGAACTTTCTACCCTGCGCAACCGGAAAATCGGCTTTATCTTTCAATCCTATAATCTGTTGCCCCGGACTTCCGCTTTGGAAAACGTGGAATTGCCTTTGCTTTACAACAATACGGTTTCCGGTCAAGAACGGAAAGAAAGGGCTATCCGGGCATTGGAGCAAGTAGGTTTGCAAGACCGGATGAAGCACATGCCCAACCAACTCTCCGGCGGTCAGCAACAACGGGTGGCGATTGCCCGCGCCTTAGTGAACGACCCGGTCATTTTGCTGGCCGATGAGGCAACGGGAAATTTGGATACCCGGACTTCTCACGAGATTATGAGTTTGTTCCAACAATTAAATGAAGAAGGAAAAACCATTGCCTTTGTTACACACGAATCCGATATTGCCGCTTTTACCGGCCGGACAATTCAGCTACGAGACGGACATATCATAAAAGACAGTCCGGTTGAAACACTATCGGCACGAGAAATAATTAATAATGAATAATGAAAAATGAACATTTTCAATCTCTTCAAGATAGCCTATAAGGCATTGCTTCGCAACAAGACGCGCGCTTTTCTCACGATGTTGGGCATTATTATCGGTATCGCATCGGTAATCGCCATGGTCAGTATCGGACAAAGTTCTTCCCAAAGCATCAACAACCAGATTTCCGGTATGGGCACCAACCTGATTATGGTCATGCGTACCAGTCAGCGGCAGGGCGGCGTGAATATCGGTTCTTCCAATGTCCAGACACTGAAAGCCTCCGATGTGGACGCTATTCGCGCTCAGGCAAAACAGGTAAGCGCGGTTTCGCCATTGGTCAACGCCTCCGGACAATTGGTCAACGGCGCCAATAATTGGCCGGGCAGTATGCAAGGTGGAAATTCGGAACTGCTTTCCATCCGTAAATACAGCATCGCTTCGGGAATCAATTTTACCGAACAGGATGTGCGAAATTCCGCCAAAGTGTGTGTTATCGGAAAAACCGTTGTCGATAATCTTTTTCCGAATGGGGAAAGTCCGTTGGGAAAAAGTATCCGGTTCAATAAAATACCTTTCAAAATTATCGGCGTACTCGAAAGCAAAGGGCAAAACCAAATGGGACAAGACCAGGACGATGTGGTGATTGCTCCCTATTCTACGGTGCAAAAACGAATATTGGCCATCACATATATCCATTCAATTATGGCGTCCGCCCGCTCGGAAGAAATGGCGAATCAGGGAGCCGATGAAATCGAAAGTATTTTGCGCAGCGAACACAAATTGAAATCCGCCCAGGAAAGTGACTTTGACGTTCGCACCCAACAGGAAATGCTGGAAATGATGAATTCCGTTACCGGTTTCCTCACCATACTGCTGGCGGCCATTGCCTCTATTTCGTTGCTGGTGGGTGGGATCGGCATCATGAATATCATGTATGTAACGGTTACCGAACGCATCAAAGAAATCGGATTGCGCATGTCCATCGGCGCCAAAAACAGGGACATCTTGTTACAGTTTTTGTGCGAAAGTATCATTTTAAGTCTGATCGGCGGAATCATCGGTATTTTGTTTGGCTTACTGATGTCGTATGGCGCCTCCAAAGGGCTGAACTGGCCGTTTATCGTCAGCGTTCCGGCGGTAGGAATGTCGTTTCTGGTTTGCGCCGCCACCGGCATATTCTTCGGCTGGTACCCGGCGAAAAAAGCCGCTTCGTTAGACCCGATTAATGCGCTGCGGTACGAATAGTTTTCGTACATTTGCAAGATAAAAAAACAATCATGCAGAAATCTCCGCTCAATTACAAGACAGCCTTCTTTTTGGCATTGGGAATCAGTTTGTTGATGAATATGCTTTTCCTGATTATGTTCTTCTACGGCAGAGCTACGCTTCGGGGAAACGAACATGTGCAACATATTTTCCGGATAGATATCACTATTCTGCGGATTTTCTTTAATTTTCTGGTCGCCTTTCTGTTGTATACCTTGAATTTTTATTTGTTGAAACATAAAAGATTGGCGCGAAAAGGGAAAAAAGTGTACATTCTCCTGATTGTTTTGCTGTGTACAGCCCTCATCAGTTCCGTTTGTACAATCATTCAAATGCAATTCGATGATTTTAGTTCGTATCCCGACCGTGCTATTGTGGGAGGTTTGTTGCGCGATTATTTCATAGCCGTTGTCGTAATCTTGTCTTCGCAAGTGATATATCTTTCCAATAAACAGCAAAAAACGGTTTTGGAAAATGAAATGTTGCAAGCCGAATACATGAAGACCCGTTTTATGGCGCTTAAAAATCAGGTAGACCCGCATTTCCTGTTCAATTCGTTGAATACGCTCAGTTCCCTGATAAAAACGGATGCGGACAAAGCGCAGGAATACGTGCAACAATTGGCATATGTTTTTCGATATACCTTGCAAAACAAGGAAATCAATACTTTGGAAGAAGAATTGAAATTCACGCTGGCTTACTGTCATTTGATGCAGATTCGCTATGGCGATAACTTGCAGGTTATTCAAAAGGTGGATGCCGCCTATTTTACACGTTCCATTGTTCCCTTGAGCCTGCAAACTTTGGTTGAAAATGCCATCAAACACAATGTTGTGAGCAACAAACAACCGCTTTCCATCACGTTTTCCACTTCGGAAAATGAAACAATCATCGTTTCCAATCCTGTCCAACCTAAAAAAGATGCGGAAAGCGGCGAAAGTATCGGTTTATCGAATCTGGCCGAACGTTACCGTCTGCTGTGGAACAGGGAAATTGTTGTCCGGAACAACGCCGGAAACGTTTTTGAAGTTGAAATACCGCTGATTGAATTATGAATTATGAATTA
>JAITNQ010000273.1 GCA_031290435.1 Candidatus Symbiothrix sp. | reverse complement strand
AAAAAAATGACTACAACTTTGTAAATATCGGCAAAAAAACCTACCAAATGGTAGATTTTTTTTATTTATAAATAATCATATTATTCTTATTTTCAAATAGATATAAATATGGCACGATTTATGAATACCTGATTAAAAATGATAAGAAAAAAGTTTATTTATTTTTTTAAAACAAAAAGATTACAATCATGAAGAAAATTGCTTTTTACGGAAAAGGGGGTATAGGTAAATCTACTACCCAACAGAACACCGCTGCGGCTATGGCTTATTTCCACGAACAAAAGGTGTTTATTCACGGCTGCGACCCTAAAGCCGACTCAACACGTATGATTCTGGGGGGAATGAACCAAAAAACGATTATGGATACTTTGCGGGACGACGGCGCCGAGATGGTTACGCCCGACAAAGTTATCAGCAGCGGCTTCGGCGGCATCCGTTGTTGCGAATCGGGCGGACCGGAACCGGGCGTAGGATGCGCCGGACGCGGTGTGATAACAGCCATCGACCTGATGGAGACACATGGCGCTTATACAGAGGATTTGAACTACGTGTTTTATGATGTTTTGGGCGACGTCGTTTGCGGCGGTTTTGCCATGCCGATACGCGACGGGAAAGCGCAGGAAGTCTATATCATCTGTTCCGGCGAAATGATGGCCGTCTATGCGGCAAACAATATCTGCAAAGGACTCGTCAAGTATGCCAAACAAAGCGGCGTACGCTTGGGAGGGCTTGTTTGCAATAGCCGTAAGGTAGACCGCGAAGCTGAATTTATCGAAGAATTTGCCGCAGCTATCGGCACACAAATGATCCATTTTGTGCCCCGTGACAACATTGTGCAAAAGGCCGAATTTAACAAGAAAACAGTAATTGAATACGATGCGGAATGTAATCAGGCAAATGAATACAGCGAATTAGCAAGGAAAATCATCGAAAACGAAATGTTCGTTATCCCCAACCCGCTTTCCATGGATCAGTTGGAGGCAATGGTAGTAAAATACGGTATTTCAGATTAATAATCAGAAAAAGGAGGCATACGAAAATGAAAATGATACGAGCCATAGTCCGCCCCGAAGCGGCAGACATAGTAAGCGAAGGATTGGCCGAGGCCGGTTTTTATTCCATGACGAAGATGCCGGTTTTCGGACGCGGCAAGCAGAAAGGATTGACTGTAGGAAGTCTCCATTACGACGAACTTCCCAAGGTGTTAATCATTATTGTAGTAGAGGACGAGGCTGCGGATGAGGCAGTGAAAATTATCCAGTTCAAGGCATATACCGGCAATGAAGGTGACGGGAAAATATTCACCTCTCCGGTCGAAAAAGTATTCACCGTCCGCACCGGGTCAAACGAACTCTAAACAATAACATCATGAAAGAGATCATCGCCTTCATTCGTCCCAGTAAGATGAATGCAACGAAGAAAATACTTGACTCATTGGAGGTGCCGTCGATTACGGCGATTCCGGTGCTGGGCAGGGGAAACCAAAGAGGATTGAATACCCTCCTGAGTGGCATCGACGTTCCCACTCAGTTATTGGCAAAAGGACGGATTATGGGGATGAAATATGTCCCCAAACGGATGCTGGTCATCGTCTCAAAAGACGAAGACGTAGATAAAATTGTGAAGGCGATTATCCAATCCAACCGGACAGGCTATATCGGTGACGGCAAAATATTTGTCTGTCCTACGGACGACGCCTTAAAGATTCGGACACAAGAATGTGGCGATGCCGCCTTATAATTAAAAATTAAAAATTAATAAACAGTAACAATTATGCCCTATCATCAATTCAAATGCAGTGAATGTATTCCCGAACGGCTGGAACACGCCGTGGATAAAGGCGCCGGAGAAGAACTGACGGACGCTCTGCCGCTGGGATACCTCAACACCATTCCGGGAACTATCTCGGAACGGGGATGCGCCTATTGCGGTGCAAAGCATGTCATTGGTACACCCATGAAAGACGTCATACATATCAGTCACGGACCTGTGGGATGTACTTATGATACATGGCAGACCAAACGCTACATCAGCGACAACGGCTGCTTCCAACTTAAATATACTTTCGCTTCGGACATGAAGGAAGCGAACATCGTGTTTGGCGCTGAGAAAATGCTGAAAAAGAACATCGTCGAAGCCTTCAAGGCTTTTCCGAATATCAAACGGATGACCGTTTACCAGACCTGCGCCTCCGCTCTGATTGGCGACGATATCAATGCCATTGCCGAAGAAGTCATGGAGGAAATGCCCGATGTGAAGATATTTGTTTGCAACTCTCCCGGTTTTGCCGGCCCCAGTCAATCGGGCGGACACCATAAAATCAACTTGGCTTGGCTCTCACAGATGGTGGGAACGGTTGAACCGGAAATTTACAGCAAATACGTAATCAATTACGTGGGAGAATATAATATCCAAGGCGACCAGGAAATTATGAAAGACTATATCCAGCGCATGGGCATACAAATATTGTCTACCTTTACCGGAAACAGTCGTTTTGACGACCTCTGCGGCATGCACCGCGCTCAATTGAATGTGCTGGAATGTGCCCGCTCAGCCGAATATATCTGCGACGAACTGCGCGTCCGCTACGGTATTCCCCGTATGGATATTGATGGTTTCGGCTTTGAAGCCTTATCCGATTCACTGTTGAAAATAGCTTACTTTTTCGGGATAGAAGAAAGAGCGCGGGCAATTATAGACGAAGAAACGGCGCGATGGAAACCTGAACTCGACTGGTATGCAGCCCGGCTCCAAGGAATAAAAGTATGCATCTGGCCCGGAGGATCCAAATTGTGGCACTGGGCACATTCCATCCACAAAGAAATGGGGCTGGAGGTCGTTTCGGTTTATACCAAGTTCGGCCATCAGGGAGATATGGAGAAAGGCATCTCCCGTTGTGAAGAAGGAGCGCTCGCCATTGACGACCCCAACGAACTGGAAACGCTTGAAGCCATGTACACCCTTAAACCCGACATTATCTTTACCGGAAAACGTCCGGGAGAGGTGGCAAAGAAAATCCGCGTTCCCTATCTGAACGCGCATGCTTATCATAACGGGCCGTACAAGGGGTACGAAGGCTGGGTACGCTTTGCAAGGGATATTTACAATGCCGTTTATTCTCCTATGCATAAACTGGCGTTCATCGACATCAGCAAGGACGAGATACCGACCGGCAAAGGTTTTGAAACACAACGGATGTACTCGGACGTGAAGATTTCCGACGAAGTGAAAAACGATACCGCTTTGCGGCAATGTACCAGTAAATACGACCCCATTCCCGCCCTTCGCGAGAAAACATACACTTTCCCCGACCCGAAAACCGGTGAATGGAAGGTTGTATCCAATGAGAAGTTTAGAAAAAACAGCGGTGTAGCATAGTGACAGGCTATTCGCATGCAAAATACAAACCAATGATAAAGAAGAAAAATATGGATGAGACGACAGCTCAGGAAAAAATGAAGCAGTTAGAATGGTATATCACCAAACACTGCCTCTGGCAATACAATTCCCGTGGTTGGGACAGAGAGATACAAAACGAGCGTATCCTCGGTAAAAGCAAACAACTCCTGTGCGGCGAAAATGCACGGGAAGACGATAGCAATGCCGACCGTTATTATTGGAGTGAAGCCATGACGCTGGTAGAAGCCTTCAAAAGGTATTTCCCATGGTTGAAAACCATGAAGAAAGAAGATATCGCCACTGTCATGCAGCTATTGAAAGAGAAAATGGATTACACCATGATTAAAGGTTCCTTAAATCAGGAACTAATAAAAGAAAAATATTAAAAATAGTAATTATGAGTTGTGAATTGAAATCAAAAGACAGGGCTGGGGTTATTAATCCCATATTTACCTGTCAGCCGGCAGGAGCGCAATTTGTGAGCATCGGGGTAAAAGACTGTATAGGGATTGTACATGGAGGGCAAGGCTGTGTGATGTTTGTCCGCCTGATTTTCTCTCAACATTTTAAGGAAAGTTTTGAGCTGGCTTCCTCTTCGTTGCATGAAGACGCAGCTGTCTTCGGCGCTCTCCACCGCGTAGAGCAAGGCGTAGACGTGTTGCTGATGCGCTACCCGCATGTGAAGGTGGTGCCTATTATCACCACGTGTTCTACGGAAATAATTGGCGACGACATCGACGGGGTCATATTGAAACTGAACAACGGCCTGCTGAAAGAAAAATATGCCGACCGAGAAGTACATCTCATTTCCATACATACACCGAGCTTTGTAGGCAGTATGATTAGCGGATACGATATCGCCGTGAAAGACTTTGTCAGCCACTTTGCCCAAAAAGAAGGGATGGTAAACGGGAAGATTAATGTGATAACCGGCTGGGTCAATCCCGGAGATGTGACGGAGGTGAAGTCGCTATTGAAAGAGATGCAGGTAGAGGCGACAGTCCTTTTCGAAATCGAAACATTCGATTCGCCCATGATGCCGGACGGCAACCATATTTCGCATGGTGAAACGACCATCGACGACTTGCGCAGTACAGGCAATGCCATCGGAACGATTGCTTTGAACCGGTACGAAGGGGGTAAAGCCGCCCTGTATCTCGAAAAGGAATTTGACATTCCGGCCATTATCGGGCCGACGCCCATAGGGATTCGCAATACCGACACCTTTTTGCAGAACATAAAAAAAATGACGGGAAAACCTATCCCCGAATCGCTCGTCCGCAAAAGAGGTATTGCCGTCGACGCGATCACCGATTTGACGCATATGTTTCTGGCAGGTAAAAAAGTAGCCATATACGGAAGCCCTGATTTGGTGATTGGGCTGGCACAATTCTGCCTCGATATGGAAATGCTGCCTGTCTTGCTGCTGTTGGGCGACGATAATACAAGCTATGCTTCGGATCCCCGCATCCGGGAATTAAAGGAGAATGTGGAGTTCAACATGGAAATTATCACGAATGCCGACTTCTGGGAGTTGGAAACGCGCATCAAGAACGACGGACTCGAACTGGACCTGATTCTTGGACATTCCAAGGGACGGTTTATTCCCATCGACTACAACATACCGATGGTGAGGGTGGGATTTCCTGTTTACGACCGTGCCGGACATTATCGCTACCCCGTTGTGGGCTATGCAGGAGCAACTTGGTTGGCCGAACAAATGGCAAACACGCTTTTCACCGATATGGAATATAAACATAACAAAGAATGGGTATTGGGCGTATGGTAAAGAACAATTGGGAAGGTTTGAATTTTGCAAACTTGTTTGAGGAAGATTATCACGATGCAAAAGCGTATCACCGTCGTGCATTGCAATACATGGAAGCCAGACAGTCGCCAAGTCTTGTATTCAATGTAGCCTCTGTTTCCTTAGAACGGTATTTAGTGGCCATATGCGAGAGGTATGGAGTGGAACCGATGAATCATAATTTTATCAGCTTGATGAAAGACGTAGATAAATTAGTGGATATTCCCCATGAAGTGAGCCGGGAGATACGTTCGCTTGATCATATTTTCGGCATTTGCTTTTTGGAAGATTATTATCACGGAACGCCGCAAGTTGCTGATATGGAGAAAGTCTTACGACTATGTGACGAAGTTCAAACAGTATTGAATAAAGAAAAAATATTTACTTATGAATGAGTTTATACAAGACAAAACGCCGCATCCGCATAGCATGATGCGGCGCAAAGAACGGGAAATCACCGACCGGAAAGAGATAGACGAAATTGTATATTCCGCAAAAGTGATGCATCTGGCGCTGTCAGATCAGAATACTCCCTTTCTCGTTCCTGTGTTCTACACCTACAACGGCTCGTCTATCTATTTTCATTCCGCCAAAGCGGGAACAAAAATAGAAATACTCAAACGCAACAACAAGGTTTGTTTCGCAATATCCATTGACCATGGCGTTATAGAGAGCGACACAGCTTGCGATTTTGAAGCCAAGCATCGCACGGTCATTGGCTTTGGGAAAGCCGTATTTGTGGAAAACGAAGAAGAAAAAATAGAAGCCTTAAACCGGATTGTCGGTCTTTTCACAGACAAAGAATTCGAATTTCCGAAAGGCAATCTGAATGCGACAGCCCTTATTCGTATTGATATTGATTTGATTAAAGGAAAGAAACACGGATTTTAAATATGAAAATAGCAACATTTGTAGATGACAACGGAGAAACCTTGTCCTTCGGCGAGGCAGGTACCGTAGAACTGTACGATAAGGACGGAGAAGGATGGTATTGCGTCAATTGCATCCCATTCAAACCCGACAAGTCCATAAACATATCCCTTCTCCGGCAGTGTATTTACAAAATGGTTGCGCAATTGGGCGGTTGTGAATTGTTTGTGGTGAAAAAAACAAAAGGTATATTCAAAGCCATCTTTGAAGAAGAATTAGGCATAAAAATATGGACGCTTGATGGCGCTTTCCTCGAATCGCTGGATCAAATCCAAGCGCAAGCGGAAAGGGAAATGATAGAAAATGCTACGGCTTGTACCGAATGTTCGAAGGCAAGCGAAGCAATACAACCTGAAGCAGTGGGAAATACCGACAGAGGATTGTATCGGATCAATCTGGTAGAAGTACAGAATAAAAACTGTTCCCTCAATTCGAAAGAAATCCTCCTCCCCTTTCTGGCAGAGAAAAATTTCCGCGAATTAGAAATCATTTGCATACATCCCCCCAAGTGGCTTAACGAAGCGCTTCAAACATTGCATATGGAAATGAAAACAGAAAAGCGAAAAAATGACTTATTTCATACATTTATTTACTTAATAGAATGAAAGATATATCCAAACATCCCTGCTTTGATGCAGAGGCAAAACATACATACGCCAGGGTGCATTTGCCGGTTGCGCCGAAATGCAATATCCAATGCAATTACTGTAACCGCAAATATGACTGCTGCAACGAAAGCCGTCCGGGAGTAACGAGTACGGTGTTGTTCCCGATGCAGGCAGTGCATTATCTCAAGGCCTTGTCGGATAAAATACCCAATATCAGCGTCATCGGCATTGCCGGTCCAGGCGACCCGTTTGCCAATCCCGAAGAAACGCTGCTGACAATGAAAATGGTCAAGCAGGAATTTCCCGATAAGATATTCTGCCTGTCCACCAACGGATTGGATTTGGCTCCGTATATAGATGAAATAGCGGAAATAGGCGTTTCGCATGTAACGATAACCATCAATTCTTTGAGAGCCGAAACATTGGCTAAAATATACCGTTGGGTGCGTTACAACCGGCGGGTTTACCGGGGTGAAGACGCCGGTAAAATATTGTTGGAACAACAATTGAATAACATTCCGAAACTGAAGGAAAAAGGCATTACCGTCAAAATCAACACCGTGATTTGTCCGGGTATTAATGACGGGGAAGTAGCGGAAATTGCGCAAAAAGTGGCGGAACTTGGCGCCGACACCATGAATTGTATCCCGATGTATCCGACTGAAAATACGGAATTTGCATTATTACCCGAACCTTCAAAAGAACAGATGAAAACGATTAAGAAAACGATTTCCCGTTACATCCTACCGATGGCGCACTGTGCCCGTTGCCGGGCCGACGCCGCCGGATTGTTGGGACACGATAATATAGAAGCGATGAATATGATCGGTCAATTTTCTACGATGGTTGTCAACAAAGGCGAAGGTCGGACACGAGTCGCTGTGGCAAGCCATGAAGGATTACTGGTCAATATGCACTTGGGCGAAGCTGCGAAAGTCTATGTATTTGAACAGTCAAAAAACGGCTATCATTTTGTGGAAATTCGCAACGCGCCCGAAGAAGGTCATGGAATGGAACGGTGGAAAGAATTGGCAGATAAAACCTTGGTGGATTGTCAAGCCATTCTGGTAGCCGGAATCGGAGAAAGCCCGATGCAGGTAATGCAACAAAACGGTATCAGGGTAATTCAGATGAGCGGTTTGATCGACGCCGGATTGGATGCTGTTTATTTGAATTTGCCGCTGAAAACCTTGCGCCGAAGTGAATATACGAAATGCGGCGAAGTGTGTCGCGGAGCCGGAAACGGCTGTGGATAACCATTATATAACTTATCACACAATGTTATCGAAACCGTCTATATGGCTGATTGATTCTACTTTGCGTGACGGAGAGCAAGCGCCGGGCGTTGTTTTCCACGACAAGGAAAAGATTACTTTGGCACAAATGCTCGACGATACCGGCATAGATGAAATTGAAGCAGGGACGCCGGCTATGGGAGAAAATGAGTGCCGACTTATCCGCCGCATCGCAAAATTAGGCCTTCATGCCCGCATCTCCGTTTGGTGCAGAGCTGTAAAGCGAGACGTCGAATTGGCTGCCGAAACAGGGGCGGAAGGAATTCACATTGCTTTTCCGGTTTCGGATATTCAATTGGCTGCCATGCACAAAGATTGGGAATGGGTGAAAGACAATCTGCTGCAAATGACGGATTATGCCCATTCCTTGTTTCAATACGTCAGCGTGGGGGCGCAAGATGCAAGCAGGTGCAGTTTCGAACAATTGCTTCATTTTATGGCTATTGCTGAAAAACAAGCCATTTGTCGGATACGGATTGCCGATACGGTTGGCGTATTAACGCCCTTAAATACAGTCGATTTGATTCAGTTGATTCGGAATAACTATCCGCAGTTGGACATTGATTTTCATGGACACAACGATTTGGGCATGGCTACGGCCAATGCCATTACAGCTTGGCAATCAGGCGCGTCAAGTTTGAGCGTCACCGTAAATGGATTAGGGGAACGAGCCGGAAATGCTTCGTTGGAAGAAATACTGATGATTTTTTCACAAATTCATCACTTTTCAAAATACGATACTTCACAACTGTTTTCTTTGTGCAAGTACGTTTCTTTGATATCGGGGAGACCTATTCCCGATGGGAAACCGGTTTGCGGAGATATGGTTTTTAGTCATGAATCGGGAATCCATGCGAAGGGAACGCTCGCCAATACGACTGCATTTCAGGCTTTCGACGGTCAGTTGATTGGCAGGGAAAGTTACCGGAATCTCTTTGGAAAACATTCGGGAAAAGGCGCGATTCTTGATGTATTGAAAAGGAATCATGTTCCGGTGGATGAAGAAATGATAAGCGTTTTATTAAAAAATATCCGACAAACCGCACAAAATGACTAAAATATATTTATTAATGAGTTATTTTGATATAAAATTATTACCTTTGCAATCTGTTTGATTATTTAACTTGAGGAGGTATTTATGTTTTGTGAAAGAATAGGCAGAGATTGTTACGCTGAAACTGATTTGGAGTTTTTGGTAAATATCAGTAATGTACTGAGTCATAGCGAGGACATATACAAGGACATGGAAAGTCTGTTGGAAGAGCTTTGTAAATTTATGAAGGCTCAATACAGCATGATGACCATTGTCGACCCGAATCAAAACAAGATAATGACAAGTGCAGCTTACGGATTGACCAAAGAAGAAATGAGCAGAGGTATTTATCAGGTAGGCGAAGGAATAATAGGCAAAGTAGTGGAAAACGGCGAACCGGTTATTATTCCCGATGTTTCAAAGGATAAAGTATTCCTGAATAAAATGGAAATTAAGCAGTTGAATGGAAAAACAACAGCCTTCCTTTGCATTCCCATTATCATAAAAAGTGAAATTGTCGGCACATTGAGCATGCATAAAGTACATCATTACGATATGGATTTTAGGCATGAAATAAAATTTCTCAATATCATTGGCACCTTGATTGGGAAAAATGTTTCTATCCGCCGCAAACAGATAGAAGAATTAGAAGAATTGCGAAAAGAAAATCTTCGCCTGAAATCAACGGATAAACCTTTCAAACCGGACAATATTATTGGTAATTCCTCTCTAATGCACGATTTGTATCAGCTTATCGAACGGGTTTCGCCGACAAATACGACTGTGATGATACGGGGCGAAAGCGGCGTTGGAAAAGAATTGATAGCCGAGGCTATTCATAAGGCAAGTACAAGGACTTCAAAGCCTTTCGTCAAAGTCAATTGTTCGGCGTTGCCGGAAAATCTTATTGAAAGTGAATTATTCGGTCACGAAAAAGGTTCCTTTACCGGAGCGAACAATTCGCATACCGGCCGGTTCGAAATGGCCAACGGGGGAACTATTTTTCTGGATGAGATCGGCGACGTCCCGCTCTCTATTCAGGTAAAACTACTGCGTGTGTTGCAGCAAAAGCAAATCGAACGGGTGGGCGGATCGAAAACGATTGATGTGGACGTCCGTATTATCACCGCTACCAATCGCAATCTGGAAGAAATGATAAAAAATGACACTTTCCGTGAAGATTTTTATTACCGCATCCATGTTTTCCCCATTTATGTTCCTGCCTTGCGCGAGCGCCGGGCGGATATTACGATTCTTACCGACCACTTTATCAACAAGATAAATAAACAAAACAATATGAATGTGAAACGCATCACAGGCGGCGCATTGGATATGTTGATGATGTATTCCTGGCCCGGCAATATTCGTGAGTTGGAAAACGTTATAGAAAGAGCCATGATATTGACTGCCGATAATGTGATACATTCTTATAATTTGCCGCCTACCTTGCAAACAGGCGTTTCGTCCAATACGATTCACGAAGGCGCTTTGGATTTGATTCTTGGAAAAGTGGAAAAACAAATGATTATTGATTCGCTGATAGCAAATAACGGGAATATGGCCAAATCCGCTTTGCAATTGGGCGTCACCGAACGAATCATGGGACTGCGGATAAAAAAGTATGACATAAACATTCAAAATTATAAACACTTATCGAATGACAACAGTTGAAATAAAAAGAAATTTGCGATAATCCTTTCTTTTCCCAATAAAAATTACTTATTTTGCATTCGTATTTAATAATAATAATTCAGCATTATGAGAACAAAATTTATTTTAACTGCTTTTTTTACTATGGCAATATTATTCGGGTTAAGCGCTCAGAAAACCGATAAAGAATGGGCGCGGGTTTATGTAAACGGCAAATTCGGCGTCATTAGCAAAAACGGAAACGAAATTGTGAAGCCGGAATACGACATGATTGGCAAGTTTGACAAAAAATTAGCGCCGGCTATTAAAGACGGGGAGATTTTTGCTATCAATGAAACGGGTCAGCGTGCACCCTTGCTTCCGGAGGTAAAAGGGAAAGCTATTCCTTATTCCGAGAACAAAAAATGGGGCTTGAAAACGGATAAAGACGTTATTCTATTTGAACCCAAATACGATTTTATCGGCAAATTTGATGGCGGAAAAGCGCAGGTTTCCTTGGATGGAAAAGTAGGGCTGATAGATGAAAAGGGCAAGGAATTGGTCACTCCTGCTTACAACCTGATAAGTGATTTTGAAAAAGGGAAAGCGATTGTTTTAAGAGATACGCTCTATGGTTTGATTGACGACAAGGGCGTGGAAATTATTTCACCCAGCTATCACCTGATTCAACGAATCAAAAGCAATAATTACCTGATCATGAAAAACGGTTTGTGGGGCGTCCTCAATTCCAATGGCCACGAAACCGTTTCTCCGAAATATTCGGCTATCTTTCGCTGCAAGGACGGATATAAAACTTTCCTTGACGGCAAAACAGGTATGTTGGCCGATGACGGATTGCTGATGTTCGAACCTACTTATGATGATGTAGGAAATAAGGATAGCAATGTTTTTATCGTTACATTGGACGGTCTTTACGGATTGTTGAATAAAAACGGAAAACAGATTTTAGCTCCCACCTATAATTTTATTGATAAATTTGACGGCGGACGTGCATTTATCCTGAAAAATAATCTCTGGGGCTTGATAAACACTGACTGCGTGGAATTAATCGCGCCCCAATTCAATGCCATCGAAGAGACCAAAGACAACTGTTACAAAGTATACAAAGATGATAAACAAGGGATCCTGAACAAGGAAGGCTTGGTTATCGTTCAACCGGTATACCATGATATCAGTATCTATTAAAAGCAAGATATGAAGATAGCTTTTCATGGCGCTGCCGGAACGGTAACCGGTAGTAAGCATCTGCTTACCCTCAGTAACGGGAAAAAAATGCTGCTCGACTGTGGAATGTTTCAGGGTATGGGTAAAAAAACCGATACCCTGAATCGGGAATGGGGATTCGCTCCGAGAGACGTCGATTATGTGTTCATTTCACATGCGCATGTCGACCATACCGGCCTCCTGCCTAAGTTGGTAAAAGACGGTTTCAGCGGCCGTATCTATGCGACCCCTGCAACGATTGATATCATCAAAGTGCTGCTGCTGGATTCGGCCTTTATCCAGAAACAGGATATTCTTTTCCTGAACAAACAACGGAGAGAAGAAGGAAGGGTATTGCTTGAACCCTTGTATTCCGAAGAAGATGTTTTCCGGACATTTGACTATTTAACTCCCGTGCAGTATCATCAGGCTTTTCAGGTAAATGAACAGGTAACACTACAGTTTTTCGATGTAGGGCATATCGTGGGCAGTGCAACGGTTTTCTTGACCATCACGGAAAATGGGAAAACGACAACACTGGCTTTCAGTGGGGATGTAGGGCGTTATGGCGACCCGATTCTGCACTCTCCACAGGTTTTTCCACATGCCGATTACCTGATTATCGAATCAACTTACGGGAATAAATTGCACGACCGGATTGAAACGTATGCCGATGATTTACTGAAGAATATCAGGGAAACCTGCCTGCACAAAAAAGGCAAACTGATTATCCCTGCTTTCAGTGTCGGGCGTACCCAGGAGTTGTTGTACGCACTGAATGACTTGCAATTAGAAGGGAGTCTTCCTCCGGTCGATTATTATGTAGACAGTCCGATGTCGACCAAAGTGACTGAAATAGTGAAATTGCATCCGGAATGTTTCAACCGTTCCGTACAAAAATTAATGCGAATTGAGTCCGACCCGTTTGATTTCAAAGGCTTGCGATATATCACAGACAAACGGGACTCTCAGGCTTTGAATACGAATCACAAACCAGCGGTGATTATTTCCGCATCGGGCATGGCCGAAGCCGGACGTGTAAAGCATCACATTGCCAACAGTATCGAGAACTGGCGGAATACCATCCTGCTTATCGGCTATTGCGAACCCAGTTCTTTGGGCGCCCGCTTGAAAGAACATCCTGAAACCGTAGGTATTTTCGGAAACCAGTACAATGTAAAGGCCGATATTGTCACACTCAATTCCATGAGCGCCCATGCCGATTACCACGACCTGTGCCAGTATCTTTCCTGTCAAGACCAACACGAGATGAAACGGCTTTTCATTGTGCACGGAGAACCGGACGTGCAGCTCGAATTCAAACGCCGCCTATTGAAAAAGGGATTCAAAGACATCGAAATCCCTGTATTGCATCAGGAATTTGGGCTGTAAGGAAGAATTTCCTCTCCCCCGGCCCCTCTCCATTTTGGAGAGGGGAGCGCCTCGCTGTCATTGAAGGGGACTGCGAGGCAAACTACCCCTAAATCCCCTGAAGGGGACTTTTTGCGCCTGCGAGGCAAAATAAAGACGTGGCGTGCCACGTCTTCCAGCCCCAGTCGTGTTCGGAAGATTTTTCTATGTCAATTGTATGTATATTTCACAACAATTGAAAAAATTTGCAGCGACCCATTGTAGGGCTACAATGACTTCAAAAATATTTCAGCGACCCATTGTAAGGCTACAATGACTTCAAAAATATTTCAGCGACTCATTGTAGGGCTACAATGACTTCAAAAATATTTCAGCAACTCATTGTAGGGCTACAATGACTTCAAAAATATTTCAGCAACCCATTGTCGGGCTACAATGACTTCAAAATTTTTGCAGCAACCCATTGTAAGCTTACAACCGGCTGAATATTTTCGCAACAAGCTGTTGTAAGTTTGAAAAATTTCACAAACGTGTTAGGCGCATAGCGCCGCTATTTTTGTAGCCGGGTGCGTAAGCGCCCGGTTTTATAGTCATAACCCCACCCAGAGCAGCGTAGCTGCGACATTTTGTAATATAGGGATTACATCCGGCGATTTCAGTCTCAGAATTAATAGGAAAGATAATACCAAATTTCAATTATAGCAATATAAACAGTGTCGCAGCTATGCTGCTCCGGGTTAGGTTGTGCACATTGTAACCGGGCGCTTACGCACCCGGCTACAAAAATAGCGGCGCTATGCGCCTATCTCGTTGGTGAAATTTTCCAATCGTTGTGAAATAGCATACAATTAACATAGAAAAATCTTCCGAACACCATTCGGCTATGGTCTGGAAACTACACTGAGCTGCGGTGCGTGTCTACCGACAAGGGAGACTACACTGAGTCTGGGGCAAGTGGGATAGAGTCTGTTTGTCACAGTTGAATTAAAATTTATTGGTTTACGAAAGAATATTCAAAAAAGTGTTGTTTTTTAAGAAATTCTCTGTACTTTTGCCACGCGAAAATTCTTTAGAAAGTATTTGTGGACTTGAGGTGATTCAATCGAATGTGATTTTTTATATTTTTCAGGCGGCTACTGGTAGTAGTCAGGGAGGATGGCGTTAAAATTGCAGATAATTGGATTAGGAAGAAAATGATTTTTTTTGTACCTTTGAATCGTGTTTGATGATGAGCGAATTGAGCTTGAGAACTGATAGAGCCTTGAGTGAAGAAAGTCACAGCTATGATCCTTGATTTACTCATCTCAAAATAATAAAGATACTTTAAACAATTGATCAAAATGAACGCAACAAATTTAAGATTGAAAATTCTGAATATACTTTATGTACTATTTCTTCTTTCATTATTATCCATATTTTTTATAAACTTGTTTTCCTCTTATGACTATAGTTCGTGGCAAATCTCTGAGTTTCTAATCAATTATCAAGGTGGATTTGTTCGAAGAGGATTATTAGGAGAGCTACTGTTCTTTTTTGTTAAACATTTCGGCATTGATATCGTGTGGACAATTAAGGTGCTATCTTTAATTTGTTGTACTTCGGTTTGCTTATTCTTTGTTATATCTTTTTTAAAAAAAGGATATACATTGTATATTTTGCCGCTATGTTTTTTTTGTGGAGGAATCATTATGTCGGAAGTGTGGATACGGAAAGATTTTCTGATGGTAGGTTTTTTTATCTTGATTCTTATGGTTTATATCCAAAAGAGACTTCCCTTTTGGCTTAAGATACTCCTTATTAATTTATTGTCTATCTTTATTATTCTGACACATGAGGTTTTTGCTTTTTTTGCTTTGCCTGTTTTGTTTTTGTTGTTATTTAATTTTTTTCATGAAAAAAGGAAAATATATGCTTCTATCGGATTCTCTTTAGCTGTTTTATTCCCCAGCATTCTTACCTTTCTGTTGGTTACGGTTAATCATGGCGATCAAACAACTGTGCAAGCTATTTGGGATTCATGGAGCGCTATTTCCGGTAAAGAGATTATAAGAATACCGGGTAATAACGCTGTTGATGCTATCGGTTGGCCAGGTATAGATACACTATTTTTTCATTTCAGAATTAATTTTTTGTTAGAAGAATTTTATATTCTATCCATTTGGTATTGGCTCATCGTTTTTCCTGTAGTTTATTATATTTCCACAAATGCTTTCTCCGTTTTCAAAAAACGGCCGGAGGTTTATACTGAAAATGACAGAACAATTCTATCTTCCATTCTTTGTTTTCAATTGTTGTGCCTTTCGCCGCTTTTTGTTTGTTTGTCTATTGATTATATACGATTGTTTTTTTACCTGACGGCAAGTTCTTTTGCTTTGTTCCTGATGGTACCCCAAAATGTATTGGCAAATTTATTTCCGGTATTACCGGTTCAATTAATCAAAAAAATAAATAAAGGGTTTGATTTGGTTTTACCGCCATCTAAGACAACACTCGCTTTTTTAATGTTAATAGTTGGAATATCGTATAGCGGTTTCACGCTGAAAACTATTTGGATGAGTACCATGGTCTATCGGATATTCCTGTTGTTTTCTGAACCTGTCATTTTATTTAGAGACTTTTTCTTAAATTAAATTTAGATTTATTTATGAATTCAAAAGCAGTACTTCAGCTCCTTCGTCCTTTGCAATGGTCAAAAAATGCATTTATCTTTTTGCCCTTGTTTTTTAATGGACAGCTATGGAATGTCGCTATGTTGTGCAACTGTCTGGTTTCATTCTTTGCTTTTTCGTTTGCAGCAAGTTCCATTTATTGTTTCAATGACATTTACGACAGGGAAGCAGACCGCTT